>NZ_BAABEV010000025.1:0-130018 GCF_039540335.1 Actinomadura verrucosospora | reverse complement strand
GAGCGGGTCCGACCCGGCGCCCTCCGCTTCGCTAGCGCTTGGCTCCGGGCACCGGGGATGTTTCTTTGTGGGGGGCGACCCCCCACGCCCCCCGGCAAGAGCGGGTCCGACCCGGCGCCCTCCGCTCCGCTAGCGCTCCGCTCCGGGCACCGGGTCGAAGGCACTGTTGCAAGCCGCCACCAGGGCGCGGCGCACGGCGGCGTCCAGGAGGCGGAGGGCCTCGCCGCGGCGCCTCATCTGGTCGGCGCTGAGGCCGCGGTCGTCCATCTGCCGGGCGAGGTCGACGACCAGGGAGAGGCGGCCGGCGAGGGCGGCGACGCGGTGGGCGCGGGGCGGGTAGCCGGGGGACAGCGGGTGGTCGCCGCGGTCGGGGTCGCGCAGGTCGACCAGCGCGTCCGCGATCTCGGGCGGCACGCCCGCGAAGTCGTCGACGGCCAGCAGCGCCTCGGTGGCGTCCCGCATGGCGAGCGTGAGCCGCCGGTCGGCCTCCGCGAGGGACGGGACGTCGGGCGGCGCCGCCGAAGCGTCGTGCGTCGTCCAGCGGACGCCGACGTAGGACGAGCCGCGCCGGTCCTCCGACGGGACGAGCCCCATGCCCCGCCCGTCCAGCACCGCGACGGCGGCGGCGCCCGCCTCGATCGCCGCGGCGTTGAAGGACGGCGGCCCGGTCAGACCCAGCGGGTCGCCCGGTTCGGGCAGGGCCAGCCGCAGCGCCCCCAGGCCGCCGACGCGCAGGTCGCCGAGGCCGCGCCGCAGCGTCACCTCGGCGGGCTCGCCGCCGACGATCTGCGGGCCCGCGCTCTTCTCGACCTCGTCGACGGCCTCGTCCAGGCCGACGTGCCCCGTCAGCCAGGCGTTGCCCCAGGCGACGAGGGCGATCGCGACGGCCCTGCTCATACGTCCGTGCTCATTCTCGGTCTCGTGCGTTCCGCAATGGGCATGCGATCCACGATAAGCGTTCGGATCGCCGGTGCCACCGGACGTAAGGGACCTCTCGCGGCGCGGGGGTGTTCCGAAGCCGTTCCCCTGGTGCGATCCCGGGGGGCCACGGCCGCCCCGGATCGCATAGGTTCTTTCCTGCAAGCGGGAGCACGGACCACCGGATTGGGGACGAAGGCGCGCGATGGCAGGCGAGGTGCTTCAACTCCGCGGAGTCGGGGTCAGGCGCGGCGGGGCCACCCTGCTGCGCGACGTCACATGGACGGTCGACGAGGGCGACCGGTGGGTCATCGTCGGCCCGAACGGCGCGGGCAAGACCACGCTGCTGCAGATCGCCGCCGCCATGCTGCATCCCACCGAGGGCAGCGTCTCGATCCTGGAGGAGGAGCTCGGCCGCACCGACGTGTTCGAGCTGCGGCCGCGGATCGGCCTCGCCAGCTCCTCCGTCGCGGAGAAGGTCCCGGCCGGTGAGACGGTCATCGACCTGGTGCTGACCGCCTCGTACGCGATCCTCGGCCGCTGGCAGGAGGAGTACGACTCGACCGACCTCGACCGGGCCGTCGCGCTGCTGGAGGCCCTCGGCGCCGCCGACCTGATCCGCCGGACGTTCAGCACCTTGTCAGAGGGCGAGCGCAAGCGCGTCCAGATCGCCCGCGCGCTGATGCCCGACCCCGAGCTGCTGCTCCTCGACGAGCCCGCCGCCGGCCTCGACCTCGGCGGGCGCGAGGACCTCGTGGCCCGGCTCGCCGCGCTCGCCGACGATCCGGCCGCGCCCGCCATCGCGATGGTCAGCCACCATGTGGAGGAGGTCCCGGAGGGCTTCACCCACGCGCTGCTGCTGCGGAGCGGGCAGGTCGTCGCCCAGGGCAAGGTGGACGAGGTCTTCACCCCGGGGCACCTGTCGGAGACGTTCGGGCTCCCGCTGACGATCGACCGCCAGAACGGCCGCTGGTACGCCCGCTCGGCCCGCTGAACCGGGCGGGATGCCACAAACGACCCCCGATCGTCGGCCGCCCGCCACGGCGTCCCTACGATGTACGCGCCGTCGGGAACTCGTAGCGCAGGGATGGGACGGACGTGAATCTGCTTGACGCGGCCGCCGTCTTCGCGGCCGGTGTGGCCGCCGGAGGCATCAACACGGTCGTCGGGTCCGGCTCCCTGATCACCTTCCCGACCCTGGTGGCGCTCGGCTACCCGCCGGTGGTCGCGAACATCTCCAACAACATCGGGCTCGTCCCGGGCGGCGTGACGGGCGCCTACGGCTACCGGCACGAGCTGAAGGGGCAGCGCGGCCGGCTGACGCGCCTGGCCACCGGCTCGTTCGTCGGCGCCGTGATCGGCGGCCTGCTGCTGCTCGGCCTGCCCGCCGAGGCGTTCGACGTCATCGTGGTCGCGCTGATCGTCATCGCGCTGGTGCTGGTGATCGTGCAGCCGCGCCTGCAGAAGTGGATGCAGCGCCGCCGGGAGGGCGAGCACCGGCCGCAGCACGGCGGCCCGGCGCTGTGGGTCGGCGTGCTCCTCGCGGGCGTGTACGGCGGCTACTTCGGCGCCGCGCAGGGCATCATCCTCATCGCCCTGCTCGGCATCATGCTGGACGACGACCTGCAGCGCCTGAACGCGGGCAAGAACGTCCTGTCGGCCGTCGTGAACGGCACCGCCGCGATCCTGTTCACGCTCATGTGGCTGTTCGCCGACGCCGAGATCGACTGGTGGGTCGTGCTGCTCATCGCCGCCGGCTCCACCTGCGGCGGCATGATCGGCGCCAAGGTCGGCCGCCGCATCCCGCCGCTGGCGCTGCGGGCAGTGATCGTCGTCGTGGGCCTCGTCGCGATCGTCAATCTCCTGGCCTGACCAGGGCTTTCGCACCTTTTGGGAGGGTTGCGGGCGCGGCGTTCCGGGTATAAGTCGAATATACGTTCGACTACCGGAGGTTCGCGCGGATGAAGGGCGACAAGGTCGAAATCGTGATCGACGCCGGCGAGGGGACGCGGACGTACGAGGTCGCGGCGAGCCGGGCGGGGCGCCGCGTGGAGATCGCGACGCGGCGCGGCGTCGTGGAGGTCAGCGAGGTCACCCGGACGGGGACCCCCGTCCGCACGGCCCGTTTCATGGCGAGCCGCGTCCTGGCCCTGGTGGAGCACCCCGTGGCCTCCGACGGCCGCGAACCGTCCGGCTGACCGCCGCGGGCCCGGCCCGGCGGGGTCGGGCCGGTCCCGGCGGCGACCGGCCGTCAGGACTTGCGGTGGGTCCCCGGAACGGCGTTCCGGGGAGCGGGGATCAGGGACGCGTAGACGATGACGTTGTCCAGGTAGTGCCCTCGCTTGGCGTCGAACCGGCCGCCGCAGGTGACCAGGCGCAGTTCCGGCCGGCCCTGCTGCCCGTAGACGCTGTCGGTCGGGAACTCGTCCTTGTCGACGCGCTTGATCCGGTCGATGCGGAAGGCCGGGGCCGTGCCGTCGGCGCGGACGACCTCGATCGTGCCGCCCGGACGGAGCGCACCGAGCCGGTAGAAGGCGCCGGGGCCCGACTTGGAGTCGACGTGGCCGACCAGCACGCTGCTGCCGTTCTCGCCGGGCGTCGGGCCGTCCTCCCACCAGCCGACCTCCCGGACCCGGTCGAGCGGCGGGACGCCGAGCGTTCCGTCCCGTTCGGTGGCGACGCGGCGGATCGGCGCGTCGACCTTGATGGACGGAATTCTGACGCGTTCGGGATTGGAGGGCCGCAGTGCGATGTCCGGCTCGGGTTCCGCACTTCTCGGGGCAGGCCGCACGATGTCGGAGGACGGCGGTTGCGGCGGCGGATCGGAATGGTCGCGCACCAATCCCACCACGAACATCGCGGTCCCTGTCGCGATGAGCGCGGCGGCCAGCCGGTACCGGAAACGGTTCGACCGGCCGCCGCGCCTTCTCCTGTCCATGGGCTCAGGAAACGCCCTTCACCTGACGGCGACGGGCCACGACGGCGATGCCGCCGCCCAGGGCGAGAACCCCGAGACCGGCGCCGGCCAGCATCGGGAAGCTCGACATCGAGGTGCCGCCGCCACCGGCCATGACGCCGCCGTGCGGCTTGATCGGCTTGAGGAACCGCACGGCGACCCACTTGCCGATCCAGGCCGGCGGGACGCTCTGGCGCAGCTGGGTCCAGCCGCTGTTCTTGCAGTCGGCGCCGATGTGCTTGCCGAAGGGCAGCGCGCCGACCTGCTTGAACTTGACGCCGGGGCCGTTGCGGACCGCCAGGCCGTGCCGTGCGGTGACCTCGTACCGGCAGACGCGGACGGGCGTGATCTGCTTGAGGAACCGCACGGCGACCCACTTGCCGATCCAGGCCGGCGGGACGCTGCCGCGCAGCTGGGTCCAGCCGGTCTTCTTGCAGTCGGCGCTGATGTGCTTGCGGAACGGCAGCGTGCCGACCTGCTTGAACTTGACGCCGGGGCCGTTGCGGACCGCCAGGCCGTGCCGTGCGGTGACCTCGTACCGGCAGACGGCCGCCTGGCGGGCGACGGTCGCCGCCTCGGCGTGGTTCGCGTCCGTCGCCGCTACGGCGACGGCTCCGCCGGACAGCAGCGACAGCCCGCTCGCCGCACCGGCCACGGCGAGTGCCATGCCGGTTCGCGCGCTTGTCCTCATTCTTCCCCCATCGAAATGATCTTCGGTGCCGGAGGTGTCCGGCATCGTTCCTTGATCACGCTTCCCGAGGGGAATTCCGTGCATGTCGTTCTGGTCGCAAACAATGAGAATAGTGATCAGTGTGCACTGTGAAGGCTTTGTCGCGGAACGGCCAACGGCTATCTCCATACCGCTGACTAAATGCCCATAATGGACATCCGGACCCCATTAAAAGGGGTCAATCAGTGAAACCCCCATGATCTCCCCGAGGTCGGGGCCATACCGGCATCGTCCGGAGGGCGGCGGGCACGCGCGAAGGCGCCCGCGCATGCGCGGGCGCCTCAGATCGGAGCCGTCAGACCGAAGCCGTCAGACCGGGCGGACCTGGAGGGTGCCCTCCTCGGTCACGCGGGTCTCGAAGGACGGCTGGCGGGCGGTGGCCGGGCCGTGGACGACGGAGCCGTCGGCCACGCGGAACGTGCTGCCGTGCCAGGGGCAGACGACGCAGGTGTCGGCGCCTTCGCCGGTCAGGACGCGGCCCTGGTGGAGCGGTCCCGCGAGGTGGCTGCAGCGGTCGGCGAGGACGTGCACCTCCTCGCCCTGCCGCAGCACGAACAGGTCGATGTAGCCGAGGCGGCGGGAGACGGGCCAGCCGTCCGGGAGGTCTTCGACGGCGCACAGGTCGTGCCAGCCGAGCGGGACCAGGTGGGCGAGCTGGTCGGCGTGGCTGGCGCCGGCGGCCTGCCGGAACGCCAGATGCCCGCCGAGGTAGGCGCCGGCGACGAGGGCGCTGAGGCCCGCGAAGCCGAGCGCGCGCCCCGCGGCGTCGCGGCCCTGGTGGCGGGCGACGAAGGACGCCGAGTAGAGCATGCTCGCGGTGGCCGTCCCGGCGGCGTGGACGAGCCCGACGCGCTGCTGCTCGCGGTGCAGGGCCGACCAGTCGGCGATGCCGGTGAGGACGGTTGGGACGGCGCCGGCGAGCCCGGCGGCGACGAGGACCTGCGATGCGCGGCGCGTGCCGGGGACGAGGTCGAGGACGGCGGCCGACATCCACAGCCCGATGGGCAGGTCGGTGAGCGGCGCGTGGGCCGGATGGCCGACCGGGACGCCGTGCAGGGCGTCCTTGACCGGCCCTGGACGCAGCACCCGCCGGACGGCCCCGGACAGGACCCGGATGGGACGGTCCAGGCCGTCGGCGTGCTCCAGCCTCTCGGTGGCGTCGGCCAGCCGCGCGGTCGCCTGGGGGCTCTCTCCGCGCCGGAAGATGTTGACCCGTCGGTTCATGCCCCTCCTCCGCGGTCCTGCTGGGACGCCTGTTGCGACCCTAGTCTCCCGCGTTCCTCCGCGGCCAGTCATACCTACCTGGTGCCGGGAGGGGCTAAACAACGGGTCAGCGGGCCGCCTCCAGGGTGACGGGGACCCCGTTGAGGACGGCGTTGCCCGAGAGCGGGTCGATCTCCTGCTCGTCGGTGACGGCGTTGACGTTCACCCCGGCGTGCCGGCTCGCGACCCGCGTCCGGGTCCCGGGGCGGTCGTGGCCCCAGCCGTGCGGCAGGCTGACCACCCCGACCATGATCGTGTCGGTGGGCTCGGCGACGGCCTCCAGGGCGCCCGCCCGGGACGTGACCCGAACGGTGTCGCCCGCGGCGACGCCGAGGCGGTCGGCGTCGGCCGGGTTGAGCTGGAGGGTGCAGGTGTTGGAGCCGCGCACCAGCTCGGGGACGTTGTGCAGCCAGCTGTTGTTGGACCGCAGGTGCCGCCGCCCGATCAGCACCATGCCGCCGGACGTCCCCGGGTCGCGCAGGGCGGAGCGGAGCCGGTCGACGTCGGCGGCGCACGTGGACGGGCACAGCTCGATCCGGCCGGACGTGGTGCACAGGACCTCCTCCAGCCGCGGCTTGAGGGCGCCGAGATCGAGCCCGTGCGGGTACTCGGTGCGCAGCCGCGTGAGCGTCAGGCCGGTGAAGCCCGCGTCGCCGCCGGGCTCCTCCCGCAGCGCGGGCTCGCCGCCGAACGCGTCGCCGTAGGGGCCGAGGCGGAGCATCATGTCGAGCCGCTGCTCGGTGAGGGTGCCGGTGTCGAGCATCTTGCGCAGCTCGTCGGGCTCGCGGCCGAGCACCGGAGACCCGGGGAGCGTGACGGCCTTCTCCAGCGTCGCCTTGATGATCATTTCGTCGAGCAGGGCGGGGTCGCCGTCCGTGCCGGAGGCGGCCATGGCGAGCCGCGCGAGGATCTCGGCCTCGCCGGGCCGCCCGTCCGGCAGCGGGACGGCCGGCGGCGAGTAGCGCGCGTAGTCGCGGACGGCGAGCCCGGTGAGCGCGATGTCGTAGTGCGGGGTCTGCGCGGGCCGCGGCGGCGGCAGGACCACGTGCGCGTGCCGGGTCGTCTCGTTCAGGTAGGGGTCGACGCTGACCATGAACTCCAGACCGGCGAGCGCGCGGTCGAGCCGGGCGGCGTTCGGCGCCGACAGCGCCGGGTTCCCGCCGATCGTGATCAGCGCTCTGACCTGCCCCTCCCCGGGCGTCTCGATCTCGTCGGCGAGCGTCGCGACGGGCAGCTCGCCGTTGACCTCGGGCAGCCCGCGGACGCGGCTGCGCCACCGCCCGGTCGTGAACGGCTTCTTGCGCCGGTACACCGGGGCGTGGGCGGGCCGCGGGAACATCGCCCCGCCCGGCCGGTCGAGGTTCCCGGTGAGGACGTTCAGGACGTCCACGAGCCAGCTGTTCAGCGTCCCGTAGGCCTGGGTGCACGTGCCGATGCGGCCGTAGACGGCGGCGCGCTCGGCGGCGGCCAGCTCGCGCGCGGTCCTGCGGATCGTCGCGGCTCCGACGCCCGTGACGTCCGCGACGTCCTCGGGGGCGAAGTCGACGGCGAGGGCGCGCAGGTCGTCGAGCCCGTTGACGCGCCCGGCCAGGTGCCCGGCGGACGCGACCAGCTCCTCGGCGAACAGGGTGTGGACGAGCGCCATCAGGAAGAACGCGTCCGTCCCGGGCCGGATGAACAGGTGCTCGTCGGCGAGGGCGGCCGTCCGCGTCCGGCGCGGGTCCACGACGACGATCTTCCCGCCGCGTGCCCGGATCGCCTTGAGCCGTCCCGGGAAGTCGGGGGCGGACGCGAGGCTGCCGTTGGACTCCAGCGGGTTCGCCCCGAGCATGAGCAGGTGCCCGGTGCGGTCGAGGTCGGGCACGGGGATCGCCAGGGGGTCGCCGAACATGTGCCCGCACGCGACGTGCTTGGGCATCTGGTCGGCGGTGCTCGCGGTGAAGAGGTTGCGGGTGCCGAGCGCCTTGACGATCGCGGACCCGTACAGCGGCCCGGCGATCGAGTGGGCCGTCGGGTTGCCGAGGTAGACGGCGACGGCGTCGCGCCCGTGCCGCGCGACGACCTCGGCCAGCCGCCGGGCCACCGTCTCGAAGGCCTCGTCCCATCCGGCGGTCTCGCCCGCCACGAGCGGCTCCGCCAGCCGGTCGGGGTCGCCGTCGAGGCTTCCGAGCGTCGCGCCCTTGGGGCAGATGTAGCCCTTGCTGAACGGATCCTTCTCGTCGCCGCGGACCCGCGTGACCGTGCCCGCCTCGTCGAGGGTCAGTGCGAGCCCGCACAGGGCTTCGCAGAGGGGGCAGGTGCGGAAGGCCATGCGGTCGCCCATCGAGACACTCCTTGTGAACGGGACCGTCTCTCTATGATGGCCGCCCGCCTCTCACCGCGCTATGCCGCAAAGTGAACTATTAAGACACTGCGCGGCTTTCCCGCCAGTAATCACCATTCAGCGTGCTGCGCTCGCGTTCTTCCCTCGGGACGCGGTCAGGGGGCGAAGGGCGGGGCGGTTTTGAAGACGGGGTGCAGTTCGATGGTGGGGGCCAGGTCCGTGAGGATGCGGCGGGCGCGGGACAGGGGGTGCTGGGGGAAGTGCGGGTCCCAGCCGGGGTCCTCGGAGAGGTTGCGGGGCAGGCCGCCCTGGAGTTCCGGGGCGTAGGCGTGCTGCGCCCACCAGCGCATCATGTCCTGGAGGTCGCGGCCCTGGCCGTACTCGGTCAGGTAGTGGTTGAGCGCGGTGCTGTCCCGCATCCCGGTGACGCCCTGCTCCAGGCACTGGATCTTCAGGACGAGGCTGCGGTCCGCGCGGGGCACCGTGAAGGAGGCGACGTACGCCACGCCGGTCGGGCGGTCGGGCAGCGGCAGCTTGATGATCTGCCGGACGGCCGGGAGCCCGTCCAGCGTGACCACGTCCAGTTCGATCAGCCCGCCGCCGGACCCGGCGGTCTTGGCGGCGGTGTCGCGGCGCAGGAGGTCGAGCTGCTCCAGGGGGGCGGGCAGGTCGGGCGGGACGTCGAAGCCGTAGAGGGCGACGGTGTCGCCGTCGGCGTTGCGGAAGGCTCCGGGTTGGAGGGGCTGCCAGCCGGTCTGGTCGAAACGCAGGGACATGAAGCTGCACGTTAACGCACAGAACGGGGCGTAGGGGGAGCGTCAGTCGCCGCCCGCGGGCGGACGGCCGTCTCCGTGAACATGAACGATTCAAGAGAAAGAGTTCTACGTCTTTGCCGGGACGCGGCGCGCTCATGGCATGCTGGGCCGATCCGACCCACAGGTCCACGGGGGGCCGGACGGAGGCGAGGCGATGGCCATGCGGGGGAAGACGGGCATGCGGGGGGCGACGTCCCTGGTCGTGGTCGGAGTGGCACTGGCCGCGGCGGCGTGCGGCGGCTCGGACAAGTCCAAGGCGGAGGGCGCGACGCCCCCGGCCTCGCCGTCCGGCGGGCAGCAGGGCGGAACGCGGCCGGCGAAGGCCGCCAAGCAGCCGATCCTGCTCGCCTTCGGCGGCGACACGCACTTCGAGGGGTCGCTGCGCGGGCGGCTGGCTCAGCCGTCCACGGCGCTGGGCCCGGTCGCGAAGCAGCTGCGCGCCGCCGACCTCGCCATGGTGAACCTGGAGACGGCCATCACGACCGGGGGGACGCCCGCGCCCGGCAAGCAGTTCACCTTCCGGGCTCCGCCGACCGCGCTCACGGCTCTGAAGGCCGCGGGCGTCGACGTGACCTCCATGGCGAACAACCACGGCATGGACTACATGGAGGGCGGCCTGCGCGACTCCCTGGCCGCCATCAAGCGCAGCGGGTTCCCGGTCGTCGGCATCGGCAAGAACGCGGACGCCGCCTACCGGCCTTACCGCGTCACCGTGAAGGGCAACAGGATCGCCATCGTCGGCGCCACGCAGGTGCTGGACGACCACCTGATCCAGGCGTGGACGGCCACCGACACCAAGGGCGGCCTCGCGTCGGCCAAGGACGTCCCGCGCATGGTGCAGGCGGTGAAGGAGGCGCGCCAGGGCTCGGACGTCGTCATCGTCCACCTGCACTGGGGCGCCGAGCTGAAGGGGTGCCCGCTGCCCCGCCAGCAGGAGCTCGCCAAGGCCCTCGTCGAGGCGGGCGCCGACGTCGTCGTCGGCGGGCACGCGCACATCCCGCTGGGCGGCGGGTACATGAACGGCGCGTACGTCCACTACGGCATGGGCAACTTCGTGTTCTCCTCCGCGCAGGGCCAGACGGCGAAGTCCGGCGTGCTCTTCCTCAAGGTGGAGAACGGCAAGGTCACCAAGGACAAGTGGAGCCCCGCGCTCATCTCCGGCGGCATCCCCGTGCCGATGCAGGGCGCCGCCGCCAAGGCGGAGGTCCGGCGATGGAACGGCCTGCGTTCGTGCACGGGGCTGAGCGCGCGTCCGTCCTGAGCTGGACTCTCCCACTGCGGGAGGGCCCAGGGTGGGGTCCGTGAGCAAGGATCTCCTCCCGATCGGACGGTTCGCGCGGCTGTGCCGGCTGAGCGTCAAGCAGCTGCGGCACTACGACGACCTGGGGCTGCTTGCCCCGGCGTGGGTCGACCCCGCGTCCGGCTACCGGTACTACCGGACCGGCCAGGCGCGGGACGCGCTGCTGATCGGGCTGCTGCGGTCGATGGACGTGCCGCTGCCGAACGTCGCGCGGGTCCTGGGCGGCGAGGGCGGCGCCCTCGCGGAGGCACGGGACAGGGTCGAGTCGGACGTCGCCCGGCGGCGGCGCGCCCTGCGGCTCCTGGACCGCGTGGTCGCCGAGGGACTGCCGGAGACGGAGGTCTCGGTCGTCCGGGAGCCGGCGCGGCGCGTGTTCGTCGCGCGGGAGTCCGCGACGCCGGCGACGATCGACAGGGCGACCTCGGCGTGCGCGACCCGGCTGCTGCCCAGGTTGGGGCCGGGCGGCCTGCTGGTCGGCCTGTTCCCGCTCGACATGGGGGACGAGTTCGACGTGCGCGTGGCCGTCCAGCACGAGGACGGCGACGACCTCCTGCCCGGCGGCCGGTTCGCCGCGGCCCTCCACACCGGTCCCTACGAGGAGATCGCGCTCACGGTCCACGGCGTGCTCGCGTGGTTCGGCGACTACGGGCAGACGCCCGCCGGGCCGGTCCGCGAGGTGTACCTCAACGACCCCGCGACCACGCCGCCCGAACACCTGGAGACCCGGGTGATGATTTACGTGGAGGATCCTCGATGACGAGCGCGACCGATCGGGCGCACGACCGGACGGGGGCGCCCGCCCAGGGCGCACCGGGGTGGTACGAGGCGGCCGACGAGCCGGAACTGGTGGAGCACGGGACCGTGACCGGCCTGGCCGTCACGGGTCGGGGCGAGCCGGGAGGCGCCGTCTACTACGAGAGCGTGGGCGCGCTGTACGCGGTCATGGAGGCGCTCGGCGCGCCCCCGGCGCCGCTGGAGGGGCGGTGGTGGGTCGAGGACGACCGCTCGCCGTTCGAGGTGCCGCGCGAGGAGTGGCGGTGGCACCTGTTCCTCCGGCTCCCGGACGGGACGGCGACGATCGACGCCGCCCGCGCGCGGGCCTGCTCGGGCCTGCCCGCGGCGGCACGCGTCCAGCACGTTTCCTACACCGACGGACGGTGCGTGCAGGTGTTGCACCGTGGGCCGTACTCCGAGGAGCCCGCCTCCCTCGCCCGCATGGAGGCGCTGATGGAGGCCGAGGGCCTGGTGCCGAACGGCCTGCACCACGAGGTCTACCTGTCCGACGTCCGAGAGGAGGATCCGGCCAGAATGCGCACGATCCTGCGCCAGCCGGTCCGCTAGGGAACTGTGGACACGCCGCCTCAGGAGCGTAGTTTCACGGGAAACGAGCTCCTAGGGACAGGCGGGCGTGCCGATGCGTGACCAGTGGGTGAGGTCGGGCGAGATCGAGCTGGCGGTGCGGGTGCGGGGCGTGGAGAACCGGCCTACGGTCGTCCTCGTCCACGGCTACCCGGACACGGGCGCGATGTGGGACGAGGTCGCCGGGCGGCTCGCCGAGCGGTTCCGCGTCGTCGTCTACGACGTGCGCGGGGCCGGCGCGTCCGGTGTCCCGGCCGACCCGCTGGACTACCGGCTGGACGCGCTCATGGGCGACCTGGAGGCCGTCCTGGACGGCGTGGGCGCCGACGAGCCCGTCCATCTGGTGGGGCACGACTGGGGCTCGGTGCAGGGCTGGGAGGCCGTCATCGGCGACCGGCTGCGCGGCCGCGTCGCCTCGTTCACCTCGATCTCCGGGCCGGACCGGCGGCACATGGCCCGCTGGGCCAGGGAGGCCGTCCGGTCCGGGCCGCGGGGCGTCGCGGAGGTGCTCGGGCAGGCGCGGCGCAGCGTCTACATGCCGGTCCTGATGACGCCCTGGGCGGGCGAGGTCGCGGCGAGGGTCCTCGCCGCCGGATTCGGTCGGGTGATGCGGCTGCGTGAGGGCGCCGAGCCGCGTCCCGGGCACCCGGCCGGCACGCTGCCCGCCGACGCCCGCCACGGGCTCGGCCTGTACCGCGCCAACATGGGCCGCGGCCGTCCTGCCATGGGCGGTGCCGGCATGAGCCATGCCGGCGCGGGCGCGCTCGGCGACGGGCGGACGGACGTCCCCGTCCAGCTCATCGTCCCCGTGAAGGACCGCTACGGCTCGCAGGCGCTCCTGCTGTCCGCGCGCGGGCCCGTGGAGCGCCTGTACGTGCGGCGCGCACCGGCGGGGCACTGGGTGGCGCGCAGCCACCCCGACCTCGTCGCCCGCTGGATCAGTGAGTTCGTGGAGCACGTCGAGGGCGGGCCGGAGACGCCCGCGATCGCCCACGCGCGCGCGGCCGGGCTCCCCGGCAAGGACTTCGGAGGCGACCTCGTCATCATCACAGGGGCGGGCAGCGGCATCGGGCGCGCCACCGCCCGTGCCTTCGCCGCCGCAGGGGCCCGCGTCGTCGTGGCCGACATCGACGAGGGCGCCGCCAAGCGCACCGTGGAGGAGATACAGGCGTCCGACGGCGAAGCCCACGTCTACGGGGTGGACGTGGCCGACGCGGAGGCGATGGAACGGTTCGCCGACTACGTCCATGACACGTTCGGGGTCCCCGACGTCGTCGTGAACAACGCGGGGATCGCCATCGCGGGGTCTCTGCTTGAGACGTCCGAGGAGGAGTGGAACCGCATCCGCTCCATCAACCTGGACGGCATGTACCGGGGTTCGCGCCTGTTCGGACGCCAGATGGTGGAACGCGGCGAGTGGGGCCACATCGTCAACATCTCGTCGATGGCCGCCTACCTGCCCAGCGCGGAGATGCCCGCGTACGGCGCCACCAAGGCCGCCGTGCTGCAGATGACCGAGGGCCTCCGTCTCGACCTCGACCGCTACGGGATCGGCGTCTCCGCCGTCTGCCCGGGGGTGATCGACACCCCCATCGTCGGCAGGACCCGCTTCGTCGGCCTGCCGTCCGGCGCGGAGACCGAGCTGCGCGAGCGGATAGGGCGCGCGTCCGAGCGCCGGGGGTACGCGCCGGAGAAGGTCGCGGGGGCCATCCTGCGGGCCGTCCGGCACGACAGGCCGGTGGTGCTCGTCACCGCCGAGGCGCGCTTCGGCCGCGTCCTCTCCCGCGTGTCGCCCACCGCCAACCGGGCCCTGGCCCGCATGGGGCGGCGCGCCGGGGACCGCCTCTTGACGGGCGTGGAGGGGCCCCGGGGCTGACTCAGGCGCGCATCAGGGTCTGCGAGGGCGTCTCGCCGAAGCGCTGCCGGTAGTGGGCGGCGAAACGGCTCATGTGGAAGTACCCGGCCGCCCCGGCGACCTCGGTGATCGCTCCGGGCCCGGGCCGGGCGACGGAGAGCTCCGCGCGGGCGCGGTCGAGCCGCACGCCGCGCAGCAGCTGCGTGGGCGTCATGCCCCACTCGGCCTGGCAGACGGCCTGGAGCTGCCGCACGCCGAGCCCCACCGCCGCCGCGATGTCGGTGACCCCGACCGGGCGGTGGTGGTGCGCCTCGACCCACTCCCGGATGATCCCGGCCAGATGGTGGGGGACCCGGTCGGCGGGCTCGGCGAGCTTGGGCGTGCCCGTGTGGGGCAGGCCGAGCAGGATCGCCGTCAGCAGCGACTCCTCCAGGCTGCGCTCCGCCAGCGGGTGGAGGCCGCCCTGCGCCGCCGCGTCGTCGAGGACGTCGCACACGTACCGCCAGGTGCGCTCGACGATCGAGGACGGCACGAGGCCCTCCCCGCCGTCGTGGAAGCGCAGCGGCGCGGCGTGCCCGCGCCCGAGGTGGGCGCCGAGATGGTCGGCGAGCCGCCCGGTGCTCGTCGCGATGACCAGGCAGCCCTCCGTCGGATGCGGCGTCATCCGCATCGCCTCGTCGTGCGACAGGACGAGGCTTCCCGCGGAGGTCGTCCGGCGCCCGGAGGCCCGGTACTCGACGCCCATGGGCGCCATCGGCGCGCACAGGGCGAAGTGCCCCTCCGTGGGCGGCGTGTCCACGATGACGCCGCCGCCCCCGTACCGCACCCAGACGAGGTTGACCGAGCCCACGCCGAGGGCGTTGACCAGGCCGTCCATCGGCACGTCCGGTTCGAGCGCCTGGAGGTCGTGGCCGACGGCGAACGGCTCGACCGTGTCGTGCAGGACTCCCATGTCCTTGCTGAGGACGCGCCGGTGGGCGGACAGGGGCGGCTTGGCATCGGAAGAAGTCATCGTCCTGGCGGGGAAGCCGTTTCCTCATCGTCGGCGGACAGAACACCTCGGGCGCGCAGCCGCGGCATGACCTCGGCGGCGAAGTAGCCCAACTCGTCAGCGTAATTGAGGAACGACAGAGCGATACCGTCGAATCCCGCATGAGCGAAATCCGCCAGGCCGTCCGCGACGTCGTCGGGGTCGCCGACCAGCGGGCAGCTGCCGTGGCCGGCCGCGAACCTGTCGCGGTACACCTGGAGCATCTCCGGGGTGAACGACTGAGCGTGCAGCCCCTGCAGGCGCATCACCTCGTCGACGGCGGGCCAGTCGGCGCGCTCGTCGGCGTAGTAGCGCAGGAAGTCCTCCGCCTCCTTCCTGGTCGGCCGGCACACGACATGGCCGAGCGTGAAGACGCCCACCGACCGTCCGTGGGAGGCGGCCTCGGTGCGGATGGCCTTCACGATCTCGGCCCCGTCCTGCGGGCCGCCGACGACGGTGAACGCCCGGTCGGCGTTGCGCGCGGCGAACGAGCGCCCCTGCGTGGACGATCCGGCGTTGATGACGGGCAGGCTGTGCCCGTTGTACGGCTTGGGCCTGCCCACGACGTGCTTGAGCTGGAAGAACCGCCCGTCGTGGTCGAACGGCTCATCGGACGACCAGATGCGCCTGACGACGTCCCACCACTCCTGCGCGAGGGCGTAGCGCGTGTCGTGGTCGCCGGGCAGCGAGAGGCCGAACATCTCGTATTCGGGAGCGTGCCAACCGGCCACGATGTTCAGCCCGACCCGCCCCTTGCTGAGGTGGTCGGCGGTCGCGAGCTGCTTGGCCGCGACGACGGGGTGGTGGAACGCGGTGTGGACGGTGGTGAACACGCGGAGCCGGCTCGTCTGGGCGAGCAGCCCGGAGGCCCACACCAGCGGATCGAGGGCGCTGCGGTGGAAGTCGGTGTCCGGCCCCCAGTCCGTCCAGCGCGCGACCGGCAGGAGGAAGTCGATGCCGACCTCGTCCGCGATCCGTGCGAGCCGGAGATTGTCGTCCCAGGTGGCGTGCCATCGCTCCGGCGCTGTCGTGATGGCCAGCCCCGATTCGGTGTTGGGGGAGAACAAGCCGAGTTGGAATCCCATGCAGAACCTTTCTTGTCCGGCGCGCCCGGTATTGGCGGTCCGGTCGTCGCGCCCAAGTATCGGAAGGCGTCGCCCCGATGGGCAACGCGGTGACATAGAGTGGCCGCCATGCAGGCGCGCGTGCTCACGTTCAACACCCTTTTCAAGGGCGAGGCCCGCGCCCGGATGGGCGTCCTGGCCGAGACGATCGAACGGTCGGACTACGACGTCGTCTGCCTGCAGGAAGTCATCTCGTGGAGGGTGCTGGGCCTGCTGCGCCGCGTCGCCGCCTCGTATCCGCACGTCTCCTACACGCCGATGTTCCCGCTCGTCCGCGGTGGCCTGGTGACCCTTTCCCGCCACCCGGTGACGCGCCGCCATTTCCGGGCATACGCGTCCGCCGGGCCGGCGCGTCCCGAATGGCTGCTGGGCAAGGGCGCCCTGTTCACCCGGGTCCGGCTCCCCGGCGGCCACCTCACCGTGGTGAACACCCACCTCTCGGCGAACCTGGACATGGACTGGTCCCCCTCGAACGTCTACACGCGAGTCGAGAAGGGGGAGCTGCGCCGGCTGGCGGCGGCCGTCGACCGGATTCCGAAGGCGGAACCGCTGGTGGTGATGGGCGATTTCAACGTCCCCCGCGATTCCCCCTACCTTGCGGAGTTCGTTTCGAGCACCGGCCTGCGGGACGTTTTCGGCGGCGACACGGAACCGACCTTCCGCCCCGAGTACGCCGAGATCGGCGCCATTGACCAGGTGCTGGTCGGGCCGGGCCTCCAGGCGAAGGCGCGCCTGGTCTTCAAGGAGAAGGTCCGCCTTCCCGGCGGGCGTTCGACCGTCCTGTCCGACCATTACGGCATCGAGGCCGAGATCACGGGACAGAACGGCTAGCCGTCCTTGCGGGCCACGGCCGTCCAGCCGGCGTCGGTGATGTACTCGCCGCCGTAGGGGCGCCATTCGTGCAGGCGGACGACGCCCGGGTCGACGATGGTGAGGCCGTCCAGGAGCGCCGCCACCTGCTCGCGGGTCCGGGCCACCAGGCTCGCGCTCGCCGCCTGCGAGCGGTAGGTCTCCCCGACCCGCACGTTGCGCCGCTCCTCCAGCGCCGCGTGCGACAGGATGACGTGGCTGCCGGCGGGCAGGGCCTCGGTGAAGCGCCGGACGAGCGCCGCCGGTTCCTCCTCGTCTCGGAGGAAGTGCAGGACGGCGACGAACAGCACGCACATCGGGCGCCGGAAGTCGAGCAGCGCGCGCACCTGCGGATCGTCCAGCACCGTGTCCGGTTGGCGCATGTCGGCCTGGACGATCGTGGTCAGCTCGTCCGTGGCGACGAGGGCCCGCGCGTGGACGGTGACCATCGGGTCGTTGTCGACGTAGGCGACCCGTGCGCGGGGCTGCTCCTCCCGCGCGGTCTCGTGCACGTTGCCCTGGGTGGGCAGGCCGGTGCCGATGTCCAGGAACTGGTCGATGCCGCGTCCGGCCACGTAGCGGACGGCGCGCTGGAGGAACGCGCGGTTCGCGCGGGCGACCCCCTCGACCGTGGGCAGCGCCCGCGCGACCGCCTCCGCCGCCTCGCGGTCGGAGGCGTAGTTGTCCTTGCCGCCGAGGAAGTAGTCGTACATGCGGGCGACGCTCGGCGTGCCGGTGTCCACACCGGGCACGGACGAGGCTTCTCCGGAGTCCGCCATCCCGTCGCCACGACCTTCCTGACCGGCCCCAAATCGTGATCATTCAGTCTATGTCGCGCGGGCGTCGCGCGCGGGCGGACGCCGCGCGGCGGTGAGGCTGCCACGCGGCGGTTAGGCTGCCGCCATGTGCGAGACCGGTGGCGGGACGGGTGAGGCGGCGGCGTCGGCGCCGCGCCCGGTGCGCGGCGCGGCGGTCGATCCCGTCGCGCTGGAGCCGGTGGACGAGGTCGAGATCGTCACTCTCGTCGACAACGTCTACGACGCCCTGCTGGGCGATGACGAGCGGACCCGCCGGGCGGGCGCGGGCGCGGGCGTGGTGGCGGCGCCGCAGTTCGAGGGCGGCCGCACCACCGCGGGAATGATCGCCGAGCACGGCTTCTCGGCGCTGGTCACGGTGCGCCGGGCCGGCCGCTCCACGACCCTGCTGTTCGACACGGGCCGGTCGCCCGACGCGATGGTCACGAACGCCGACAGGCTCGGCATCGACCTCGGCGACGTCCAGGGCGTCGTGCTCAGCCACGGCCATTTCGACCACGCGGGCGGGCTGGCGGGGATGGTGGGCCTGCGCGGCGTGCGGTCGATGCCGATGGTGCTGCATCCGCTGGTCTGGACGAGGCGCCGCCTCGCCGTGCCCGGCCGGGACGTCGAGGAGCTGCCAACGCTGAGCAGGCGGGCGCTGGACGGGGAGGGCTTCCAGGTCATCGAGCGCCGCGAGCCCTCGCTGCTCCTCGACGGCAGCGTCCTGATCACCGGGGAGGTCGACCGGACGACCGAGTTCGAGCACGGCATGCCGCCGCCGCACCAGGCCTGGACGGGCAGGGAGTGGGCGCACGACCCGCTCGTCCTCGACGACCAGGCGCTCGTCGTCCACGTCCGGGGCCGCGGGCTGGTCGTGCTGACCGGCTGCGGCCACGCGGGCGCGATCAACATCGTCCGGCACGCGCAGCGGCTGACGGGGGTAGGGGAGCTGCACGCGCTCGTCGGCGGGCTCCACCTCGGCGGCCCGGCCTTCGAACCGGTCATCGCGCCCACGGTCGCCGCCCTCACCGGCCTCGCGCCGGGGCTCGTCGTCCCGGGGCACTGCACCGGCTGGCGCGCCCAGCACGCGCTGGCCGCGGCGCTGCCCGACGCCTGGGTGCAGGGCAGCAGCGGCACCGCGTACCGGCTGAGCGCCGCCGCGTAGCGCGCCCGCCTCACGCCGGCCGGCGGGCCTCGATGAGGGTGCGGGACGAATGGGCGGTGAAGACGCCGTCGCGCCGGATCCGCTCGTCCAGCTCGCGCAGGCGGTCATGGTGGAGGTCCACGGTGAAGCCGGGGACGATCCAGATCACCTTGCGCAGGAAGTAGACGACCGCGCCGATGTCGAAGAACTCCATGCGCAGGCGCTCGGAACGCAGGTCGACGATGTCGAGCCCCGCGGCCCGGGCGGCGGCGCTCTCGGCCTCCGGGTCGCGTGCGCGGCGGGCCTCGGGCTGGGGGCCGAGGAAGAACTCGGTCAGCTCGAAGACGCTCGCCGGGCCGACGTGCTGGGCGAGGTAGGTTCCGCCCGGGGCGAGGACACGCGCGATCTCGGTCCACCGGACCGTGGCCGGATGGCGGCTGACGACCAGGTCGAACGCCTCGTCGGCGAAGGGGAGCGGCGCATCGGCGGAGCCGGCGACGACGACGGCGCCCCTGGGGTGCAGGAGCCGGGTGGCCTTGGCGACGTTCGGCGGCCACGACTCGGTCGCCGCCATCGTCGGCGGGAACACCGCGGCGCCCGCGAGCACCTCTCCCCCGCCGGTCTCGACGTCCAGCGCCGCCCGCGCCCGGCCCAGCCGCTCGCTCATCAGCCGCTGGTATCCCCAGGACGGGCGCTGCTCCGTCGCGCGGCCGTCCAGCCAGGAGAAGTCCCAGCCCGCGACGGAGACCGTGGCGGCCTCGGCGACCAGATCCTCGAACGTCCGGCCCGTCATTTCGGAAGCCCCAGCATCGTCCGGCAGGGGGCGAGGCCCTCGATGGTGACGGGGACGGTGCGGTGGCGTTCCCAGTCGGCCCGGGTCAGACGGTACCGCCGTTCGATGGTCACCGCCCCGCGGACGACGTGGCGGTCGACTCCGTTGGGCTGGTAGCCGAGCTTGCGCGACACCGCGCTCGACGCGTGGCTGTCCTCGAAGGCGGCGGAGACGGCCTCCTCGGCGTCCAGGCCCGCGAAGGCCAGATGCAGGACGGCCGCTCTCATCTCCGTGCCGATCCCCTGCCCGTGGTGGCGCCGGCCGAGCCACGAGCCGGTCTCGACCTGCCGGAGGACGACGAGGTCGCGCGCCCAGAGGGTCTGCTGCCCGACGACTTCGCCCTCGCGGAACACGGTGAGGTCGAGCTCCCACTTCTCGGGCGTCCATTCCCCGAGCGTCCTCCAGTGGTGCTGGACGACGCCCCGCGCGACCTCGGCGGGCGGGGCGTCCGTCCACGGCACCATGAACGGCATCGTCTCCGGGTCGTGGACGCCCTCGGCGGCGAGGTCGGCCAGCGCGGCGAGTTCCTCGGGCGACGGCAGGCGCAGTTCCAGCCGCGGCGTCCTCAGCCGCAGACCGAGCGGCGGGAAGTGATCGACCAGCATTCCTTCACCATGGCCCTTCCGGCCCGTCCCCGGCACCTGGTTTTGTCATTGCGGGCGAAGGCGGCCTGTCGTCTTGCCGTGCGGCCACTTCCCGCACGACCGTCACAAAGTTGCCGGTCAGCGGATTGCGGGCCTGCCGATTCCACACGGCCCCGATCTGCCAGGTCGCAGCCTCGTGGTCCACCGCTTTGAGCATGACCTGCGCCGGTGCGATAGAGCCCGCGCTGACCGGGACGAACGCGACACCGACGCCCGCCGCCACCAGCGCGAGCACGGTCTGCAGGTCATGTGCCTCCTGCACCACCTCGGTGTCCACACCGAGGCAGGCGCGGAACCCCTCGATCTGTGATGCCAGCCCTGGCCCCTTCACCTGAGCCAACGCGACGAACGGCCGCCCCGCCGCCCATCGCGCCACATCATCCGCGTTCTCTGGCGGTGAATCCCCCGCCGTGGCGATCGCGAGGCGGTCGGTCCGAAGGGGCAATCGTTCCCACTTCTCACCGACCGGCAGCCGAACGAACCCGACGTCCAACTCGCCCGTTGCCAGCCGCTCCAGTTGCGTGTGTGAGGACATGTCGTCCAGGACGATGCCCACGTCCGGGTAGCGCCGCCTGAACGCCGCCACCGCCCGCGGCGCGAGTTCGATGCTCGACATGCCGAAACCCACCGACAGCCTTCCGATCTCCCCGCAGGCCATCCGGTTCATTCGCACGGCCAAGGTGTCGGCCCGCCGCACCAGATCCTCCGCCTCGGGCAGAAGGATCGCGCCGAGGTCGGTGAGCGTGGCGCCGTGCCGACCCCGATGGAACAGCCGTCCCCCGACCTGCGTCTCCAGTGCCTGGATCTGTTTGGTCAGAGCCGGTTGGGTCATGGCCGACGCCAGCGCCGCCCGGCCGAAGGCACGGTGCTCGACGACTCTCAGGAAGGAGCGGAGCAGACGGATATCCATTTCCAGAGGTTATGTCATCGATCCAAAGATTCATTGGACGAATGTGCGGCGAGAGGGTTCGGTGGTGAGCACGCAGGAGCGGTGACGAGGAGGAACCATGCGTTGTGCGACCGTCCAGTTCGAGCATCGGCCCGATGACAAGGCCTACAACCTGGCCAGGATCGAGCACTTCACCATGCGGGCGGCCGAGGCCGGGGCGCTGGTCGTCGTCTTCCCCGAGATGTGCGTGACGGGCTACTGGCACCTTCGCCGTCAGACGGCCGAGCGGCTACAGGAGCTCGCCGAGCCGGTGAGCGGCCCGTCTGTGACGTTCGTCCGCGGGCTGGCGGGCACGCTGGGCGTGGCCGTGGGCGTGGGCTTCCTGGAAATCGATGATCAAGGACGCCTGTTCAACTCCTACGCCATGTGCCTGCCGGACGGGGACGTCCACGTTCACCGGAAACTGCACGCGTTCGAACACGAAGCGATCTCCAGTGGCGACCGCTTCACCGTCTTCGACACCCCGTGGGGCGTGCGCATGGGAGTCCTCATCTGCTGGGACAACAACCTTGTCGAGAACGTCCGGGCGACCGCGCTGCTGGGCGCGGTGGTCCTCATCGCGCCTCACCAGACGGGCGGCACCGCCTCACGCAGCCCGCACGGCATGCGCCCGATCCCCATGGAACTGTGGCGGGGCCGGGACCGGGATCGCCAGTCGATCGAGGCCGAGCTGCGCGGGCCGAACGGGCGGGAGTGGCTGATGCGCTGGCTGCCCTCCCGCGCCCATGACAATGGCCTCTTCCTCCTGTTCAGCAACGGGGTGGGCGAGGATGACGATGAGGTTCGCACTGGCAACGCGATGATCCTCGATCCGTACGGCAGGATCCTCGCCGAGACCTGGGCCGCCGAGGACGCCATGGTGGTCGCCGATCTCGATCTCGACCTGCTGCCCATGTCGACCGGCCGTCGCTGGATGCAGGGGCGGCGGCCCGAACTCTACGAGATCCTCACACGCCGCTTCGGCGGCGAACGCGACGCCCGCAGCGCCCGTTTCTCGACCGAGCCCGTGCCGCTCCACCGGCCGAGGTGATATGCGCGAACGGCGAGGGGGTGGTGGGGGCCGCGCTGCGGCCCCCACCACCCCCTTACGAACTAGCTACTGCAGGTGCCAGCGGCCCTGAAGGCGCCGTGCACCGGTCTCGTAGAACGTGTCGGTGGGGGTGATCTCACACCCCAGCGTCACCAGCACGTCGAGCAGCGGACTGCCCTCGGGAAGGTTGAAGCCGATCGTGACCGGCCCCGTGAAGAACTCGCCCGCCGACTCCACGAAGAGCCGCACGAGGTCCTTCCCGCTGTGGCCGGAGACCACGGCGAACATGTCCACGTGGAAGTCCTCGTCGGGGCCCACGTGCCGCTCCGACCACGACTGACTGATCCACCGCCCGCGCATGAAGGCGAGAACCTCCTCGCCCTCGGCCGCGACCAGGTAGACGGTCCGAACATCTTGGAAGGAGCGCTCCAGTGCGGGGGCCAGCCGCACCCAGTACGGGTTGCGGTCCGCCACCACGTCGCTCACGATCCGGCGGATGCCCTCCACATCGTGAGGATCCGCAATCTTGATTTCCATTGGTTTGTTCCTTTCGTTTGCTTCCCTAGGCTCCGGCCGCCCTTCCGGGCGCCGTCGCACTCATCGACCGTCCGAAGCCGGGCGCCTTTGTCACCTGGCTCGGGGCGCTGGGCGGCACTCCGATGGGGTCATCCGCGGCGCGTCGCGTGCTCGTCCAGTTCCAGATCGATGAAGGCGCCGATCATCGCCCGCCACACCGTCTCGGCGACCTCGGCCGAGAGCCCGGCGTCCGCGGCCCTCTCGCGCGCCAGCGCGACGACCCGCTCGACCCGGTCGGGGGCGCGGACGGCCCCCTCGTCGCGTTTGAAGGCGGCGGCCGCGCGGACCAGCCCCTCGCGTTCGGCCAGCAGCCGGACCAGCCGCCCGTCGAGGGCGTCGATCCGCGCGCGCACGTCCGCGAGCGTCTCAGGAGTCTCCATGCGCGTCAGCATGCCGCACGGCTGATCACGAGGAGAGACGCAGCAGCAGGGCGAGGAGGGTCGCGCGGTCGTCCTCGGGCAGGGGCGCGAAGAGCTCGGCGAAGACCTCGT
Organism: Actinomadura verrucosospora; assembly: GCF_039540335.1. Lineage (NCBI taxonomy): Bacteria > Bacillati > Actinomycetota > Actinomycetes > Streptosporangiales > Thermomonosporaceae > Actinomadura > Actinomadura verrucosospora. Next base: position 107,033 of record NZ_BAABEV010000025.1, on the reverse strand, counting down.
CGACGATCTGCCGGCCGGCGCCGAGGAGCTTCTCGCCGGCGGGCGTGAGGTGGTGCTCGACGCTGCGGTGCCGGCCCGGCCGCCGGTCGATCAGCCCCTGGGCGGCCAGGCGCCCGGCGAGCGTCCCGAACGCCTGCTCGCTCTGGAACGTCTCCGCCGCCAGGGCGCGGGCGGACGCCCCGGGTGCGCGGCCGATCGCGCGCAGGGCGTCCCACTGCGCGGGCGTCGTGCCGGCGGCGGCGAGGCGGTTGTCGAGCGCACGGTGCTGCCGGTGGTGGGCCTGCCTGAGCGCTCTTCCGAGTTCCTGCACTTCGACGGGCATGCGACAAGGGTAGGAGCGGCGGCCCCTCGCGTCCGTCAGCGACGCCTGGACGACGCGATGAGGTCCCGGTACCAGCCGTAGGACGTCTTCGGCGTGCGCTTCTGCGTCTCGTAGTCGACGTGGACGAGCCCGAAGCGGGGGTGGTAGCCCTCCGCCCATTCGAAGTTGTCCAGGAGCGACCAGGTGAAGTAGCCGCGGATGTCGACGCCCTCGTCGACGGCGGTCCGCACGGCGGCGATGTGGGCGTCCAGGAACGCGATGCGGGACGGGTCGTCCACGGCGCCGTCGGGACCGGGCTCGTCGGCGAACGAGCAGCCGTTCTCGGTGATGTAGACCGGCGGCAGGTCGTACCGCGAGTCGAGGGTGCGCAGCAGGTCCAGGAAGGCGTCCGGGACGATCGGCCAGCCCATCCCCGTCGTCGGGAACCCGGTGATGTCGACGATGTCGAACGGCAGCGGGCCCTCGGCCGGGGTCGTGATCCGTGTGGGGTGGTAGTAGTTCACCCCCAGGAAGTCGATGGGCGAGGCGATGACCGACATGTCCTCGGAGCGGATGAACGGCGCGTCCCCCATCAGGTCGGGGTAGCGGCCGAGCAGGACGGGGTCGGTGAACAGCCGGTTCATGAACGCGTCGAAGGCGTCGGCGGCGGGCCGGTCGGCGGGGGAGGCGGCCCAGGCCGGGGAGTAGTGGTTGGTCAGCCCGACCGTTCGCGCGCCCCGGCTGCGCAGGGCGTTGACGGCGAGGCCGTGGCCGAGGAGCTGGTGGTGGGCGGTGGGCAGCGCGTCGAGCAGGAGCGTCCTGCCCGGGGCGTAGACGCCGAACGCGTAGCCGTACGCGGTGACGACCACGGGCTCGTTCAGGGTTATCCACATGTCGACGCGGTCGGAGAGGCGCTCGGCCGCCAGGTAGGAGAATTCGGCGAACCGGTAGGCGGTGTCCCGCTCCATCCAGCCGCCGGCGTCTTCGAGCGGCTGCGGGAGGTCCCAGTGGTAGAGGGTGGCGGCGGGTGCGACGCCGGCGGCGAGCAGGCCGTCCACCAGCCGGTCGTAGAAGTCGAGCCCCTTGGCGTTGACGGCTCCGCTCCCGGAGGGCTGCACGCGCGGCCACGCGATCGAGAACCGGTACGCGTCGACGCCGAGGCCCGCCATCAGCGCGACGTCCTCGGGCCAGCGGTGGTAGTGGTCGCAGGCGACGTCGCCGGTGTGGCCGTCGCGGGTCCGCCCGGGCGTGTGGGAGAACGTGTCCCAGGTCGACGGTCCCCGCCCGTCCTCCCCGACCGCGCCCTCGATCTGGTAGGCGGCGGTGGCGACGCCCCAGCGGAAGTTCTCCGGAAGACCCATCCGCGCTTCCTTCCCCCATGGTCCGACCGAAAATGCGAATAGCCTTCGGATATTAGTGGCGGGGTGGTGCGGGCGGAAGACTCCCGCGACCCGGAGGTGTGGCACGCTGTGCATGCTCGGCACCCGCGCGTCCGAGGGACAATGGCAAGGTGACCGAGATCCGAACCCCGCTCCGCCGCCGTCCCGCCCAGCGCCGCAGCGCCGAACGCGTCCAGCGGATGCTGGACGCCTGCGCCGAGATCCTGGACGAGGACGGCTACGACGGCCTCACCACGACGCGCATCGCCCAGCGCGCCGAGGTGGCGATCGGCTCGGTGTACCAGTTCTTCCCCGACAAGCGGGCGGTCGCGCAGGCGCTCGCGCTGCGCAACCTGGAGGAGTTCGGCGAGCGGATCTCGGCGCGGCTCTCCGGTGGCCGGTTCGGCGACTGGTCCGACACCGTCGGCGCGATCATCGAGATCTTCGTGGAGATGCACCGGACCGTGCCCGGCTTCCGGGTGCTGCGCTTCGGCGACGTCGCCGACGTCAACCTCCTCGACTCCGACGCCGACAACAACGCGGTGGTCGCCGACCGGCTCCGCAGGATGATCGTGGACACCTTCGGCGTCCAGGACACCCCCGGCCTCGCCACCGCGCTCGCCATCGCGGTCGAGGCCGGCGACGCCGTGCTGAAGATGGCGTTCCGCCGCAGCCCGGACGGCGATCCGCTGATCGTCGCCGAGGCCGAGCGGCTGATCCACGGGTACCTGGCCGCGCACATCCAGGAGTCCTGACCCGGACATCGGACGCATCCGGAAAACGTCGGATGAAGGGGACCTGCTATGGCAGACTCCCCTCCGCAAACCGACACGGAACGGGTGAGTTCGCTGGACGAGGAAAGACTCCAGGCACAGCGCCGGCTGCTGATCCGGCAGCGGGTGCGCCTGATGGTGAACCAGTACGAGGTGCACGCGGAGGGGCCCGACGGCGGCGAGGGCGAGCTGCTCGCCTTCGCGCAGCAGAAGCGGCTGGCGTTCAAGGAGCAGGTCACCCTGTACTCGGACGACTCCAAGACGCGCCCGATCCTCGGGTTCAAGGCGCGCAAGCGCATCGACCTCGCCTCGGCGTACGACATCACCGACGCCCACGGGCAGCCCATCGGGGTGTTCCGCAAGGACTTCAAGAAGTCGCTGCTCGCCTCCACCTGGCACCTGGAGCAGCCGGGCCTCGGCGTGACGACCGGCAGCGAGCGCAACAAGTTCGTCGCCGTGCTGCGGCGCGTCTGGCAGTTCATCCCCTACGTCGAGAACCTGCCGTTCGCGTGGCCGTACCACTTCGACTTCTACGCCGGTGACCAGGTCGTCTTCAGCGTGGAGAAGAAGTTCGGCTTCCGCGACCGCTACATCGTCGAGATCAGCGATCCGCGCCTGGACCGCCGGCTCGTCATCGCCCAGGCCGTCGGCCTGGACGCCCTCCAGTCCCGCTGACCCCGGGCCCTGCCGCCCGCTCGCCCGCACCCCCGCCCGGGGGCGCGGGCGACCGCGTTCGGGGGTCCGTGCCCGGCGACGCCCGCGTTCGGCGACGGCCGTGTTCGGTGGCTCCCGCGTCACGGGTTCCGGCGACTCCCTGGTTTAACCGGGCTTTACATGTTACGAAGGTATGTAAAGCCATGGGCGGTGCACACCCGCGTCGCGATCGTGCGGCGTCACCCCTGGAGGAGGATCCCCCCGTGAGTTCTCACGACCTCTACGCCACGCCGGTCCCGACCGACACGTGGAACGTACCGATGGCGGGCGACACCCGCTTCACCTGGGAGTACGACGAGGGCCGCGACCGGCTGCTGAACCTGTACCAGAAGGGCAAGGACAAGCAGTGGGACGCGCAGAAGCGCATCGACTGGGACCTTGAGGTCGATCCGATCAACATCGCCGGGCTGCCGGAGAACTTCAACCCGCTGTTCGGGTCCGACATCTGGGACAAGATGTCGCAGAAGGAGAAGGACGAGTTCGGCCGCCACCAGGGCTCGTGGCTCTTCAGCCAGTTCCTGCACGGCGAGCAGGGCGCGCTGAACGTCTCGGCGCGGATCGTCCAGACCGTCCCCGACCTGGACTCGAAGTTCTACGCCGCCACCCAGACCATGGACGAGGCGCGGCACGTCGAGCTGTACGCGAAGTTCGTGCACGAGAAGATCGGCATGTACTACCCGGTCAACCAGGACCTGGCGAAGCTGCTCGCCGAGTCGCTGGAGGACAGCCGCTGGGACCTGCCCTACCTCGGCATGCAGGTCCTGATCGAGGGGCTCGCGCTCGCCGCGTTCGGGCTGTACCGGGACATGTCGACCAACCCGCTGGTCAAGCAGCTCCTCGCGTACGTCATGCAGGACGAGGCGCGGCACGTCGCGTTCGGGCGGCTCGCGCTCAAGGACTACTACGCCGAGCTCACCGACAAGGAGCGGGCCGAGCGCGAGGAGTTCGTCGTCGAGGGCTGCTACCTGATGCGCGACCGCTTCAAGGGCCGCGAGGTCTTCGAGCAGCTCGACATGCCGGTCGAACGGTGCATGGAGTATGTCGACAACTCCGACATGTACACCCTCTATCAGTCGCTGCTCTTCAGCCGCATCGTCCCGTGCGTCCGGGACGTAGGCCTTTGGGGTGACAAGGTGCAGGCCGCCTACGAGGACATGGGCGTCCTCGACAACGCCAAGGCCGACCTCGAAGCCCTGATGCGGCAGGACGAGGAGATCGCCGAGAAGGTCGACGAGGAGCGCTACGCGACCGAGCTCGCGGCCCGCAAGGACGAGGTCGACGAGGCCATCTCCCTCGGCGCCGCCGAGTAGCCGGCCGGCCCGCGCGGGCGGGGGCGTCCCACGGGGCGCCCCCGCCCTTGTTTTATCGGAAATTGTCGGCATTTGGTATTTCGCCGAGCGTCTATGATCAGTTCATCTAGATCTTTCTGATTTCCCCAAGTCATTTTCGAATCGGCCGCATGCGGCACCGCGGTGTACTAGCGTCCCCGCTCGACGGTGCGCCGGGATTCACCAGCCGCTCGGGCGCACGCCGCATGTGCAGGGCCAATCCGAAAACCCCGGGGGAAAGAATGAACCGCTCCGCCAGAAGCCTGCTGAGGGTCTCCGTCCTCGCCTCGTTCGCCACCGCGCTCGCCGTGGCGGCCGCCCCGACGGACGCCGCGCCCGCGAAGGCGGCGCCGAGCGCGGCGGCGGGTCCGTCCACGCTCCTCCTCTACGAGACCGCCGCCACGGGCCATACCGTCATGCGCACGCTCCCGGACCCGGTCGCCGGGACGGGCGCCCGGACCGCCGCGCTGGGCGGCGGCGCCGCGAACGGGGTCCTCCGGGCCGCTCCGGCGGGCTCGGGGCTGCGCACCGCCCGCGCCCGCTGCCGGGTGCGCCCGGCCGAAGCGGTCGAGTCGAAGACCGGGCTGGCGCTGCCCGGCGCGCAGCTGCCGGCCGTCGGCCAGGCCCCGGTCGGCGGGCTTCCCCAGGGCGACTGCCCCGGTGCGACCCGCCGCGACGCGCGCGACCGCAGGCCGGGGACGGCGCTGCCCGTCCTGTCCGGCGGAGGCGGCGACGTCCCCGGGACGCTGCTCGGCGGCGCCGGCACGCTCGGCAAGGGCCTGCCCACCGGCAAGCTCCTGTCCGCCGGCAAGCTCGGCCGCCGCGAGGCCGCGCGGTCGGCCGTCCCGAACGGCCGCGCCGCCGAGACGCCCATCAGCCTGGCCGACCCGGGGCCGAGCTCCGGACTGCCGGGCGTCGGATCCCTGCTCGGCGGCGGGACGCTCGGCGGGCTGCCCCTCGGCCGGACGCTCTTCCCGTCGGCCGCCCGGTACGCCGGGCCCGCCCCGTCCGGCGACCTGGTCGGGCAGGCCAACGGCACCGTGAACAAGGCCGGCACCGGCCTCACCCCGGCCGAGGGCGACGTCGGCCACGTGGTCGACGTGCTGAAGGCGCGTGACGGCGCCCGCAGGATGGCGGACGGCGGACCGGCGGACGGCCCGCTGTCCATGCCGGACGCGTCCGCGCTCGGCGTGCCGAAGGTGCCGGCGCTGCCGGCGGTTCCGCGCATCCCGGCCGCCCCCGGGCGCGGCTGACGCGCGGCCTGTCGTCCCAGCTCGCGGGGCGGTCCGACGGAAGTGATCTTCCGCCGGACCGCCCCGTTCCGTTGTGCCGGATCCTTTGTTATCCGTCCGAGATCGGCGGTATACGCGCAGTAAAGACGATCTTGAAATGCGGTCACCCGGCGAAGTTGATCAGCTTCGGCGGGCAAAAGCTGAGGTGACAAATCCCACAAACAACGGCTCTACGTCTTGATCTGTGGAGGACACAACGTACGGTCAGGGACTTGTGCGGCGCTTCAGCGATTTCGATAAGTGAAGATGCCTTTCCAGCCGCACCTGCCGGACGCCGATCCGCGATCGAGCGGGCGCGCCTGAGAGAGCGGCGCGGGGCGGGCTGAGGAGCCCGCGGGCGGCGGGGGATCCGGGGGACGGCCGACGTCGCCTGGCCACGCCGCGAGAGAACGGCGGTCACATCCGCCTGGCGTCCGGGGTCCTGTCCCCTAACAAAGGACTCCTCTGTGGGTAGCCCTGTCAGGCGCCGTCTTCGAGCGCGCCTACGCACCATCCTGATCGTCTCCGGCGCCGCCGTCGCCGTCCTGGCCGTGGGCGCGTTCGCCCTGGCCGGGCGCGAAGGGCCCGCCGACTCGGCGCAGGCGGCGCAGACAGCGCCGCAGGCCGCCGACCCGCTGGCGGACCGTCCGCACGGCGAGCCGACCCGGGCCGGCCGAGGCCGGCCCCGCACTCCTGAGCCGTCGCCTTCGAAGACTCCCAAGAAGGGCAAGAAGAAGTCGTCGAAGGCGGACGCCCAGGTCGCGAACCTGGCGAAGCGCAAGAAGAAGAAGCAGGACAAGGTCGTGGAGTCGGGTTCCTGCGAAGCCTCCTACTACTGGGAGGGGCAGATGACCGCGAGCGGCGAGCGCTTCGACCCGACCGAGCTGACGGCGGCGCACAAGACGCTGCCGATGGGGTCGAAGGTCCGCGTGACCAACAAGAACAACGACCGTTCGGTCGTCGTCCGCATCAACGACCGCGGCCCGTACGCGGGCGGACGCTGCCTGGACCTGTCCAAGGCCGCCATGAAGAAGGTCGGCGGCACCGGATCGGGTGTCATTCCCGTCCGGTACGAGGTCCTGTCCAAGGGCTGATCTCGTCGTTTCCCACCCACCCGCCCGGCGGGCGCGTCAGCGCGCCCGCCGGGCGGTCACAGCCCGTGTCCCAGCCCGGCGCCCGTCCGGGCGTCCGGAACGTTCCCGGCGCCGGACGACCACGAACCGTGGCGCCGCTCCATCGGCTGCGTGTCGCCGTTCGCCTCGGCCGGTCCGCCGGCGGGCGCGGCCTGTGCGGCCTCGGCCGCCGCGGCCTGTGCGGCCTCGGCCGCCGCGGTCGTGAGCGTGGCGAGGCGGTCGCGGAACCAGTCGGTGAGGACGCCGTCGACCCGGACGGCCTCGGTGATCGGCGGGCGCGGCTCGGTGCCGGGCTCGGCGGCCAGCGCGTGCCCCATCCGGAACGTGGTGGACTCTGCCTGGCCGCCGTGCCTGCGCAGCTCGTCGCGGAGGGCCGTGATCTCCCGCGCGGGGACGACGCGGTCCCTGGCGCCGCCGACGAGCAGGACCGGGACGTCGCGTCCGGCGATGTCGGCGGCGAGCGCCCCGAGGTCGAGCCGGTCGGCGAGCGCGACGGCGCGCTCGCTCCAGGCGCGTTCCGAACCGGACCGCTTCTCCACCGCCCGCGCGGCCCGCGCCGGGGCGACGACGGGGGCGACCAGCGCGGCGGTGCTCACCGGGACCGCACCGTGCGCGACCGCGAGCAGGGCGGCCGCGGCGCCCGCGCTGAAGCCCGCGAGGCCGACCGGCCCGTCCGGGACGTCGAGGTCGCGGCGGATCTGCGCGAGCGCGTCGGGCAGCCGCCGGACGGCGTTCTCCAGGGCCGCGCCGTACGCCTCGATGCTCTCGGTCTCCAGGATCGCGCCGGAGCCGAGACCACCGGGCGAGCGGCCGGGCAGGTCGAGGTAGACGCGCCACACGGGCACGCCCGTCATCGGGATCGCCGTCGCCAGGGCGCTCGCAGTCCGGGGCGGGTCGAAGCCGGGCCAGGCCACGATGAGCCGGGTCGGGCCGGACGCGGTCGCGTCGACGGCCGTCGGGGGCAGCGCGACGTAGGCGTCGCCTGCCGCGGTGCCGTGGACGGGGCGGTTCGTATGGTCGCCGCTCATATCGGTACGTCAGCTCCTGCGATGCTCGACGGGCCATGCCGGTCGTGCCGGGCGGAGGCGGCGCTCCCCCCGGATCCCCCATGCTCGCAGCGCACGCCAGCCGACACGCCGCGAACCGCCGCACGCCGACCACGAGAGTGATGAACACCTCACCCGAGGTCACGCGGATGGGCGTGACCACCGGATTCGCTCGTCGACCCTTTCGCGGGGGCCGGAATGGTGCGGCTGTGACCCGCGCCTCATGATCGATCGAAGGGAACAAACCCGGCACTCGTCGCGTCCTAGTCGTACGTGGGCGTTGCGGGGGCGCGCCCTCACAGACGTTCCGATACAAGGAGTGCTGGTGGACAGGAAGCGCAGTGCGGCCGCCGCCGGGCAGGCCTGGCATATCTACCGCGAGACGCTCGAACCCGACGCACCGGGATTCTGGGAGCGCGTCCGCGCCGTCCCCAGGATGCTGAAGTCCGTCCTGCGCGGGCAGTACAAGGGCATGTCCTTCGGGACGCTCGGACTGCTCGCCCTGGGGCTCGTCTACATCATCTCCCCGATCGACGCCATTCCCGATGTCATCCCCGTCGTGGGCATCGCCGACGACACCGGCCTGGCCCTCTGGCTGGCCACCGTCCTGGTGAAGTCCGCGGGCGACTTCGTCGCCTGGGAGCGCGGCGGACGCCCCACCGTCATCGTCGGCGAGCCCGTCGACTGACGGGCGCACGACCTCAGGAAGTGGTCGGGCCGAGCTCCTTGGCGAACCGGTCGGCTGCGTCGCGCATGATGGGCACGACGCTCGGAACGGCCTCGTGCGTCATCCGTCCGGAAGGCCCCGACACCGAGATCGCCGTCAGCGTCGGCGCGCCTTGCAGCGCCACCGCGACGCAGCGGACCCCGATCTCCTGCTCCTCGTCGTCCAGCGCGTAGCCCTGCCGGCGGATCTGGTCCAGTTCCGCCAGCAGGGCTTCCGCGTCTGTGAAGGTGTTGGGCGTGTGCGCGTCCATGCCCGTCCGGGCGAGGATCTCGCGGACCCGCTGGTCGGGCAGTTGCGCCAGGAGCGCTTTCCCCACGCCCGTGCAGTGCGGCTGGACCCGCCGCCCCACCTCGGTGAACATCCGCATCGAGTGCTTGGACGGCACCTGCGCCACGTACACGGCCTCGTCCCCTTCCAGGACCGCCATGTTGGCCGTCTCCCCGACCTCCTCGACCAGCCGGGCCAGCACCGGGCGCGCCCACGTGCCGAGCAGGCGGCTCGCGCCCTCGCCGAGCCGGATGAGGCGCGGGCCCAGGGCGTAGCGCTTGGACGGCTCCTGCCGGACGTACCCCTGGTTGACCAGCGTCCGCATCAGCCGGTAGATCGTCGGCATCGGCAGCCCCGAGGCCTCCGTCAGCTCCGACAGCGCCATCTCCCCGCCCGCGTCCGCCAGATGCTCCAGCAGCTCGAACGCGCGGGCCAGCGACCGAACGCCCTCCGTCACCCGTGACTCCTCTCCTAGCGACCACCCGATTCTACGGAGATGCGATTTCACTGTGCGAAAGAGGGTGGGTCGGCGCGATGCGGCACGTTACTTCGGCGAGTGACCTGGCAATAACTCCTTGTGTCCGACATCGCGGCACCGCCCCCCGGGTGGCCGTGAGGAACCGCTAGGGGGAGCGTGTGCGAGGGGAGCGTCGTAGAGCCCGCTGGGGCGCGATCACGGTGAGCAGCGCGCTGGCCGCACCGCTCACGCTGTTGAGCCCCGCCGCTCAGGCGATACCGGAGGCGGCCCCGTCCAAGGTGAGGCTGCGCGTGTCCATGACACCCGGCGGCGTCACCATCCAGGGATCCGAATACACGCTGCCCTTCACCGTCCGGGTGCGCACCGAGGGCGGCGTAGCCCGCAACGTTGGCCTGCGTCTCACGGCTGACCGCCCGTTGTCCTGGACGAGCCGCACGCCCGATTGCTCGCCCCTTGGCTCCGGCCAGGGGCTGCGCTGCACACTGGGCGATGTGGGTTCGGGTGGGCGTCTGCGCAGCGGGACCGTCCGATTCCCAGAATCGATGGTGAAGGGACCGTCCGCGAAGCCGCTGAGCATCCTCGCCGTAGCGGACGCCTCCAACGCCCCACGCCGCTCGGCCCGCGCGGTCTTCGACTTCTCCAAAGCCGCCCGGAACGCGCTGAACGGCACGTCACCGGATCCGTCCACGGGTGATGAGCCCACGCCCTGCGCCGACGACAGGGCGAGCCGCGCAGCCAACTGGTGCCAGACGAAGCCGCCCCGCTGCGAGCAAAGCAACACCACCACGCCCCTCCAGTCATGCACGACGCCCTCTGGCAGCGATCCCATACCTGTCGCCAAGCAGAACCAAAGTCCGCAGCCTGGCGAGGACGGCGCGTCGACGCCTTGCGTTGCTGATGGCTCCGACAAGAGCGGCCGCCCGTGCAGCTCGGCAACGGGCGGGGAGCCCGTACCCGTTGCCAAGCCGAAGCAGAGTTCGCAGCCCGGTGTGGGTGGCGCGTCGGCGTCTTGCGTTGTTGGTGGCTCGGGCAAGAGCGGTGGGCCGTGTGTGTCGTCCAGTGGGGAGTCGACCCACGGTGTTAAGCCGAGTCCCAGTCGGAAGCCGACTCCGGGCAGTGCGCCTACGCGTAGTGCTAAGCCGACCCCGAAGGCCCATCCGCGCCCGGTGGGGCCGGGCGGGCCGTCTACGCCTTGTGTGGGTGGCAGCACGACGGTGAACGGGTGGCCGTGTCCGACGACGGTTGAGGGGAAGACGCCTCACAACGCTGTGCCGTCCCAGAGCGACAAGCCGCGCCAGAGCGCGAAGCCACCGGCTAGCGTCCTGCCACCTCACGGCGCGAAGCCGTCTCACAGCGCGAAGCCGTCTCACAGCGCGAAGCCGTCTGACGATGCGGAGCCGTCCGCAGGTGCGGAGCCGTCTGATGATGCGAAGCCATCCGAGGATGTGAAGCCGTCCGCAGGTGCGGAGCCGAGTGTTGGCAGCGAGCCGTCGCGCGGCCCGAAGTCTTCGCAGGGCGTTGAGCCGAGTGTGAGCGCCAAGCCGGGGGAGACCGGGGAGCCGGGCCAGGGCGGTGAGCCGCAGGCAGGTGCTCAGCCGGACGGGGGCGGTCTGCCTCCGGCAGCCGGGCCTGGTGTGGACGGGCCTGGGGCGCCGGGGATGGGGCAGCCGAGTGCCGGGGTTCCGGTTGCTCCGAACCTGCCCGGACAGGCGCCGTCGGCGCCCGTCGTCCTGCCGCCCGTGAAGCCTCCGAACCTGCCGCCGGTGGCCGACGCGAGTCATACGAGCCTGATGTCCCCGACCAGTGCGGAGGAGGGGGACGGGACCGACTGGGCGGTCGTCCTCGCCGTGGCCCTGGTGGCCGAGATCGGCCTTCTGTGGGGCGCGGCCTGCATCGTGGTGGCGCGGCGCCGGGGGGCGCTCAGCCGCGCCGAGTCCCGGGCAGAGCAGGACAGAACGGGCTGATGCCGACGAAGGGGTCGGGGCGAATCGATCGGCTGCGCACCCCGGTCCGGCGTCCGAATCGGCGGATGAGTGTCCTGGTATCGACCCGAAAAGGGCTCGGTGTCAGTATGCTGACCGGCAACGGTAAACGCGGGCGTGACGGACAGGGGATCCGGTATGTCAGACGCGACGCTGCAGTGCCCGAAGTGCGACTCCACGCTCGACACCCACGAACGCCACGGGGTCGTGATCGAGGAATGCCCGGGATGCAAGGGCGTCTTCCTCGACCGCGGCGAGCTGGAGCAGCTCATCGACGCGGAGAGCCGCTACCTCGCCGAACTCCCGGACGAGGTGAACCCGGAGACGACGTACCAGGGGCGGCACCGCCGGGGCATCATGCAGCAGATCTTCTCCGCCGGGCAGTAGTCCCGGGCACGGTCGGTGACCGGCCGGAAGCCCAGGTGTGAAAGGGGATTTCCTCTTGTCACGGGGATGACAAACCGTGCTTCGGCGAATGTGACCGCGAGCTAATATCGCCCACTGACTACCATCCGGTAGCTTTGTGATCATCGTCGGTCCCCCGGGGGCGTCCAGACAGAGTCGTCCGGCAGGCGCGGCGCACCTTCGCCGGCGGAGTGCGACCCCCTCACAGCACCGTCCACGGCCCCGTCCGGCCCGTCCCCTCGGGAGATGATCAATGGCATTGGGCTCGCTGCTTCCCGAACTCCTGCCCGGCGGCTCCGGCCGCACCCCGCTGATCGAGCGGGTCGCGCGGTGGGCGAGGGAGAAGCCGGACGCCCCGGCCTACACCTTCGTCGACTACTCGGCCGACCCGTCGGGCACGCACCTCACGCTGAGCTGGGCCGAGACCGACCGGCGGGCGCGCGCGACGGCGGTGGCGCTCCGGCAGGTCACCGGGCCCGGGGAGCGCGCCGCGCTGCTGCTGCCGCAGACGCTCGACTACATGATGACCATGCTCGGCGCCCTGTACGCGCACGTCATCGCCGTCCCGCTGTTCTCCCCCGACCTGCCGGGCCACGCCGACCGGCTGATCGGCGCCTACACCGACGCCGAGCCCGCGGTGATCGTCACGACGCGGAACGCGCTGCCGCACGTGGAGAAGTTCCTCGCCGACCACGACGTCCCGCAGCCGAAGGAGATCCTGTTCGCCGAGGAGGTCGACCTCGCCCTGGCCGACCGCTGGCGGGACGAGACGGTCGCGTTCGACGACGTCGCCTACCTGCAGTACACGTCGGGATCGACGCGCCGTCCGGCCGGGGTGGAGATCACCCACGGGAACGTGACGGCGAACGCCGCGCAGCTGTGGGCCGGGTGGGCGCCCGAGAAGCCGGATCCCGAGCTGGTGAGCTGGCTGCCGCTGTTCCACGACATGGGGCTGATCGCGACGATGGCGCTGCCGCTGGTGCGCGGCGACCACGCCATCTACACCGACCCCGTCTCGTTCATCATGAACCCGATGCGGTGGCTCCAGCTCATCGCGGAGCGCCCCGGCAAGAACGTCTACACCGCCGGGCCGAACTTCGCCTACGAGTACGTCGCGTCCATGGCCTCGCCGGAGAAGATCGCCGACCTGGACCTGTCCGGGCTGACGACCTGCCTGAACGGCGCGGAGCCGATCCGCACCTCGACGCTGTCGACGTTCGCCGACGCGCTGGCGCCGGCCGGGCTGCGTCCCGGCGCGCAGGCCCCGGGCTACGGGCTGGCCGAGGCGACCGTGTTCGTCACGGCCGCCGCCGAGGACGTCCCGCCGAAGATCATCTCCGTGGACCGGGAGGCGCTCACCCAGGGCGACCTGCGGCTCCGCGAGGACGGCGCGGAGGGGACGACCGCGCTGGTGTCGTGCGGGCGCCCGTGCGGGCAGATCGTCGCGATCGTCGACCCCGAGGCCCGCGTCGAGCAGCCGGACGGGCGGGTCGGCGAGATCTGGGTGCACGGCCCCAACACGGCGCCCGGCTACTGGCGCAACTCCGAGCGGAGCCAGGAGACGTTCGGCGGCGAGCTGTCCGAGCCCGGGAACCTGCCGTCCGGGCCGTGGATGAAGACCGGTGACTACGGGGTCGTCCACGAGGGCGAGCTCTATGTGACCGGCCGTATCAAGGACCTCATCATCGTGGACGGCCGCAACCACTACCCGCAGGACATCGAGGTCACCGCGCAGGAGGCCCACCCGGCGGTCCGCCCCGACCACGTGGCCGCGTTCGCGCTCACCGGGGAGGAGACCGAGCGGCTCGTGGTCGTCGCCGAGCGCAACCGCCGCGTCCCCCTCGGGCGGCTCGACGTGGACGAGGTGGAGTCGGCGGTCCGCGCGGCCGTCAACGTCGAGCACGAGATGAGCGTCCACGCGTTCGTGTTGATCGAACCGGGTGGCGTGTCGCGCACCTCCAGCGGGAAGATCGCACGGGCCGCGACCCGGCAGCGCTACCTGGACGGCGACCTGGCGACGACCGCGGAGCGCCTGGCGTCTCGCAGGTGACGACGGAACGGGCCGTGCGGGGGCGAGGGAGCCTCCGGGCGGCCGCGGCGAAACAGGAGGATCATGCTTTCGGGGCTGGGGCGTCTCATCCACCGGCGACGCTGGACCAGCCTCGTCCTGATCCTGATCATGACCGGGGTGGCGGGCGCCTGGGGACTCGGCGTGTTCGCCAAGTTCAAGGAGGGCGGCTTCGAGGACCCCGACGCGTCCTCGACGCTCGTCGCCAAGCTGGGCGCGACCTACTTCGGCAGCACCAACCCCGACGTCCTCGTCCTGTATTCGAGCGACACCATGACGGTGGACGACCCGCGCTTCGAGGCGAGCGTCGTCACCACCATCGCGCGGCTGCCCAAGGCCCGGGTCGACGAGATCATCTCCTACTGGTCGTTCAACGGCGAGGCCGCGCGCACGTTCGCCTCCCATGACCGGCACTCGACCTTCGTCGCGGTGAAACTGAAGGGCACGGAGGGCGCGGACAAGTTCGAGAACTACCACGCCGTCAAGGACAGCCTGGCCGCGCCGGGGCTCGACGTCCGGTACGGCGGCAGCGTCCCGCTGGGCGAGGAGTTCGGCCAGCAGGTCGTGGCCGACATCGTCCGCGCGGAGACCATCACCGCGCTGCCCCTGCTCATCCTGCTCGTCATCCTGTTCGGCGCCGTGACGGCCTCGGTCCTGCCCATCATCGTGGGCGTCTTCTCGACGGTCGGCGGGCTGGCCGTCCTGCACGTGGTGACGTACGCGGCGGACGTGACGTCCTTCGCTTTGGAAGTCGTCACGATGATGGGCGTCGGCCTGGCGATCGACTACTCCCTGTTCATCATCAGCCGTTTCCGTGAGGAACTTCAGCGCGGCATGACCGCGGAAGGCCTGCCACCGGGAAAGCCCTGGAAGCGAGAACGCGACAAGGCGGCGCGCAAGGCCGCCAAGGAGGCGCACAGGACGGCGCTCAAGCCCATCCGTGAGGCCGCGCTGGCCGCCACCATGGCGACCGCGGGCCGCACCATCATGGTCAGCGGCGTCACCGTCTCCGCGGCTCTCGCGGGCCTTCTGCTCTTCCCGCAGATGTTCCTCCGGACGATCGGGCTCGCCGGCATAGCCACCGTCATGGTCGCGGTGTTCGGAGCCACCGTCCTGCTGCCGACGCTCCTGGCTCTTCTAGGGCCGCGTGTCGAAGGCGGGCAGATGTGGTGGCGGCGCCCCAATGCCAAGCGCGCGCGGCGGGACCCGGAGAGCGGCTTCTGGTACCGGCTCGGCCACAGCGTGATGAAGCATCCGCTCCCGTACTTCGCGGTCGTGCTCGTCATCCTGGGCGTGATGTTCGTGCCGTTCCTCAACGTCCAGTTCGGCAGTGTGGACGCCCGTGTCCTTCCCAAGGACAGCCCCACCCGCGCCGTGGTGGAGACCATCAAGAGGGACTTCCCCAACGGAACCGTTGAGCCGATCGACGTGGTGGTGTCCGGAGACCTCATCCCGCGCGACTGGACGCCGTCCGGCAAGGGCGACCCCATCCCGCCCTACCTGGAGCAGTTCCGGAAGCAGCTCGCGTCCCTTCCCGGCGTCACCGAGGCCCAGTTCACGGGCTACTCCGGCTCGTACGGGGGCGTGCGCATCTCCGTCACGCACAAGTACGAGCCGATGGACCGGCACGCTCAGGACCTCGTCACCGAGATCCGCGCGATGAGCCTGACCAAGGACGGCTACCCGATGCACATCGACGTCGGGGGCAGCACGGCCGGCCAGATGGACCTGATGTCGAGCCTGATGAGATCCCTGCCGAAGATGGCGCTCGTCGTCGGGGTCGCCACGTTCCTCCTGCTGTTCATGTTCTTCGGCTCGATCGTCCTGCCGCTGAAGGCCATCGTCATGAACGTCCTGTCGATCGGCGCCTCGTTCGGCGCGATCGTCTGGGGCTTCCAGTACGGGCACCTCGCCGGGCTGCTGGACTTCACCCCCACCGGCGGGGTCGAGGCCACCAGCATGATCCTCATCCTCGCGGTCGTGTTCGGCCTGTCCATGGACTACGAGGTCTTCCTGCTGAGCCGGATCCGCGAGGAATGGGACCTCACGCACGACAACCGCGTCGCGGTCGCGTCCGGCATGCAGCACACGGGCGGCATCATCACCAGCGCCGCACTGCTCTTCCTCCTCGTCATCGCCGCGTTCAGCATGGCCGGGATCACCGTCGTGAAGCTGATCGGCGTCGGCATGTTCGTGGCCGTCGTCGTGGACGCCGCCCTCGTCCGCTCCCTCCTCGTCCCCGCCACGATGCGCTTCATGGGCGCGGCCAACTGGTGGCTGCCGGGCTTCCTCGCGGGCCTGCACGCTCGCATGGACCTGCGCGAACGCACCGTCCTCGTCCCGGACGGCGCCACCGTGGCCCCGCCCCGCCTCCCGGACGAGCAACCCTTCCCCTACGCCATCGACTGGGCGGAATCGACCCCGCGTCCCGCGCATGCCGTGCCGTCGAACGGAAAGGTCCGCCCGGACACCGTCGAGCCCGGCGCCCCTTCGAACGGGGCGCCCGCGGACGTGCCGCGCGCCCGTCAGCGAGTGGACGCGAACGCCGCGTTCCAGTCCGAACCGCAGCCGAACGCGGACGCGTCGCCGAAGCTGGTCTTCCAGTCGGCCGCCGACGGCGCGGGGCTCCGCCGGGCCCCCGAGCCCGAGGGCGCGCCCTGGGCGCCGTGGGCGGACGGCCCGCCGCAGCCGGTGCCGCGCCCCGCGCCGCGCACCCGGCGCGTGATCGTCCCCAACGCGGACGGCTCGGGCTGGCACTGGGGCGAGGAAGAAGACTCCTCCTGACACCCGCCCGTCACAGGAGCGAGTCGATGATCTCCTGGGCCCGTCCGATGCCGTCCTCGTCCCGGATGCGCCGCCCCGCCTCGCCCGCCCGGTCGGCCATCCCCTGGTCGCCGACCGCACGGCGGATCTTCCTGGCGAGCCGCGGGACGGTCATCGCGCGGAACGGCAGCGGGGCGGGCCCCGCCCCCAGCGCCGCGACGCGTTCGCCCCAGTACGGCTGGTCGCCGAAGAACGGGCACACCACGGTGGGCACACCCGCCCGCAGCCCCGCCGCCGTCGTGCCGGCGCCCCCGTGGTGCACGACCGCCGCCATGCGCGGGAACAGCCACGAGTGCGGCACGTCCCGGACGGCGAGCACGTCCTCGTCCGACGTCGCCGGGTCGCCCTGAACGATGCCGCGGACTCCGGCGAGCCTCAGGGCCGTCCGCACGGCCATCCCGGTCATCTCGGCGTCCTTCGGCACCATGCTCCCGAACCCGACGTACACCGGGGCGGGCCCCGCCGCCAGGAAATCCGCGAGGTCCGCGGGAGGCTCCCACTCCGGCTCGTCAAGGAACCAGTAGCCCGTCAGGTTCACGTTCGGCGCCCAGTCTCGGGGGCGCGGGACCACCACCGGACTGAAGCACGCGAGCACCGGGCCGCCGTCGGACCGCCGTCCCCGCAGCGGCAGCCGCGGCAACCCCAGCACCTCGTCCCGCCACGGGTTGATGAACGGGCGCGACAGCTGCCACGCGATCTGATCGACCGCGCGGAAGCTCGCCCGATTCGCCCACGGCCCGAGCATGCGCGCCTGCGGGACGAACGGGTGCGGGAACGCCCCAGTCGGCTCGCTCGGCTGGAAATGGACCAATGCCCACGGAACGCCGAGATGTTCGCCCAGGTGCCGGGGAAGGAATCCGAGTGTGGGTCCCAGAATCAGATCCGCGCCTTTACAGGCGTCCGAACACTCCGACAGCAACCGTTCGGCCATCGGCCCGAGGATCCGCCGGAAGCCGCCGAGGAACTTCACCGGATTCCGGCCCCCGGCCAGCAACTCCTGCCCGGCGTCCGATTCGAGGATCTCCGTCGGATCCGCCGTGAGCGGCGCGAGCTCCAGCCCCGCCGCGACGACCATCGGCGCGTACCGCGCACTCGCCACCAGCCGCACCTCGTCCCCCCGCGCCCGCAGCGCCCGCCCCAGCGCCACGCAGGGCTGGATGTCCCCCCGCGACCCCGCCGCGAAGATCACGATCCGGCTCACGTCCACCTCCTACCAGGCGTCACTGCGCGGGACGATGCGAGGCTCCTCCACCGGCTCCGCCTCGGGCACATAGGGCTCGTACCACCCCTCCGGCGGCGCCGGACGCTCCCCGTCGTCGTCGAGGTCGGCCCGCACACCGGGCTCTCTCGGGCCTTCGTCCGGCAGGGTTTTCGCGTCTTCGGCCGGGAGTTCTTCCGGGAGCTCCGTCAGGGTGCCTTCGATCGGCGTTGCCCCTTCGTGCGCGGCAGGTGGTCCGGCGATCTCGCTGGCGCTCGGTGGGGGTTCTGGGGGCGTCCAGGGGGAGGTGTCGCCGGGCCCCTCTTCGGCTGCGCCCTGTTCGCCGGGCAAGGGGAACGCCTCGGTCGCCGGTGGCGGAACTCGTGCGGGGGCCTCTGCCGATGGTTCGGACGCGGGAGCGCCGGGCGGCGGCTCGGCGGTGGGCCAGTCCTTCCAGGGGTTGGCAGCGGGAGGAGGCGGAGGCCAGGGGGTTTCGGCTGCCCAGGTGGAGGTGTCGTCCCGGGGCTTCGGATCGGTGTCGGTCCACCAGTGGGGGCCCGGCGTGGGTTCGGGCATGGGGTCTTCCTCCCAGGTGAGGGGGAGTGGGAGGGGCTCGCCCGGAGGTGCGGCGACGGCGACCGGGGCGGTCAGCGCGGGGACGGGGTCGCGGGGGGACGGGTCGGAGCCGCGGGGCGCGGGTTCGACGAGGGGTGAGGACTTGCCGTGCTTGGGCCCCAGCCAGCCGCGGCGGCTGGGGAGGGTGAGGCCGCTGATCAGACCGCCGACGAGGACCAGGACGGCGCCGAGGATGAGGCCGGAGGCGGTGCCGCTGCGGAACGTCTCCAGCTCGGCGGCGCTCGCCCCCTCCGCGGGGACGTGGTGGACGAGCAGGCCGATGATGGCGATGCCGAAGGCGCCCGACGCCTCGCGGATGACGTTGATGATGCCGCTCGCGACGCCCGCCTGCTGCTCCGGGACGGCCTTAAGGACGTACATGACGAGCGGCATGCCCATCGCGGCGCCGACGCCGACGATCATGACGCCGGGCATGAGGTCGGCGTAGCCGTCCCCCTGCTGGATGGTGGAGAACAGGAACATGCCGAAGGCCATGAGGGCGAGGCCGCCGCCGATGGCGGGGCGGGGGCCGAGCTTGGCGGCCAGCCAGAACGCGACGGGCGTCATGACCATGATGGCGATGGACGGCGGCAGCATCACCAGGCCCGCCTGGGGCGGGGAGAAGCCGAGGAAGCGCTGCAGGAACGTCGCCGAATAGAAGATCATCCCGTTGAAGCCGATGCCGTAGAGCATCTGCGAGAGCAGGCCGCCCGCGAAGACCCGGTTGCGGAAGAACCGCAGATTGATCATCGGGTCGGGGGCCCAGCTCTCCACCAGGACGAAGCAGGCCAGGGCGATGAACGCGAGGGCGAACACGCTGAGGACGGACGGGTCGGCCCAGCCGTGCTTGTTGCCCGACTCCAGCCCGTAGGTGAAGGCGAACAGCATCGTGGCGGAGATGAGGACGCCGGGCAGGTCGACCCGGGCGTCGCGGTTCTCGCCCTTGCCGGTCAGGACGACCAGGCCGAGCAGGATGACCAGCACGCCGGGGACGATGTTGATCAGGAAGATCCAGCCCCAGCTCCACTGCTGGACGATGAAGCCGCCGATGGTGGGGCCGAGGGCGGTGGCGCTGGAGCCGGCGCCGACCCAGACGATCGTGCCGAGAGAGCGCTGCTTGTCGGTGCGTCCGACGGTGACCATCACCTGGGTGGCGGGGAGGGCCAGGGCGGCGCCGGCGCCCTGCGCGACGCGGGCGAGGATGAGGGTCGCCGAGTCGGGGGCGAGGCCGCAGACGGCGGACGCGGCGGTGAAGACGACCATCCCGGACACGAAGGTGACGCGGCAGCCGAAGACGTCGGTGAGCCGCCCGCCCGCCACCATCAGGCAGGAGAACATCAGGATGTAGCCGGTGGCGACCCAGTCCTTGGCCGAGTTGGACATGTCGAGGTCGCTCATGATGGTGGGCAGCGCGTTCGCGACCACCGTGTTGTCCATGGTGATCATGAATGCGCTGACGGCCACCACCGCCAGCGCCCATCGGTATCGGCCGCGGGTCAACAGTCCGTACGGCGTGAACTCCCGCACCGGCCGCGGAAATCCGCCGCTTCCCCCTAAAAACAGTCGTCGCTATTGTTACTATTGGTTGGCGCTTCGTTACTCGGCCCTGACTCCAGGCCGCGGTACCACAACTATCCCATCAGGCCACATTGGTTACTGCCGAGTCTTGTCATCACCGTGACAAGACGTGGGGGAGAAAAGTGGTCTGGGTGCGCATCGTGAGTCGGTCATCGTGAGACAAAGTGGTCCCTCCGCTTCGACGAACGATCCCGGTTTCATGGGGGGAACGCACCGCATGCAGAGCAACGATCGTTCCGGAGCCGCGCGGGAGAACGCGCAGGACGAGACACGGATCAGCGAGGATTCGGTCCGCCGGCACCTGATCGAGCAGATCGCGCGCCGCTCCAGGACCACCGCCGCCGAAGTCGACCCCGACCGGCCGCTGGAGGAGTTCGGTCTGGCCTCCAGGGACGCGGTCGCGATCGCCGGCGAGCTCGAGCAGATGCTCGGGCGAGCCCTCCCCGCCACCCTCGTCTGGGAACACCCGACGATCAACAAGCTCTCCGTCGCGCTGGCCGGCGGGACCCCCGCGCAGACCCCGGCGCCGGAGCCGGCCGCGAGGCGGGCCGCGAGCGATGAGCCCATCGCCGTCGTCGGCGCCGGGCTGCGCTTCCCCGGCGGCGGCCGCGACCTGACCGGGCCGGACGACTACTGGCGCTTCCTGACCGGGCGCGGCGACGCGATCCGCGAGGTGCCGGACGGCCGGTGGGACGCGTTCGACGACGGCTCCCCCGAGGTCGGCGACCTGCTCGACCGCACGACGCGGCTCGGCGGGTTCCTGCGCGACGTCGCCGGGTTCGACGCGCAGTTCTTCGGCATCACCCCGCGCGAGGCCGCGGTCATGGACCCGCAGCAGCGGCTCGTCCTCGAAGTGGCGTGGGAGGCGTTCGAGCACGCGGGCATCGGCCCGGCGTCGCTGCGCGGCAGCCGCACGGGTGTGTTCGTCGGCGTGTCGGCGCCGGAGTACGCCGCGTTCACCGCGTCCGACCTGGCCTCGCTCGAACCGTTCACGGCGACGGGCGCGTCGCTCGGCATCATCGCGGGCCGGCTGTCGTACCTGCTCGACCTGCGCGGCCCCAGCATGATCGTCGACACGGCCTGCTCGTCGTCGCTGGTCTCGGTGCATCTCGCCGCGCAGGCGCTGCGCGGCGGCGAGGCCGACGTCGCGCTGGCCGGGGGCGTGAACCTGCTGCTGTCGCCGACCGTCACGATGACGTTCGACCTCGCCGGCGGGACGGCGGCGGACGGGCGCTGCAAGGCGTTCGACGCCTCCGCCGACGGCATGGTCCGCGCGGAGGGCTGCGGTGCCGTCGTCCTGAAGCGGCTGTCGGACGCGGAGCGGGACGGCGACCGGATCCTCGCCGTGATCCGCGGCTCCGGCGTCAACTCCGACGGGCGCTCGAACGGCCTCGTCGCCCCCAACTCCGACGCGCAGCGCTCCCTGCTGCGGGACGTCTACGCGAGCGCGGGCGTCGACACGCGAGAGGTCGACTACGTCGAGGCCCATGGAACGGGGACGTTCCTGGGCGACCCCATCGAGGCCAAGGCGGTCGGAGAGGTCCTCGGCGCGGGCCGCGGCCCCGGAGAGCCGCTGCTGCTCGGCTCCGCGAAGTCCAATCTCGGGCACATGGAGTCCGCGGCGGGCATAGCGGGCCTCATCAAGACGGTCCTCGCGCTGCACCACCGGGTCATCCCGCCCAGCGCGCACTACAAGGAGCCCAACCCGCACATCCCGTTCGACGAGCTGCGCCTGGCGGTCGTCGCCGAGGAGACGCCGTGGCCCGACCGGGGGCGGCCCGCACGGGCGGGCGTGTCCGGGTTCGGCTTCGGCGGGACGAACGCGCACGTCATCCTGGAAGAGGCTCCCGCGCAGGAGACGACCGTCCAACCGGCCGTGGTCAGGACGTTCCCCCTGTCCGACACCAGCGACGACCGCATCCGCGACCACGCGGCCCTGCTGGCCGAGTGGCTCCCGAACCAGGACGTGAAGCTCGCTGACGTCGCCCGCACCCTGCACCGGCGCGCCGGCCGCGGACGGGCCCGCGCCGCCGTCGCCGCCAGAGACCGCGCAGGGCTCGTCGAAGGGCTGACCGCCCTGGCCGAAGGGCGTCCCCACCCGGGCGTGGTGACGGGGACGGCGCTCGGCGCGCCCGGCCGTCCCGTCTGGGTGTTCTCCGGGTACGGGGCGCAGCGCGCGGGCATGGCGCAGCGGCTCCTGGAGGAGGAGCCCGCGTTCGCCGAGGCCATCGACGACCTGGACGGCCTGTTCGCCGAGGAGGGCGGCCCCGACCTGTGGTCGCTCCTCGAAGAGGGCCGCAAACCGGACGGCCCGGCCGACACGATGCCGGTCCTGTTCGCGATCCAGATCGCCCTCGCCCGCATGTGGCGGGCGTACGGAGTCACGCCCGGCGCGGTGGTCGGTCACTCGATGGGCGAGGTCGCCGCGGCCGTCGTCGCGGGCGCGCTCACCCTGGAGGACGGCGTCCGCGTCATCTGCCGCAGGTCGCGCCTGCTGACGCGGCTCGTCGGCGGCGGCGCGATGGCGGTCCTCGGCGCGTCCGCCGCGGAGGTCGCGCGGCTCGGCGAGGGGCTTCCCGAGGTCTACGCGGCCGTGCACTCCTCGCCGAGGCAGACCGTGGTCACCGGCGACGCCGGACAGGTCGCCGAGATCGTCGAGCGGGCCGAGGCCGAGGGCCGGCTCGCCCGGATGGTGCAGGCCGAGGGCGCCGGCCACTCGCCGCAGGTCGACCCGCTCCTGCCCGAGCTGCGCGAACTCCTCGCCGGCGTGGGGGCCGAGCGGGGCACCCCGCTCGCCGAGGGCATCAGGCTCTACACCACGGCCCAGGACGATCCCCGCGCGTACCTCGACTCCGCGTCCGCCCTCGGCGTCGACCACTGGGCGGCGAACCTGCGGAACGCGGTGCGGCTCACGGACGCGGTCGCGGCCGCCGCCGAGGACGGCTTCCGGACGTTCGTCGAGGTCAACGCGCACCCGATCCTGGCGCACGCGGTGGGCGAGACCCTGGAGGGGACGGGCGCGCTCGTCACCCACACGCTCAGGCGGGCGCCGAAGGGCCAGGAGACCGACGACACGCTGACGTTCCACGCGCAGCTCGCCACCCTGGCCGCGCACGGGCACACGATCGGCAGGCCCGTGGACGGGCGGATCGTCGACGTCCCGCAGTCGCCGTGGCGGCACGAGCGGCACTGGGTCGACCTGTCGGCGAGCACGTCGGGCAGGCGCGACGAGCACCCCCTCCTGGGGGCGCATGTGGAGCTTCCCGGCGAAGACCGGCACGCCTGGCGCGCCGACGTGGGGCTCGCCGCGCAGCCGTGGCTGCGCGGCGCGGCCGGCGCTCAGGCGGGGGCCCGTGCCCTGCCGGTCGCGGCGTTCGCGGAGATGGCGCTCGCCGCCGGCGCGGCCGCGCTCGGCACCGAGGACGTCCGTGTCAACAGCCTGTGGATGGAGCGGCCGCTCGCGCTCGCCGACCACGCGACCGTGACGACGACGTTCACCGAGGCGGAGCAGCGGGTGGAGATCCACGCGCTGACCCCGGCGGGCACGTGGGCGCGGCTGGCCAGCGCGGACGTCGGAGAGGACCGCCGTCCCCCCGCCGCGTCCGGGCCGGGCGCGGCCACCGAGGTCGCCGCCGCCGAGCGCGGCAGCCGCCACTACCGGCTGCACCCCGAGGTCTTCGACCGCTGCCTGGCCGTGCTGTCGGACGAGGCGGCGGGCGGCGACGGCGGCGTGTGGCAGGCCGAGACGATCGGCAGCCTCCGCGTGTTCGGCCCGACGCACCGCGGCGGCCACGTCCAGGCGAGGGTCGTCCGGGGCGAGGAGGGCGTGACGGGCTCGGTCGCGCTCCTGGCGGCGGACGGCCAGGTCCTCGCCGAGGCGACCGGCATCGTGCTCCGCCGGGTCGAGCGCCACGACATCCCCGTCCCGCTCGCCGACAAGCTGGTCGAACTCGTCTGGGACGAGACGCCCCTCCCGGAGGGCGCCGAGCCGTCCGAAGGCGGCACCTGGCTGGTGCTGGCCGACGAGGACGACGCGCTGGGCACCGCGGCGGCCGCCGGGCTGGAGGAGCGCGGGAGGCGCGTCATCCGGCACCGGCCGACGAACCGGCCGCCGGACGACCATCCGGCCATGGCCGAGCCGGTCGAGGGCGTCGTGCTGGTCCCGCCCGCCGATCTCGTGGACGAGGGACTCGTCCTCGCCGTCGCCGGGGTGAGCCGCTCGCTGCCCGACGGCCCCCGCCTCTACATCGCGACCCGCTCCGCGCTGCCCCTGGCAGGGGAGGGCGTGCCCGGCCACGGGTTCGTCAGCGCGCTCACCAGGGTTCTGGCATTCGAACGCACCGTCCAGCGCGCCACCCATGTGGACGTCGACCGTCCCGCCGATCTGGTCGCGGAACTGCTCGCGGGCGACGACGCGCGGGAGGTCGCCTGGCGCGCCGGCACCCGGCACGTGGCGCGCCTCGCGCAGGCCGTCCTGCCGGAGACGCCGGCCAGGAAGAAGCGCGCCGTCCGGCGCGGCGGCGCGTACGTCATCACCGGCGGGTACGGCGGGATCGGCCTGGTCACCGCGCGGCTGCTGGCCGAACGGGGCGCCGGGCGCATCGTCCTGTCCGGGCGCGGCGGCCCCGACGCCGACGCCGAGAAGGTGATCGCCCGCCTGCGCGAGGACGGCGTCGACGTCGGCGTCGTGCTCGGTGACATCGCCCGGCCCGGCACGGCCGAACGCCTGGTCGCGGTCGCCCAGGAGGGCGGCGCCAGGCTGTGCGGGGTGGTGCACGGCGCCGGAGCGATCGACGACCGGCTGATCGCCGACCTCGGCCCGGAGGATCTCCACAGGGTGTGGACGGCGAAGGTCGAGGGCGCCCGGCGGCTCAGCGAGGCCACCTGGGACCTCGACCTCGACTGGCTCGTCACGCACTCCTCGGCGGCCGCGCTGCTCGGCTCGCCGGGGCAGGCCGCCTACGCCGCCGCGAACGCCGCGACCGACGCGCTCATGGCGTACCGGCGCGCGAACGGCCGCCCCGGGACCACCATCAACTGGGGCACGTGGTCGCGGGTCGGCGGGGCCGCCGAGACGTCGGTCGCCGTCATCGACCCGATCAGCCCGGCGGAGGGCGCGGAGGCGCTGGAGGCCCTCCTCGTGCACGGCAGGGCGGCGACGGGCGTGCTGCGCTTCGACCCCGCCACCGCCGTCGGCCTGTTCCCGGAGATCCGGAACATGCCCTACTTCGCCGCGCTCACCGAGGCGGCCGACGAGCTGGGCGCGGGCGACGCCGGTGACTGGCCCGGCGTGGAGGCGCTCGGGGAGCTCGATCCGGCCACCGCCCGCAAGATGATCGCCGCTCAGGTCAGGCACCGGATCGCGGCCGTGCTCGGCTTCGACCCCGAGCGCCTCGACCCGTCCGTCCCGCTCACCGACCTCGGCCTCGACTCCCTCGTCGCGGTCCGGATCAAGAGCGGCGTCGAGCACGACCTCGGGCTGACCGTCCCGGCGTCGGTGCTGCTCCAGGGCGCCAGCGTGAACGTCTTCGAGGAGTGGGCGGCCCGCGAGCTCGGCCTCGCCGACGCCGGCGCCCCCGCCCCCGCGGCGGTGTCGAACGCCGAGCCCGGGTACGTCATGCCGCGCGACGCCGCCGAGCGCCTCGCCGTCCGCATCTTCGAGGACGTCCTCGGCCTCGACCGCGTCGGCGTCACCGCCGACTTCTTCGCCGACCTCGGCGGCCGGGACCGCGACGCCGACCGGGTCGTCGCCCTCGTCGCGCGGGAGGTCGGCGGCGAGGTCACCCGCGGGGAGCTGTTCGAGACGCCGACGGCGCAGAACGTCGCCGAGTACCTCAGGGCGGCCGACGAGGAGGCGGCGCGGCAGACCGTCCGGCCGCTCAGATCCTCCGGGGACCGGCGTCCGATCTTCATCGCGCACCCGGCCGGCGGCACCACCGCCTGCTACCGCCAGCTCGTCGACCTGCTCGGCGACGACCAGCCGGTGTACGGGCTGGAGCGGTTCGAGGACGCGCCGCCCGTCGAGGAGCGCGCCGCCCGCTACGTCCGGCAGCTGGTGGAGGCGCAGCCCGAGGGCGCGTTCCGGCTCGGCGGCTGGTCGTTCGGCGGCGTCCTCGCCTACGAGACCGCCCGGCAGCTGGCGCGGGCGGGCCGCGAGGTCGAGTTCGTCGCGCTGTTCGACGCGGGCCTCCCGCTCGCGGTGGACGACGAGTCCGACACGCTCGCCCGGCGCTTCTCCGCGTTCGCCGACTACATCAACGAGACCTACGGCCTGGAGGTCGCCCTCACCTACGAGGAGCTGTCCGGGCTGGACGAGGAGTCGCAGTTCGCGCTGGTCATGGAGCGTGCGGCGCCGCTGGTCGACCACATCCCCCCGGCGGCGCTCACCCACCAGCTCACGTCCCACCAGGACACCCGTTCCCTGGAGGCGTACAAGCCGGAGCCCTACGACGGGCACGTCATCCTGTACCACGCGCCCGAGGAGACCCCCTGGGCCGTGCGGGACGCACGCTACGTGCTCGACGGGACCAACGGTTTCGGCGGGCTCTGCGCCGACCTGGAGATCGTCACGATCCCCGGCGCGCACCATCTCAACCTGCTCGACCCGCCCGGTGTGGGCGTTCTCGCCGCGCACCTGGAGGCCATGCTCGCGGGACGGCGGGAGAGCGACGCCGTCCCCGCGCCGATCACGGCCCGCTGAGGGCCGCCCCCCGAACCCCGTTCCACGGAGGACTTCCCCATGGCCCACCCCGGCCCGTCCCACGCCCTGCTCGACGCCGTCCGGTCCGGCGCGAGCGGTCCCGAGCTGCAGGAGATCGACCTGCCGACCCGCTTCCGCGCGGCGTTCACCCGCAAGGACGAGGTCGGGATCTTCGAGGGCCAGACCGACAAGGACGTGCGCCGCTCCCTGCACGTCGGCGAGGTCGAGATGCCCGAGCTCGCGCCCGACGAGTGCGTCGTCGCGGTGATGTCCGCCGCGATCAACTTCAACACCGTCTGGTCGGCGATCTTCGAACCGGTCCCGACGTTCGCGTTCCTGGAGAAGTTCGGCCGGCAGGGCTGGTACGGCGCCCGGCACGACCTGCCGTACCACATCCTCGGCTCGGACGGCTCGGGCGTCGTCGTGCGCACCGGCAGCGGCGTGAAGAGCTGGAAGGTCGGCGACAAGGTCGTGCTGTCCCCGTCCTACGTGGACGAGGAGGACCACGGCTCCTACGACGACGGCATGATGTCGGAGAGCCAGCTCGCGTGGGGCTTCGAGACGAACTTCGGGTCGCTCGGCGAGTACTGCATCGTCAAGGCGAACCAGCTGATCCGCAAGCCCGCCCACCTGACGTGGGAGGAGGCGGGCTCCAACACGCTGTGCGCCGCGACCGCCTACCGGATGCTCGTCGGGTCGCACGGCGCCCGCATGAAGCAGGGCGACGTCGTGCTGATCTGGGGCGCGACCGGCGGGCTCGGCTCGTTCGCGACGCAGCTCGTGAAGAACGGCGGCGGCATCCCGGTCGCCGTGGTCTCCTCCGAGGAGAAGGCCGACATCGTCCGCTCGCAGGGCTGCGACCACATCATCAACCGCAACGACCTGGAGCTCGGCGAGCAGGGCCTGCGGCACCCGAAGGCCGGCCGGATGCTGGGCGAGGCGATCCGCCGGCTCGTCGGCGAGGACCCCGGCATCGTGTTCGAGTACCTCGGCCGCGAGACGTTCGGCGCGTCCGTCTACGTCGCCAAGCGCGGCGGCAAGATCGTCACCTGCGGCTCCTCCACCGGGTACCGGCACGAGTACGACAACCGGTTCCTCTGGATGCGGCTGAAGAGCATCATCGGCTCGCACGGCTTCAACTACCACGAGGCCGTCGAGATCAACCGGCTGATCGGCCTCGGCATGATCCACCCGACGCTGTCGAAGGTCTTCCCGCTGGACGAGGCGGGCGACGCGACCCGGGCCGTCCAGACGAACCAGCACATCGGCAAGGTCGCGGTCCTGTGCGGCGCCACCGGCGAGGGCCAGGGGGTGGACGACCCGGCGCTGCGCGAGCGCATCGGCGAGGAGAAGCTGAACCTCTACCGCCGCTGAAACGCGTGCGGGACGGGCCCGGAGCGCGGGGCCCGTCCCTTTTCTTCTACGCTTTCTGAAGGCGGGTTGAAAAACGTTTCGTTGACAGTATGAGGCGCGGATAGCGATTCTTTGGGACGGCACCAGCGCGCGCTAGCAGACCGCCCCCCCCGCAACAAGGAGTCGCGTGATGCAGCGTCGAACCCTGCTCGCCTGCGCCGTTCTCGCCGCCTTTACCGCCATTCCCGCCGCGAGCGTTTCCGCGGCCCCCTCCGCTCCCGACCCGACCGCCCCGAAACGCGGGCACGTCGCGGGCGCCCGCACCTTCGTCCCCGACGCCCGCAACGCCCGGGCCGTGCAGAGATTCCGCGACCTGCACCGTTCCCGCCTGCGCCGCGAGCAGATCCACCACTTCTGGGGCGTCGAACCGGCCGCCGGCTCCCACGACGGGCTGACCGCCACCCACAGCGTCGACACGAGCTATCGGGTGTCCAACAGCGCCGACTTCACCTACACGCCCACCGTCAAGGCCGCCGGGTCCTGCATGGAGATCACGACCGTCTACTCCCAGGTCGTCGGAAACGAGATCTGGGCCTGGGACTGGTGCGGCGGCAACGGGCCCGCCAAGGAGGTGAAGATGGACGCGAACTTCCTCCGGACCTACACCAAGAGCGTGAACGGGCGCCCCGCCTACAGCGTCCAGCTCGTCAGGACGAACGCCTCCACCAACGCGTGGTCGGCGTACCTGTACAACTACACGACGAATTCCTGGAGCCTCTTCTACAGCAAGTCGGGCCGGGACACGAGCTCGCTGACCTATGGCTGGGACATCTTCGAGATCTACGCGTCCCGCGACCCGAGCACGGGCAACGCCTACTACTGCGCGGACGCGAAGAACGTCGTCTTCGAGAGCAGTTCCATCCAGCTCCGCAGGAACGGCGCCTGGAGCCCGGCGACCGCCTCGGACTCGCCCTGGCAGCCGACCGCGACCCCGAACCCCCGCGACTATCTCTGCCCGTCCCTGCAATTCGTCCGCGCCGGCGCGAACGACCACTGGATCGTCAGGCAGTAGCTCAGGTGGGCAGCGGCCGATCGTTCACGACGTGCTTCATCACCAGCGTGGAGTTCAGCCGCTGCACCCCCGGCAACGCCGCGAGGACGTCGTCCTCCAGTTCCTGATAGGCCTTCAGGTCCGCGGTGACGATGCGCAGCAGATAGTCGGGGTCGCCGAAAAGGCGCTGGGCCTGCACCACCTCCGGCACCCTCGCGACGGCGGCCTCGAAGCCGAGCAGCGTGTCGCGGTCCTCCTGCCGCATGGTGACGAAGACCAGCGCCTGGAAGGTCAGGCCGAGCGCGGCGGCGTCCACGACCGCGCGGTACCCGCGGATCGTGCCGCCGCGCTCCAGCTCCCGCAGCCGCCGGTGGCACGGCGAGACGCTCAACCCCACCCGCGCCGCCAGTTCGGTGACCGTCAACCGGCCGTCCTCCTGGAGCACGGCAAGGATCTTCCGATCGATGGCGTCCACAAAGCAGATTCTTCCACAAAAGGGTTCTGAACGGCCAAAAGTCGAAACCATTTTCCGCCAGTTCGAACGTATTCTCCCCGTAATGGCCGCCAGAAGGGGAGGAATGCGATGGCAGCGGGATCGGTGCTCGCGTTCTGGGCGGTGTCCCTGCTGCTCATCGCCGTCCCGGGCGCGGACTGGGCCTTCACCCTCTCCACCGGACTGCGCGGCGGCGTCGTACCCGCCGTGGCCGGGCTGGTCACCGGCTACGCCGTGGTGACCGCGATCGTCGCGGCAGGCGTCGGCGCGCTGGTCGCCGGCTCCCCGTCCGCCCTGACGGCCCTCACCGTCGTCGGCGGCCTCTACCTCATCTGGCACGGCGTGACGACCTTCGCCCGCCCCGGCCCCCTCGACGTCCGGACCGGCACCGGCACCGGCTGGGGCACCTTCCTGCGCGGCGTCGGCGTGAGCGGCCTCAACCCCAAGGGCCTGCTGATCTTCCTGGCCCTCCTGCCCCAGTTCACCGATCCGCGTGACGCCTGGCCGGTCCCCGCCCAACTCGCCGTCCTGGGCCTGACCTTCATGGCCACCTGCGCCGCGTTCTACCTCTGCCTGGGCACACTGACCCGCACCATCCTCAACCCCCGCCCCGCAGCCGCCCGCACGATCACCCGCCTCTCCGGCGCCGCGATGACCACCCTGGGCACCTGGCTCCTCCTCCCCCACCTACTCCCCTGACCAGCACAACAACCGCCCTCCCCGGCCAGCTCGATAGCGCGATCGAGCTATTGCGATCCTCTCTGCCATGGCACGCGGGGACCCAATCGACTCGATAGCTCTACGTTGCCAAGTGATTACTCTTAGCTTGCTTTCATGCCCACCAACGAACACGAGCTGCCGCTGGAGATGGTCCGCAACAGGCCACAGCTCGTCCCCGAGATGTTGCGGAGCGTCTTCGGACTCGACGTGTCCACCAACGCGCGAGCCACGCTGGCGTCGGAGTCCTACGCCGACACCAACCCTGCTGAACTGCGCTGCGACGCCACCGTCCTACTCGGCGACCCGAAGTCCCCCGTTCTGGGCGTCGTGGTCGAATCCCAGCTACGAGCCTTACGCCAGAAGACCTACAGCTGGCCCGCCTACCTGGCGTCGCTGCGCCTGCGCCGCCGCTGCCCCGTGGTGCTTCTCGTCCTGTGCCCGGACCAGGCCACGGCACGAGGATGCGCCGTCCCGATCGACATGGGACACCCCGGTTGGGTGCTCAAGCCCCTGACCGTCCATCCCGAGATGCTGCCCCCCATCACCGACCCGGACCAGGCCCGCCGCCTCCCCGAACTGGCGGTCCTCAGCGCCCCCGCCCACGCGGACGGCCCGCAGTCGGAAGCCGTCCTCCGAGGCCTCTCCGCCGCCATCGGCTCACTCACCGGCGACACCGGAGCGCTCTATCATGACTACGTAATGTCGCGGTTCTCTGACGCCGCCCGCAAACTCATGGAGGACATAGTGAAGCTCGACAACTACGAGTGGCAGTCAGAGTTCGCCCTCACCCACCGCGCCGAAGGGTTCGCGGAGGGGTTTCGCCAGGGGTTCGCCGAGGGGTTCGCCGAGGGGTTGGCCAAGGGGTTGGCCAAGGGGCTGGCCAAGGGGCTTCTTCTCTTGCTTGAGGCGCGCGGGCTTGATGTCTCTGCGGGTGTTCGTGCTCGGGTCGAGGGGTGTAGCGATTCCGAGCAGATCGAGCGGTGGATCTGGCGTGCGGTCAGTGCTGATTCGGCTGAGGATCTCTTCGACTGAGGGCTTGGTCTGGGGGCTGGCGCGTCGTTTTACACAAGAGTCCGGCTCGTGCCCCGAAGGGTACGAGCCGGACCGGTGTTCTGGTGTGGTCGTGCCGACCCGTGCCCGAAGGCACGGGCCGGCACGATTCACTTGCTGCCGTACCGCGAGTTGCACGGTGCGGCTGGTGTGCTAGACCGCCTCAGCGGCCAGCGCCTCCTCGATCTCGGCCATGAGGGCCTCGAAGAGGAGAGCGAACCAGATGATCGCCTGGTAGACGTACGCCTGGTTCAGGTTCCCGAGGGCGTGGCCCTCGGGGGTGTTCTCCTCGGTGGCCTGCCGCACCCGGTTGAGGATGCCCATCAGCTCCCCCATGAGGGTCTCGGCACGTCGGGGCATGCCGAGCAGGAGGAACACGATGGCCAGCCAGCCCGTGATGTTGTTGAACAGCCCCTCCTCGGCGAGGGAGATGCCGTCCTGGAACTCGGCCGCGTGGTAGCGGACGTGCCCCTTGCCGACGCGGAGCCCCTTGAGGGGTCCCGCGGCGGTGTGGGGCGCGTCGATGGCGAGCGCCGTGGCGCGCACCAGCTCCTCGTCCACGGACTCGAAGATGTCCGGCGCCTGCATGAAGGCGAGGAGGATCGACGAGTCCAGCACGGGCATGTCGGGCGCGGCCACGATGACGCCGTGCTTGACGCACTCGTCCCGCACCCACGGCATGACCTTGGCGGCCAGGGCCTTGTACTCCCGGGCCTTCTCCTGCTCCCCCGCCATCTCGAAGATCTTGGAGAAGTAGGCCAGAGCCTGGCCGTTGAGGATCTGCGCCGAGGCGTAGACCCGCAACTTCGCGCCGTTCTCCTGGTTCTCCGCGGGGCGGATCTCCCAGACGCCGGAGCACGGCTCGAACATGGCCGCCCTGGCCTGCACGGCCAGGGACGCCACGAACTCCAGGTCGATCAGACCCTGGAGCGCCAGGCGGTAGCACACCTCCGCCGCGTACGAGATCCAGTCGTGCTGCTTCTGGTCGCCCGCGCCGTTGCCGACGCGGTAGACCGAGCCGCGGTGACCGATCCCGGGGATGACGACCTCGAGGTTGCTCGCGACGTTGCCGCCGTCGACCTCGTGCATGATCGCCAGCCTGCGGCGGATGTCGTGCAGCTTCTTGTACCACTGGTAGCGCGCCAGGAGGACCTTCGGGTCCCCCGCGTCCGTCAGGCTGAGCACCGTCAGGACGCCATCACGCTCCCAGTCCTTCAGGTAGTCCCAGCACCGCACGGCCTGGCCGAGCCGCGGGTCGTCCTCCGGGAGGCTCCGGGTGGCGGCCGCGTAGAACGAGCCCCCGTTTCCGAAGCCCAGCAGCCGCAGGTTGATCGCGCTTCGGAGCGCGATCTCGGCGTACTTGCCGCGGAGGTTCCGCAGGCTCTGGACGTACTTCAGCCAGCCCTTGTCGGACTCGACGATGAGGCGCTTTGCCTCCTTGTCGGTCCGCGGCGACAGGCTGTCGTGTCCTCCGACCGCGAAGAAGGCGGACTTCTTGGCCTTCAGGAGCAGAGACCCCCTGACCGAGGTCCCGCCCTCCTCGAACGTGAGGTGCATGTTGGTCGTGAAGAACATCTTCACGTTCCCCACGGTGGCGACGCACTCCGTGAAGCCGCGCCCGGATCGCAGGACGGTCCACTGGACCGGCTGCTCGCCCGCGTGGCCGTAGCGGAGGCGGAAGTCCAGCGTGGCGGTGACGCTCCCCCTCTCACAGGTGAGCCTTCGCACCAGCTGGTTGCCGTCGGGGGTCGTCGGGGACCCCACCATGACGGCCTCCTCCCTGGCCTGCCCCGTGGGGCTCGTCCAGGTTGACACCAGGGTGGCCGAGTTGGCCTTGAACCGGATGTCCGTCGGACGGTCCTCACCGGCCACGCCGAGCCGGAACGCGGTGGTCTTCGATCCGTCGTACAGGCCGTTGCAGACCGGCACGCCGTGCCCGAAGGGAACGTTCCACGAGCAGACGTTCCCGGCGAAGTCGAAGACCGCGAGGCGGCCGTGGCCGTTCCCGATGACGGCGGTGTCGCCGATGTCGGGGGACGTGTACTTGCGGCCGAGGGCGTCGGCGATGCCGGCGACCACGGCGGTTGCCGCGGCGTTTGCGGGGCTGCGCCACCGCATCCGCTGCAGCAGTACTGAGAGCTCGCTACGCATAGCGTTCTCTCCTCTCTGGGTTGTTGGGTGTGTTGCGTGCGCCACGTGAGGTGGCACACATTCGTGACCGTCCGTGGATGTCAGACGGAAGCAACACAGCCGACACACGCAGGACCCACGGGCGTTACCGTCCCGCCTCTCACACCGGCTTGATCATTGTTGGGGGAAACGGGGAGGTGATAAGTTGCCGCGCTTCGGCGGAGCGGGAGCCCGGTTCCGGGACGGCGCGAAGCCGGCCGGACGGGCGCGGCGCGCGAAGCCGCCAGGCACGATGAGGCCCGTGGCGCCGATCATGCGTGGAGGGCGGTCACCGTCCGGAGTGGTGCGGTCCGCAACGCGTCCCGTCGTCAGGGGCGCCAGGACGCCGGTTTGGCCGTATCCGGCCAACCTGAAGGATTCGGGCGCGAAGCCTCGGTTGAGAGCGATACGGCCGCGGGGGTCAGGCGAGTCGCACGCGGGGGTCTATCACCGCGTAGAGCAGGTCGACCAGCAGGTTGAGCAGGACGATCGAGGCGGACGTGAGCAGGGTGACGCCCAGGACCATGGGCAGGTCGCCGCTCTGGACCGAGCTGAGGGCGAGTTGTCCGAGGCCGGGGATGCTGAAGGTGTTCTCGGTCAGCACCGCGCCGCCGATGAGCAGGCCTAGGTCGAGGCCGAAGACCGTGATGATCGGGGTCAGGCAGGAGCGCAGCGCGTGCCGGGTCACGACGGACCTCTCCGGGACGCCCTTGGCGCGGGCGGTGCGGATGTAGTCCTCGGTCATCGTCTCCAACATGCCGGCCCGGGTGAGCCGCGCGTACATGGCCGCGTAGAGGAACGCGAGCGTCACCCAGGGCAGGACCAGGGCGTGGAACCACGTCAGGGGGTCGTCGGTGAGGGGCCGGTAGCTGCCGCCGCCTGGGAAGACCTTCAGGGTGTAGGAGAACAGCGCGAGGGAGACCAGGCCGGTGAAGTAGATCGGCAGCGAGACGCCGCCCAGCGCGATGATCATGGCGGCGCGGTCCCAGGCCGAGCCTCGGCGCAGCGCCGACAGGACGCCGGTGGCGATGCCGCCCGCGAGCCAGACGACCGCCGCGCCCAGGGCCAGGGAGAGAGTCGCCGGGGCCCGGTCCAGCAGTGTTCCTAGGACCGGCTGGCTGCTGCGGAACGAGTAGCCGAGGCACGGCGCCGGGCAGTGGTCGGTGACCGGGCCGGCGTCGTAGTCCGCGCCCGCGACGATCGACTCCAGGTAGTGGCCGTACTGCACGACGACCGGGTCGTCGAGCCCGAGCCGCTCCTTGGTCGCCTCGATCGCCTCGGCGGTGGAGGCCCGGCCGACGTAGGCGGCGGCGATCTGGTCGGTGCTCTGCCCGGCCAGCTTCGGTAACCAGAAGAAGATGCCGAAGGTCACCAGAGTGATCAGCAGGAGCATGAGGGCGGCGCCGATGAGGCGCCGGACGAAGTAGGCGAACACGTGTCCCGGTCCCGTCCGCCCGGCCTCGCACCGGGCCTGAACCCAGGATGAGCACCCTGTTGATCAGGGCGGTCTCGGGGAAGTCACGGAACCGCTTCCCCGGCCGGAGAAGTTTGTGAATTTTTCTCACGTCACCGGCCGAACCTGGTCGTTCGCCGACCTAGACTTTGCGCCTCGGGCACGTCGCGGGTCATGATTTGCCCCACACAGGTCCCATAAGTAAGTAATTACCCCGTGTGAACGGCGCGCAACGCAGGGGGACGGAGCTGGGAGGTTCTGTGGCGAACGACGGTTCGACCACCAGCGGGCGCCCGTGGGCGGATCTGCCGAGGGAACTGGCGGATCACATGCGACCCCACCTCGACGAGGTGGCGGACGACATGATCCAGGAGATTCAGACGCGCGTCAGGGAGTACGACCGGCCGGGGGACGGCTCCTACTCGGGGACCCTCCGGCTCGCCGTGGAGCGCGTGCTCCACTTCTTCGTCGAGCGGGTGGCCGACCCCGGCCACGACCCCGCTCCGGTGACCGACTTCTTCCGCGCCATCGGCCGCGGCGAGGCGGGCGAGGGACGCAGCCTCGACGCGATGCAGACGGCGATGCGGGTCGGCGGCATGGTGGCGTGGCGCCGGATGACCGAGGGCGCCGAGGCGCTGCAGGTGCCGCCGCGCACGCTCGGCGCCGTCGGCGAGGTCCTGATGCAGTTCCAGGACGAGCTCGCGCACGCGGCCGCCGAGGGGTTCTCGCAGGCCAAGGCGGCGGTCGCGGGGGAGATGCAGCGCCGCCGCAAGCGCCTGCTCGACCTGCTGTTCGCCGACCCGCCGGCCGCGCAGGAGGCGATCGCCGACCTCGCCGCCGCCGCGCATTGGCCCGTCCCGCGGACGGTCGCCGCGGTCGCGCTCGGCCGGCACCACGCCGACACCCGCCAGCCCGCGTTCCCGCCGGACGTGCTGGCCGACCTCACCCGCCGCACCCCCAGCCTGATCATCCCCGACCCGGACGGCCCCGGCCGCGCCAAGCTCGTGGACCGCGCCCTGTCCGGGACGCTCGCGGTCGTCGGCCCGACCGTCCCGCTGATGGAGGCGGCGCGCTCGATCCAGTGGGCGCGCAAGACGCTGTGCCTGGTCCAGCGCGGCGTGATCGAGGCCGACAGCGGCGTGATCCGCAGCGTGGAGCACATGTCCACGCTGATCCTGTTCCAGGACGAGGGGCTCATCACCTCGCTGGCCGACCTGCGGCTCGCGCCGCTGGCGCACCTGCGGGCCAGCCAGCAGGACCGGCTCGCCGAGACGCTGCTGGCGTGGCTGCAGTCGGGGCGCAACGCCAACGAGGTCGCGATGAGGCTGCACGTCCACCCGCAGACCGTCCGGTACCGGCTGCGCCAGCTGGAGGAGCTGTTCGGCGACCAGCTCCTGGACCCGGACCTGCGCTTCGACCTGGAGATCGTGCTGCGCGCCCGGGCGCTGCTGGCCGACAACGCGGGGGAGCGGATCATGCCGCCGGCCCGTGCGGCGGTCGGGGAGTCGGGCGAGGTCGTCAGCCTGCGGCGGGGCTGATCAGGGCTGCGCGGCGTGACGGGAGGACCGCAGCCGCTCGGCGGTGGCGACGCGCTCGGCCAGCCGGGTCTGCGCGTCGCAGAGCAGCCAGAGCTCGCCCTCGTCGGCGGCGACGATCTCTTCGAGGCAGCCGTTGAGGAGCTGGTAGTCCGACAGGGGGGTGACGCGGGTCGCGCGCAGGCCGGCGTCCGAGCGTTCGCTGTGCCAACCGGGCATGCACATGGTCGCCGACATGAAGCGGGGCTCCCTCGGTCGGTTCATGGTAGGTCTACCATAGAACCACCAAACACTGACCACAATGCGTTCGCGGCAACCCCAAGAGGGGGCGGGAGCGAGTGGGATCTGTACGGTATGAGGTCAATGCACCGACCTGGAGCAGGATCTGGTATGCCGCGACCCCCCGCGAAGGCACAGGCGATCAGCAACGCGCTCGCCGCTCGTATCGTCGAGGGCGAACTGGACCCGGCGGCCTGGCTGCCGTCGGAGCGCGAGCTGGCGCGCGTGTACGAGGCCGACCGCTCCACCGTCCGGCGGGCGTTGCGGCTGCTGGCCGAGCAGGGCCTTGTCCGGCTGCGGCACGGCGCGGGCGCGCAGGTGCGGGAGGCTCCGCGGGTGCGGCGCGCGGCGTCCGACATCACCCGGCAGGTCGGGGGGTGGCGCGGGTTCCACGTGTCGGCGCGGCGGGACGGGCGCACCCCGTTCACCCGGACGGCCGTCGCCGAGGTGGAGGCCGATGACCGGCTCGCGTTCCGCCTGGACGTCCCGCCCGGGACGCGGGTGCTGGAGCGGGCGCGCGTCCAGGGCGTCGAGGGGGAGCCGCCGGTCCAGACGGCGACGACCTGGGTGATCCTTGAGATCGTGGAGGAGGTCCCGGTGCTGCGCGAGGTCGACACGGGTCCGGGCGGCATCTACTCCCGGCTGGAGGAGGCGGGCTACCGGATCACGTTCGAGGAGACGGTGACGTGCCGGCTGCCCCGCCCGGAGGAGCAGGAGGTCCTGGAGATCAAGCCCGACCAGCCCGTCCTGACGCTGTGGCGCCGGGCCCACGACCAGCGCGACCGGGTCGTCGAGGCCACCCACCGGGTGGTGGTCGGCGACCGGCACGAACTCGTCTACCGCTACGGGGCGGGCGTGTGAGCGGCGAGGAGCGGCCCGCCGTGCGCCAGGTCGCGTCGCGGGTCGTCTACGAGAACGCCTGGATGGTCGTCCGGGAGGACGAGGTCGAGCGGCTGGACGGCTCGCGCGGCATCTACGGGGTGGTCGACAAGCCCGACTTCGTGCTGGTCATCCCGGTGGAGGGCGACGGGTTCCACCTCGTCGAGGAGTACCGGTACCCGATCGGCAGGCGCACGTGGAACTTCCCGCAGGGCTCGGCCCCGGGCCGGCGCGAGGCCGACCCGGAGGAGCTGGCCCGGCGGGAGCTCGCCGAGGAGACCGGGCTGCGCGCCGGGACGCTGCGGCGCCTCGGGTACCTGCACTGCTCGCACGGGACGAGCGGTCAGGGCTTCACCGTCTTCGTCGCGTCCGACCTGGAGGCCGGGGAGGCCGACCGGGAGCCCGAGGAGCAGGACATGCGGCAGAAGTGGGTGACGCGGGAGGAGTTCAGGGCGCTCGTCCGGGACGGCCGCATCACCGACGACTCCACCCTCGCCGCGTACGCCCTGCTCACCATGGACTCGACCGGGTAGCGGGGTCCGGGGGGATCACGACCCGGATGCGGCAGCCGCTCGGGGTGTCCATGACGGTGATGTCGCCGCCGTGCAGCTCGGTGGCCCAGTTCGCGATGGCGAGGCCGAGCCCGGTGCCGCCGCCGGGGGTGCCGGCGCCGGACGCGGAGCCGCGGGAGAAGCGCTCGAACACGCGGGCGCGCTCCTCGGGCGGGATGCCGGGCCCCTCGTCGGCCACCTCGACGACCAGTCCGCCGGCCGGGTGCGAGGGACGGGCGGTGATCGTGACGGGGCGGCCGTCCGGGCTGTGCCGGGCGGCGTTGTCGAGCAGGTTGGCGACGACCTGGTGGAGGCGGTCGCGGTCGGCGGCGGCGCGCAGGCCGGGCGTGACGTCCGGCTCGAACACCGCCTCCGGGCGGCCCGCCCGCGCCTCCGCGACGACGTCGGCGACGAACGCGGCGACGTCGAGGTCGGTCACGTCGAGCGCCGCCGCGCCCGCCTCGACCCGCGACAGGTCCAGGAGCTGGGTGACGAGGCGGCCGAGCCGCTCGGTCTGGTCGAGGGCCGTCTCCAGGACGTCCGGCGTCGCGGGCGTGACGCCGTCGGCGACGTTCTCCAGCACCGCCCGCAGCGCGCTGATGGGGGTGCGCAGCTCGTGGGAGACGTTCGCGACGAACTCGCGGCGCTGCCGGTCGACCTCGGCGAGGTCGGCGGCCATCCGGTTGAACGCCTGCGCCAGCTCCCCGACCTCGTCGCGCGAGGTGGCGCGCACCCGGCGGCTGTAGTCGCCGCGCGCCATCGCCCGCGCCGCCGCGGTCATCTCGCGCAGCGGCGCGGTCATGCCGTGGGCGAGCAGCTGGGTGACGACCAGCGAGAGGAGCACGCCGACCGGCATCGTCTGCCGGGCGCGGAATCCGAACGGGTACCCCCACAGCACGATCAGGACGGCGACGCACGCGGTCACGACGACCACGACGCCGAACTTCACCTTGATCGACCGGAGCGGGTCCAGCGGCCTGGGCAGCCGCGCCCACAGCCGGCGGGCGAACCGGGCGCCCTCGGCGGTCACGGCGCGGCCTCCAGGCTGTAGCCGACGCCGTGCACGGTGCGGATCAGCTCCTGGCCGAGCTTGCGCCGCAGCGCCTTGACGTGGCTGTCGACGACCCGGGTGCCGGACGCGTCCGCCCAGTCCCACACCTGCTCCAGCAGGACGGCGCGGGTGAGCACCGCGCCGCGGTTGCGCAGCAGGCACGCGAGCAGGTCGAACTCGGTCGGGGTGAGGTGCACCTCGCGCCCGTCGCGCCGCACCCGGCGGGCCCGCTGGTCGACCTCCAGCTCTCCGACGCGCACCGGGCCGTCCCCGGCGTCCATCGCGGGCCGCTCGACGCGGCGCAGCACGGCGCGGATGCGCGCCACGAGCTCGCGCATGCTGAACGGCTTGGTCAC
This sequence comes from Actinomadura verrucosospora, assembly GCF_039540335.1. Classification (NCBI taxonomy): domain Bacteria; kingdom Bacillati; phylum Actinomycetota; class Actinomycetes; order Streptosporangiales; family Thermomonosporaceae; genus Actinomadura; species Actinomadura verrucosospora. The sequence goes on along the minus strand of NZ_BAABEV010000025.1, from coordinate 67,307 downwards.
GTAGTCGTCGGCGCCGACGCCGAGGCCGACGAGCAGGTCGGTCTCGTCGTCGCGCGCCGTCAGCATCAGCACGGGCACGGGACGTTCCGCCTGGACCCGGCGGCAGACTTCGAGGCCGTCGAATCCGGGCAGCATCACGTCCAGCACGATGAGGTGCGGCTCGTAGGCGCGGGCGCGCTCGACCGCCGACGGCCCGTCCCCGGCCGTCTCGACGCCGAACCCCTCGGCCGCCAGCCGGTCGGCCACCGCCCGCGCGATCGTCGGCTCGTCCTCGACGACGAGGACGCGCGTCTCGTGTGCACTCACGCCACCCGACTCTAGAAGGCCGGTTCGGGGAGGCAGGGTGTGATTTGTGCGGGAGCTGTGAAGATCTTCGGGTTACCAGGTGTGCACGGGCTCGTTGTCGCGCAGGTGCTCGACGTAGGCGCGGGTCATCATGCGCAGGGCGTCGTGGCGGCCGACGCCGTGCTCCTCCTCCAGGGTCCGCACGGTGTCGATCTGCCAGGCGGCCCCGGTCTGGCCGGTGACGCAGCGGCGCTCGATGATGCCGAGGAGGCGGTCGCGGCGGGCGGGGTCGACGCCCCAGCGGTCGAGGCCCTCGTGGGCGAGGGGCAGCAGCTTGCGCAGGACGAGCTCGGCGGCGGGCACCTCGCCCATGCCGGGCCAGTAGAGGGTCGATTCGAGGCCGTCGCGCGCGGCGCGGTGCAGGTTCTCCTCGGCGGTGGCGAAGGACATGCGGGACCAGACGGGACGGTCCTCCTCGGCCAGCATCCGGACGACGCCGTAGTAGAAGGCGCCGTTGGCGACGACGTCGGCGACGGACGGCCCGGCCGGCAGGACGCGGTTCTCCACGCGCAGGTGGGGGCGGCCCTTCACGACGGCGTAGATGGGGCGGTTCCAGCGGTAGATCGTTCCGTTGTGGAGGGTGAGCTCGCCGAGTTCGGGGATGCCGCCCTGCTCGAGCACCTCGCGGGGGTCCTCCTCGTCGCACAGCGGCAGCAGGGACGGGAAGTACCGGGTGTTCTCCTCGAAGAGGTCGAACACGGAGGTGATCCAGCGTTCGCCGAACCAGACGCGGGGGCGGACGCCCTGGCTCTTCAGCTCGTCGGGACGGGTGTCGGTGGCCTGCTCGAACAGGGTGATGCGGGTCTCGTGCCAGAGCCGGTGCCCGAACAGGAACGGCGAGTTGGCGCCCATCGCGACCTGGGCGCCGGCGATGGCCTGGGCCGCGTTCCAGTAGGCGCCGAACTCGTCGGGGCTGACCTGGAGGTGGAACTGGACGCTGGTGCAGGCGGCCTCGGGGATGATCGTGTCGGTGTGCATGCGCAGCGGCTCGGGGCCGTCGATGGCGATGCGCATCTCCTCCCCGCGGGCGGCGAAGATCTGGTCGTTCAGCATCTTGTAGCGCGCGTTGGCCGACAGGGTCTCCTCGCCGATGTCGGTGCGCCGCAGGGTCGGCAGGATCCCGATCATCACGAGCCGGCCGCCGACCTCGCGGGCGCGGTCGTCGGCGTGCGCGAGATGGTCGCGGACCTCCGTCTCCAGGGCTCCGGTGCCCTCGCCGCCGAGCTCGCGGGGCGGGATGTTGATCTCAAGGTTGAACTGGCCCAGCTCGGTCGCCCACGCCGGGTCCGCGATCGCCTTGAGCACGTCCGCGTTGCGCATCAGCGGGTCGCCGAGCGAGTCGATCAGGTTGAGCTCGATCTCCAGGCCTATGTGCGGGCGCTCGAAGTCGAACTGGGATTCGCCCAGCATCCGGGCCAGTACGTCGAGGCACCTGCGCACCTTGTCGCGATACCGCCGCCGGTCCTCGCCGCTGATGGCGACCGAAGCCACGTCCCTGCCCATGTGTGTCCGTCCCTGTACTCCGGAGGGAATCGTCATAAAACGGGATGTCCCAGTAAGCGAAGGTGAAAACACGGCGTGCAGTTTCGGGCTCCCCGTTTCGTGACCGGCCGGTAGCGTGTGTCGTCCTGCCGGGAAGCCGGTACGTCGGTCGTGGAGGACCCATGCGCATGCGCCCCCGGTCCATCCGGGCCAGGGACACGCTCGTCGCCGCCGTGATCGCCGCACTGGTGCTGGGCGTCACCGCGATCGGCGTGGACGTCGCCGTGCGCAGCACCGTCAAGGCGGAACTGCTGCGCCGGACGCAGGTGGACGCCCGGCGCGTCAGCGGCGGCGTGCGCGACGGGACGCTGGAGGGCGCGATCCGCGACGGCTCCCGCGGCCGCGTGCTGATCCAGGTCGTCGAGCCCGGCGGGCGGGTGACGAACGCCACACCCGCCGCAACGGACAGGCCGCCGGTGAGCAGATTCTGGCCGCCGAGCAACATGCGGGTCCAGGACTTCAGCGAGTGCCGCGGACGGTGGCCGCACCGCGAATGCTTCGTGGCCGAGGCCATCCGCGTGAGCACCGCGCCCGACTCCGTCGTCGTGTACGCGGCCGCGCGGCAGCCGTCCTACCTCGTGAACGGTCTGCTGGAGGGGATGCTCGGCTCGGGCGTGCTGCTGCTGGCCGCGGTCGCCGCGGGGATCACCTGGCGCGTCGTCGGCCGCACGCTCGGCCCCGTCGAGGCGATCCGGGCGCAGCTCGCGGAGATCAGCGCCACCGACCTCAGCCGCCGGGTGCCGCAGCCGCCGGGCCAGGACGAGATCGCCCAGCTCGCCCGCACCGCCAACGAGACGCTGGACCGGCTGGAGCGAGCCGTCGCGCGGCAGCGGCAGTTCGCCTCCGACGCCTCGCACGAGCTGCGCACCCCGATCGCCGGGCTCCGGGCCAACCTGGAGGACGCCTCCATGCACCCGGAGGACAACGACCTGCGGGGCGTCATCGCGTCGGCGCTGCGCGACACCGACCGGCTGGAGTCGATCGTCACCGACCTCCTCCTGCTCGCCCGCATCGGCACCGGCGGGACCGCGGCGCAGGAGCCGATCGACCTGGCCGCGCTCGCCGGCGCCGAGGTCGGCCGCCGCCCGTCCGAGCTGAAGATCGTCACCGAGCTGTCCCCCGGCGTCGTGGTGCGCGGGGTGCGGATGCAGCTCGTCCGTCTGCTCGGCAACCTTCTCGACAACGCCGAGCGCTACGCCGGGTCGCGGGTGACGGTGGAGGTGGGCAGGCGGGACGGGCGGGCGCTGCTCGTCGTCACCGACGACGGCGCCGGCATCGCGCCCGCCGACCGGGAGCGCGTGTTCGAGCGCTTCACCCGCCTGGACACCGCGCGCAGCCGCGGGGCGGGCGGCGCCGGCCTCGGCCTCGCGATCGCCCGCGAGATCGCCCGGGCGCACGGCGGGACGCTGCGGATCGAGGACCACCCGTCCGGCGCCCGGTTCGCCCTGCGCCTGCCCCTGGAATAGCGAAAGAGCCGCCCGGTGGGCGGCCCTTTCGTCAGTGGCGGGAGAGCTCAGGCGCGAACGGCCTGGACCTCCAGCTGGATGTCGACCTTGTCGCCGAGCAGGGCCTTGTCGCCCTTCAGCGGCACGTTGAACTCGATGCCCCAGTCCTTGCGGTTGATCGTGGTGGCGGCGGAGAAGCCGGCGCGGGTGCCGCCCCACGGGTCCTCGCCGACGCCGTTGTACTCGACCGTGAGGGTGATCGGGCGTGTGACGTCCTTGATCGTCAGCTCGCCGTCCAGGAGGTACTCGCCGTCCTGCGCGCGGACGCCCTTGGTCGTGAAGGTCATGACCGGGTGGTTCTCCACGTCCAGGACGTCCGAGGTCCGCACGTGGGCGTCCCGGTCGGCGTTGCGGGTGTCGATCGAGGCGACCTTGATCTCCGCGGTGGCGGTGGACTCCGACAGCTCCTCGGCGATCTGCACGGACCCGGTGAAGTCGGTGAACGTTCCGCGCACCTTGGTCATCAGGTGCCGGATCACGAAGGTGACCTCCGAGTGGGCGGGGTCGATGTTCCAGGTTCCGACGGTCAGCTCGGGGGCGACGGCGGCGATGCTCATGGGGTCTCCCTTGTCAAATGCTTGAATCTTCAACGAACACGTCGAAGGTTAGTTGAGGGTTCAAACAGCTGTCAATCCCCGCTTGTTCCCGGCCGGCCGCACGGATCGGCGAGGGCCCGCGGAGCACGGACCGCGATTCCTTCCCCACACCGTGCAACCTTCCCGTGCCCTCGCGCGTAGAGAGCGGGCACAGAGGCGTGCCGGAGCCCCTCTCCGGCGGGATCACTTGGAGTTTTTCGTGAGCGACGAACCACCGCGCGCCGCCGGGCGGACGGCCCGGACGGCGGCACCGGCCCTGCTGGTGACGGCCCTGCTCGTGACCGGCTGCGGGGGCGGCCACAAGGGGGCGTCCGCCGGCGCCTCCCCCGCCGGGGGCCTGGAGAAGCTGCCCGAGGCCACCACGTACACGACGCTGGACGACCTGCCGCTGGACGCGGCCCCGTCCGGCAAGAGCGACGGGACCGTGGTGCATCCGGACAACGCCGTCCCGGTGTCGGCGAAGCCGGGCGCGCCCGCCGTGGCGGAGCTGCCGAGCACCCAGCTCAAGGGCCCCACCTGGGTGCCCGTCCTGGAGAGCCGCCCGGGGTGGCGGCGGGTGCTGCTGCCGAGCCGCCCGAACGGCGTGACCGGCTGGATCCCCGACTCCGGCCTGAAGGCCGCGCGCAGCTCCAGCGCCGTCAAGGTGGACCTCGGCGACAGGAAGCTGACCCTGTTCCGGGGCGGCCGCCAGGTCGGCAGCTGGCCCGTGGCGGTCGGCGCGCCGAAGACGCCGACGCCCACCGGCCGGACGTTCATGCTCGCCTCGCTCGCCCCCGAGAAGCCCACCTACAGCCCGCTGATCCTGCCCGTCGGGGCGCACTCGGCCACCCTCGACACCTTCGGCGGCGGCCCCGGGACGGTCGCGTTCCACGGCTGGCCGACGAAGTCGGTGTTCGGCAAGGCCGTCACGCACGGCTGCGTGCGGGTGCCCGCCGACGCGCTGAAGCAGCTCGCCCAGGTCCCGCTCGGCACCCCCGTCCAGATCACGGACTGACGATCCCGCGATCCACCCGGCCGCACGGCCGGGCGGCCCGAACCCCACCCCGTCCCCCAAGAACACGAACCCCCTGAGGAGAGAACCGTGCGTTTGCAGGCACTCACCAAGTGCGCGGCCGTCGCCGGCGCGCTGGCCCTGCCGTTCGCCCTGTCCGCCGCCCCCGCCTCCGCCACCCCCGGCGGCGCCGGCTCGGCGGTCGCCATCTCCGCCACCGGCTCCGTCGTCGTCCCGCCGACGTCCTCGGTGGCGTCCTCGGCGCAGCGGCCCACCAGCAAGAGCGTGGCGGAGCTGCCCGCCAACCCGCTCGTCCAGGCGCGGCTGCTGAACGGCTCCGCCTGGGCCGGGCACGGCCGCGCGTCCGTCGCCGACCTGCGGGTCGCCAAGCTCGGCCTGTCCGCGCACGCCGTCTCCGCCAAGTGCGAGAACGGCACCGGAGTCTCCCACGTGGTGGGCGCGACGCTCGGCACCCGGGCGCTGAAGCTCGGCGCGACGCCCAACACCACCGTCACCACCGACCTGAAGGGCCTCGGCAACGTCACGGTCACGCTGAACAAGCAGGTCCGCGGGCACGACGGGAACCTCACGGTCACCGCGATCGAGGTGTCGGCGACCCTGGCGGGCAAGACGCAGACGATCAGCATCGCGTCCGCGAGCTGCGGCAAGAGCCGGCCGGGCCAGCCGGGGCAGCCGAGCCAGCCCGGTCAGCCGTCCCAGCCGTCGCAGCCGGGCCAGCCCGCGCCGCCTTCGGCCCCGCCCGGTGAGGCCCCCGCCCCGACCCCGGTTCCCGGCGACCTCCCGGTGACCGGCTGAGTCGAGCCGGCATGAGGCCGGGGTCCGCGCACTCAGGTGCGCGGGCCCCGGCCTTTTTGCGTGCGGGCCCTCAGCGTGCGGGACGCCGGAAGGTCGCGCGGTAGTCCTTCGGGCGCCGCCCGGTGTGCCGGGCGAAGAGGGCCGCGAAGGTCCCGGCGTCGCGGTACCCGACCGCGGCGGCGACGGTGGCGACCGTCCGGTCCGTGGTCTCCAGGAGATGGCGTGCGCGCCGGACGCGGGCCGACTGGAGGTACTCCAGCGGGCTCTGGCCCGTCTCGTCGGCGAAGCGCCGCAGCAGGGTCCGGGTGCTGACGTTGAACGCGTCCGCCAGCGCGGCGAGGTCGTACCGGGCGGCGAGGCTCTGGTCGAGGTGCCGCATGACCCGGCGGGAGAACTCGTGTCCGGGACGCGGAAGGAGACGGGCGTCGACGTAGGGGGCCTGGGACGAGCGCGCGTCGTCCACGAGCGCCATCCGCGCGGTCGCCCGCGCCACGCCGGCGCCACTGTGCCGGCGCACCAGTTCCAGGGCGAAGTCGTACATGGCGCTGAACGCCGCCGTGGTCGTCACCCCCGCGTCGGTGACGACCAGGAGGTCGGGCCGGACGTCGGCGCCGGGGCAGCGCCGGGCCAGCTCGTCCGCGAACAGCCACGCCGTCGTGGCCCGGCGCCGGTCGAGCAGCCCCGCCGCGGCGAGCAGGAACGCGCCGACGCAGATCGAGACCACCGCGCCTCCCGCGGCGGCGTGCGAGCGGACGGCCGCGATCTCCGGGGCCAGCCCGGCGAGCTTCGCGTCCACGTCGAGGCCCGGACGCAGCTCGAACCCCGGCACGACGAGGACGTCGACCTCCCGGAGCGGGGAGGCGGCCAGCGCCACGCCTCCCGAGGCGACGACGCGGCGGCGCGGCGAGACCACCGCCACGTCGTAGCCGGCGCGATCCGGACCGGCGACGTGCCCGGCCATCGTCAGCAGGTCGGGCACGCCGAACACCTCCGACGCGAAGCAGCCCGGATAGGCCAACACCCCTACCCGCAGCGCACCCACGCCTGCCTCCCGCCGTCACCCGCGATGGCGAGATTACCCCCGCACATGGCGATCCGGCCTCTCCCGGCAAGGCGTGCCGCCCGGCCACGCTGTCCCCATGAACTCCGAGGAATCGACGAGCGCTGAGAACACCCCCGGCGCCGACGAGAGCACGGGCGCCGACCAGAGCCCAGCCGTTGACCAGGCCACGAAAGCCGGCGTCGTGGCCGGTGCCGGCGGGCGCCTTGACGATGCGATCGCCGACTTCTCGCGGCGGCAGGTGGACGTGGACGGGGTGGTGAAGACGGTCCACGTCGCGGGCACCGGCCCGGCCGTCGTGCTGATGCCTGAGATGCCCGGCATCAGTCCGGACGTCCTGCGGCTGGCGCGGTGGGTGCGGGACGCGGGCTTCACCGTCCACGTGCCGTCGCTCTTCGGCCGCGACGGCGCCTACCCCACGGTCGAGGACGGCGAGCGGGTCGTCCGCCGGGCCTGCGTGAGCGCCGAGTTCCGGGCGTTCGCCGGGGGCGGCACCAGCCCCGTCACGGCGTGGCTGCGCGGGCTCGCCCGCCGGGCCCACGCCGAGTGCGGCGGGCCGGGGGTCGGCGCGATCGGGCTCTGCTTCACCGGGAACTTCGCCCTCACCATGGCGCTGGAACCGGCCGTCATAGCGCCGGTCGTCAACCACCCGTCACTGCCGCTGGACGACCCCGCCGGCCTGGAACTCGGCGACGACGACGCCCGCGCGCTCAAGGAGCGCGTCGCGCGCGACGGCCTGACCGTCCTCGCCTACCGCTTCGACAACGACCGGTGGTGCACAGGTCAGCGGTTCGCCGCCTACCGGGCTCTGCTCGGCGACGCCTTCGACGGACGTGTGCTCCCGGGCGGCGTCGCGAACACCGACCCGCCGCCGTTCTTCCGCGACGTGGTCGCGACCCCCCACAGCGTCGTCACCGCGCACCTCGTGGACGAGGACGGCCACCCCACCCTCCAGGCCCGAGACGAGATCCTCACCTACCTGACCGACCACCTGAAGCCGTAGAGGCCGTCTTCCCGAAAGCGCGACGGAGCAGTCCGGCCGGGCTCACTTGCTGGAGACGCTCCACGCGCCTTCACCGGCCGCGGCGGCGTCGCCGAAGGCGGTCCACGCGGTGTCGTCGACCTTGAGGGCGTCGAGGAGGTAGGCGGAGATCGCATCGGCGACGAGGGCGACGCGGGCGGGGTTCTCGTCGGTGGTCTCGGCGACCGCCTCGCCGGCGACGCCGCCCAGGGTGTGCTCGCCCTCGGCGACGACGAGCAGGCTCTTCGGGGACGGGCTGAGGCGGTAGGCGTCGGTGAACCACTCCGGCCCCCGGGTGGAGAGCCGCGACCGGTCCTCGCCGCCCGCGACGACCAGGGCCGGGGTGGTCATGGTGGAGTAGTCCGGCCTCATGAACGGATGGTGTTCGGCGGCGAACGGGGTGAGCGAGTCGCCGGTCCCGGTCGCGGCGATCAGCGCGCCGGCCGAGACCGCGGGGTGGGAGAAGTCCTCTCCGGGAACGCCGTCGGCGTCGAGCACGCGCGCGCCGAGGATCGCGCCGGCGGTCTGGGCGCCCCAGGAGTGGCCGACGACCGCGATGCGCTCGCGGTCGACGCGGGCCTCCAGGCCGCCGGCCTGGGCGAGGATGTCGCCGAGGCAGTCGAGGATCGCGTGAAGGTCGGAGATCCGGGCGCGCCAGATCGTGGCGAAGCGCGGGTTGTCCCAACCGATGGCGTTGCGGCGGGAGTCAAGGTGGGTGGGCTGCACCACGAGGAACCCGGCCGCAGCCCACCGGTCGACGAGGGGCTCGTACGCGTCCAGGGACCATGCGTTGCCGTGGGAGAACACGATGACCGGCAGGTTCCGGCCCGACATCGGGGCGGTGACCTTCACCTGCAGGTCGACGCCGCGGCCGGGCGCGGGGACGGTGATGGGCTTGACGGAGACGATCCGCTGGCCGAGCTGACGATGGGACATGGGAGACCTGCGCTTTCTCCATGGATCGCTCTGCCATACTTTGGCGGAGCACTGTTCCGCCAAAGTAGCGGAACATTGTTCCGCGAGCAAAAGGAGGGTCCCGTGCCGGAACCGGTCGGAGTGCGCCGAGCACAGGCGCAGCGCACCCGCAGCGGCGTGCTGGCGGCCGCGGCGGCGGTCTTCGTGGAACAGGGCGTCCAGGCGCCCGTCCGCGACATCGCCGAACGCGCCGGCGTCGGCGTCGGCACGATCTACCGGAACTTTCCGACCCGGGCGGATCTCGTCACCGCCGTCTACCGGCACCAGATCGACACGGCCACCGCACTCGCCCCCCGGCTCCTGGAGGAGTCGGCCTCCCCGTTCACCGCCCTGACCCGCTGGGTGGACGCGTTCGTCGAGTTCCTCGTGACCAAGCACGGTCTCGGAGCCGCTCTGGGGTCGGGGGATCCAGGGCTGGAGAACCTCCACGCCCTGATGCTCGACACCCTGGTCCCGGCGTGCGCGACGTTGCTCGATGCGTGCGCCACCGCCGGCGAACTCGGCCCCGACGTCTCCGCCTACACGCTCATGCGCGCCATCGGCAACCTCTGCATCACCGGCCCCGACTACGGCCAGGCCGACGCCAGGCGCATGGTCGCCACCCTCCTCACCGGATGCCGGCGCGAGGCATGAACCGGGGACGACCGATCACTCCAGATCCGCCTTCGGAGGACGGCCTACGACGCGGCGGCCTCGGGACGGGCGCCGCGGAGCGGGTGCGCGCTGCCTTCCAGCAGGACCTTCGCCACGAGGGCGGGGTCGTCGGCCATGGGGACGTGGCCGCAGCCCTCCAGCCAGACGAAGCGGGCGTCGGGGAGGCGGCGCTGAGCGCGGATGGCCTGGCTGCGCAGGAGCAGGCGGTCCTTCGTGCCCCAGGCGATGGTCACGGGGACGTCGGCGCAGGAGCCGAGGAACCGGGTGGTGCGGCCCGCGCGGAGGGTGGGCTCGAAGCCCGGGGCGTCGCGCATGGCGCGGGCGTCCCCCGCGAGGGTCTCGACGTCCATCAGGTCGGGACGGCCGTAGATCATGCCGAACATGAGCGTGCGGCGGCGCGGTGAGCGGGCCAGCCGGGTGAGGAACGTCTCGGGGACGCGGGCGCCGAGCCGCGACGCGCGCAGCACCGACATGCCGTAGCGGAACTCCAGGTTGTTGAAGAAGCCGGCGGGGGACAGCGCGGTCGCCGAGCTGGCGAGGCCGCGGTCGGCGGCTTCGAGGGCGAACAGGCCGCCGAGGGAGTTGCCCGCGATGTGCGGGCGGTCCAGGCCGAGGGCGGCGAAGGCGTCCGCGAGCGCGGAGACGGCCGTGTCCAGCGTGTAGGGGGCGCCGTCGGGCAGCGGCGGGGAGTCGCCGAACCCGGGCAGGTCGACCGCGACGACCTCGCGTTCGGCGGCGAGCAGGTCCATGACGGGGGCCCACCCCTGGCGGCGGTGGCCGATGCCGTGCAGCAGGACGAGGGGCGGCCCCTCGCCGCGGCGCTCGAAAGCGATGTTCACCCGCGCGTTGTCCACGGGCGAAGGGTAGGCCGGAAGTTACTCAGCGGTCACTAGTGATGCTCGTCACTGCGCACTCGGCGGGACGGCGGTGCTCCAGCGCGGCGCGCAGCTGCGCGCGGCCCCGGTGGATGCGGGATCGGACGGTGCCGAGCTTGACGTTCAGCGACGCGGCGATCTCCTCGTACGACAGGCCCTCGATGTCGCACAGGACGACGGCGGCGCGGTACTCCGGGGCGAGGCCGTCCAGCGCCTTCTGGATGTCGTGGTCGAGGTGCCGCTCGTCGTAGGCCTGCGCGGGGCCCGGCTCGCGGCCCTGCAGGCGCTCGGCGGCGTCGTCGCCGAGGGAGTCGAACCGGATGCGCTGCTTGCGGCGGGCGCGGTCGAGGAACAGGTTCGTCGTGATCCGGTGCAGCCAGCCCTCGAACGTGCCGGGACTGTAGGAGGACAGGGAGCGGAAGACCCGGATGAAGACGTCCTGGGTGAGGTCCTCGGCGTCGTGGCGGTTGCCCGTCAGCCGGTACGCCAGCCGGAACACCCGGGTCGAGTGCTCGCTGACGATCTCCTCCCACGTCGGAGGGGTCCACGCCATCGCACCTGCGCTCACCACTACCCCCGTCTGATATTCAATCGTTACGACCAAGCATGCCGGTACCCAGATAAGAGCCGTGTAAGAACCTTGAGCGTGGCCGGATCAGGCACGTGAGATGTGACTCATCTCATTGGACTGGATGTCGACAAGGATTGAGTCGGCGCCGGTCCGCATGGAGGATCGGGGGCAGTCCCCCACCCCGAAACGCGAGGACGTGGCATGGCGCGAAGCTACAACCTGGCCGACCTGCTCGAGATCCTGGCCGCGGCGGGGCCGGACCGCCCCGCCCTGGTGGCGGGCGCCGAGCGGCGGACGTACCGGCAGCTCAGCGAGCGGGCGAGCCGCGTCGGGCACCATCTCGCCGAGGCCGGGGTGCGGCCGGGCGAGCACGTGGCGATCCTCGCCTACAACCGGGCCGAGTGGATCGAGGCGATGCTCGGCGCGTTCAAGATCCGCGCCGTGCCGATCCCGGTGAACTTCCGCTACGTCGCCGCCGAGCTGCGCCACGTCCTCGCCGACTCCGACTCGGTGGCGCTCGTCGGGGAGCGTTCGCTGCTGGCGAGGGTGGAGGAGATCCGCGGCGAGCTGCCGGCGCTGCGGCACGTCGTCGTGCTGGAGGACGGTTCCGCGGCCGAGATCCCCGGCGCGGTCGAGTACGAGAAGGCGCTCGCGGGCGCCGCCCCGGACGACGACTTCCCCGAGCGCTCCAGCGACGACCGCTACATCATGTACACGGGCGGGACGACGGGCTATCCGAAGGGCGTCGAGTGGCGCTGCGAGGACATCTTCTTCGGCGCGCTCGGCGGCGGGAACGTCCTCGGCGACCCCATCGGCAGCCCCGAGGAGCTGGCCGCCAACGCCGACCAGCCCGCCATGGCCGTGCTCGACTGCGCGCCCGTCATGCACGGCGCGGGCCAGTGGGTCGCGTTCATGGGTTTGTTCAGCGGCGCCAAGGTCGTCCTTTACACCGACCACGCGTTCGACGCCGACAGGGCCCTGAGGCTGCTCGCCGAGGAGCAGGCGAACGTGATGATGCTGGTCGGCGACGTCATGGCGCGCCCGGTCGCGAAGGCGCTCGCCTCCGGCGACCACGACACGTCCTCGCTGATGGCGATCGCGTCCGGCGGCGCGCCGCTGACCGAGGGGGCGAAGGCCGCCCTGCTGGAGTACCTGCCGAACATCATGTTCCTCGACAACTACGGCGCGTCGGAGACCGGCGCCTGCGGCCCGTCCGTCGGGGCCAAGGAGGGGACGGCCCGGTTCATGATGAAGCCCGGCATCACCGTCCTCGACGACGACCTGAACGTCGTGCGGCCCGGTGAGATCGGCAGGCTGGCCCGGAGCGGCCACATCCCGCTCGGCTACTACAACGACCCCGCGAAGACAGCGTCGACGTTCTTCACCGCCGCGGACGGGACGCGCTGGTCGGTCCCCGGCGACTTCGCGAGCCTGGAGGAGGACGGGACGATCACGCTGCTCGGCCGCGGCTCCCTCGTGATCAACACGGGCGGGGAGAAGGTGTACCCGGAGGAGGTCGAGGTCGCGCTCAAGGACCACCCGGCCGTGGAGGACGCGGTCGTCGTGGGCCTGCCGGACGAGCGGTTCGGGCAGCGCGTCGCCGCCGTCGTCGCCCCGCGTCCCGGCGCGACGGTGACCCTTGAGGATCTGACCGAGTACTGCCGCGAACGTCTCGCGGGTTACAAGCTTCCGCGGCAGATGACCCTGGTCGACGAGGTACAGCGAACCGCCGTCGGGAAGTCCGATTACAAGTGGGCCAAGAGCGTGCTCGCGTAGAGTCTTGGTAAAGCCACCGTGTGTGGGTTATACCACGCGCGGCCGCACTTTCCCCGGCGAACGCCAGTCAAGAATCAATTGATGCCGAGGGAGCGTGCCTTGGGCGCGTTCCGGCGAATAACCGCCCCATGAGTGGGGATCGGCTGATACCGCTCGCGCGCCGGTATCGCCTGCTCTCTGTCGTCGGCAGAGGCGGCATGGGCACCGTCTGGCGGGCGTACGACGAGATGCTCGACCGGGACGTCGCGGTCAAGGAGGTCCACCTCCCCCCGCGCATCACCGAGAGCGAGCGCAGGGTGATGTGCAGGCGCCTGTTCTCCGAGGCCCGCGCGACCGCCGCCCTGCGCCATCCCGGCGTGGTCGCCGTGCACGACCTCATCATCGAGGACGGCCGCCCCTGGATCGTCATGGAGTTCCTGGAGTCGTGCTCCCTGCACAGGCTGGTCACGGAGGACGGCCCGCTCGGCGTGCGCCGGACGGCGGAGATCGGCGCGGCCGTCCTGTCGGTGCTCCGCGCGTCGCACTCGGCGGGCATCCTGCACCGCGACGTCAAGCCCAGCAACGTCCTGCTGTGCGACGACGGAAGGGTCCTGCTCAGCGACTTCGGCCTCGCCGTCCACACCGGCAAGGGCCCGCAGCCGGCCGACACCCTGCTCGCCGGGATCGAGGGCTCTCCCGCGTACCTCCCGCCGGAGCGGGTGAACGGCCTGCCGAGCGTGGAGGCGTCCGACCTGTGGTCGCTCGGCGCGACGCTCTACACGGCGGTCGAGGGCTTTTCGCCTTTCCTGCGCTGCCATGCGCTCGCGTCGATGGTGGCGGTTCTCCTGGGCGACTATGCGCGCCCCGTCCGGGCCGGTCCGCTGGGTTCGGTCATCGAAGGGCTGCTGCGGCAGCGGCCGGAGGACAGATTGACGGCCGAGGCCACCGCGGAAATGCTGCAAAGGGTCATCGGAACGGTTCCGGAACCCGGTTTCACCCGCGCGCCGGTGCCGCATCCCCGCCGTTTCTCCGCGCACCGCACCGTTCTGGGGCGCCGGGTGCCGTGGGCGCTCAGCGGCGCCTGGGTGTCGCGGGACGCGCCGAGGGCGCCGGTACCGCGCGGGCCGCGGGTCCCGTGGACGCTGCGCGGCGGGAGGCCGCCGGGCGACCCGTCCGGCAAGCCGCCGTGCGGTTCGCGGCAGGCGGGGTGGCGGGTCCCGGCGCTGCCGTCGCGGCGGCCGCGGCCCGGGACGGTCGTCAGCGTGGCGCTGCTCGCGGCGCTCGCGGCCGGGGCGGGGACCTGGACGGCCCGGTGGACGTCGATCGGCAAGGGCGACGCGGTCGCGCTGCGCCCGGCGGCGGGCGTGTCGGTGAAGACGGCGAAGTATCACGAGGCGGGCGCCTACTCGGTGCGGGTGCCCGCGGGCTGGCAGGCGGAGCGGCGCGGCAGCGTGATGACCTGGAAGGACGTCGGCACGGGACGGGGGCTGCGCATCGCCCCGGCGCCCGGCGACCCGCTGACCGGGCTGCGCTCCGAGGAGCGCGGCGCCGTGGCGGGGCACCGCTATCCCGGCTACCAGCGGCTGCGGCTGGAACCGGTGCCCGAGGTCATCGACGGCGCCGCCGAATGGGAGTTCACCTGGCGGGACGGTGTGCACGACGCCGTCCGGCACGTGCTGTGCGGTCGCGCGGCCGGGTACGAGTTCTGCTTCCATGCGCCCGACCCGGAGTGGACGCCGGGCCAGCGCCTCTACGACAGGATCCTCAGTTCGTTCAGGCCGGAGAGCGGCGGCTGAGCCCCGGCCGGATCGCGGGGCCGGTCAGGTCGTGTGCTGGAGGCGCAGGAGGAACTCGGCGTTGGAGGAGGTGCCCTTCATCTTCTCCAGGAGCTGCTCGATGGCCGACTGCTTGTCCAGGCCCTGGAGGGCGCGGCGCAGGCGCCAGGAGAGGGCGAGCTCCTCGGGGGACATGAGCAGCTCGTCGCGGCGCGTCCCGGACGCCTCGATGTCGACGGCGGGGAACACGCGGCGGTCGGCGAGGCCCCGGTCGAGCTTCAGCTCCATGTTGCCGGTGCCCTTGTACTCCTCGAAGAAGACGTCGTCCATGCGGGACCCCGTCTCCACCAGGGCGGTGGCGAGGATGGTGAGCGAGCCGCCGTTCTCGATGTTGCGGGCGGCGCCGAAGAACTTCTTCGGCGGGTAGATCGCGGTCGTCGCGACGCCGCCGGCGAGGATGCGGCTGCTGGAGGGCGCCGCGAGGTTGTAGGCGCGGCCGAGCCGGGTGATCGAGTCGAGCAGCATCACGACGTCGTGGCCCTGCTCGACGAGGCGCTTGGCCCGCTCCACGGCGAGCTCGGCGAGCGCGGTGTGGTCGCGCGCGGGACGGTCGAAGGTCGAGTGGATCACCTCGCCGCGCACGGTCCGCTGCAGGTCGGTGACCTCCTCGGGCCGCTCGTCGATGAGCACGACCATGAGGTGGACCTCGGGGTTGTTCTCCGCGATGGCGTTCGCGACGGACTGCAGCACCATCGTCTTGCCGACCTTCGGCGGCGACACGATGAGCCCGCGCTGCCCCTTGCCGATCGGCGCGACCAGGTCGATGACGCGGGTCGCGAGGGGGCCGGTGTCGAGGCGCAGCCGCTCCTCGGGGAACAGCGGGGTGAGGGCGCCGAACTCGGGCCGGTTCGCCGCCTCCGCGACCGGAAGGCCGTTCACCGTCTCGACGCGGACGAGGGTGGGGGAGTCGCCCCGGCCCTGCTTGGGCGCCTTGGCGAAACCGGCGACCACGTCGCCGGGACGCAGGTGGTGGGCCCTGACCTGGGCGAGGGAGACGTGCACGTCCTCCGGGCCGGCGAGGTAGCCGGACGTGCGGACGAACGCGTGCTTGTCCTGGAGGGACAGCAGGCCGTGGAAGGGGACGGTCGGGCCGTCGTCGGCCGGGCGCCGGGGCTGCCGGCCGTCCTTGCGGGCGCTCTGCGCGGACACGGCGTGCGCGCCGCGTGCGGGGGCCTTGCGGCCTGCCGCGGGTTCTGATTCGAGTGTGGGGGCGGACATACAAGTCCCTTCTCAGGCGGGCGCGCGGCGGGCGGCGCCGCCCGGAGTCGAAGTCCGCGTACGGCGGCGGAACCCGCGGCGCGTACGCGAGAGGAATGCGAAGGATGCAGCTCGGTCCACCGGGCTGACGTCGGCTCCCTTGTGCGGTGGCCCCGCACGCCGTGTGCGCGCCGGGCCGAAACTCACCGGGCGCTCAGATGGCCCGGGCGGGGAAGAGACGTCCTCGACGTGAGTCGTGTGAATCCAAGGACGTTGCCTCGACAGTACAGCAATCGAGGGCGTTTTCGCATTCCCCGATTTCGGTGGCGGCTTTCACGCGGAGGTCCCCCTGCGTCCGTCCGGCGCCGCGGCGTCCCCCGGCCGCGGCCCCGGTGCTCATGCTGACGATGGTTATGACTACCGGAGGGGCCTCCAGGTTCCGACGGCCCGACGGCCCTCCCGCGGCGGGCGCCGGGTTCTGGGCGAATACGATGAGCCGCGCTGCGCGGGCGAGGGAGGACGATGGGCGAGGGGCTGCGGTTCGAGGCGGCCGGAGGCGTCGGGACGATCACGATCGACCGGCCGGCCAAGCGGAACGCCATGTCGGCGGAGATGTGGCGGGCGCTGCCCGGCATCCTGGACGGTCTCGCCGCCGACCCGGACGTCCGGGTCGTGGTGCTGACGGGGGCGGGCGGGAACTTCTGCGCGGGCGCCGACATCTCCGAGCTGGACGACATCCACCGCGACGACGACTCGCACCTGTCGACGGTCGCCGAGCGGGCCCTGGCCGCGTTCGGCAAGCCGACGCTCGCCGCGATCGAGGGGTACTGCGTCGGCGGCGGCTGCCAGCTCGCGGCCGCCTGCGACCTGCGGTTCGCGGCGGACGACGCGCGCTTCGGGATCACGCCGGCCCGGCTCGGCATCGTCTACCCGGCCGCCGCGACGGCGCGGCTGGTCGGGCTGGTGGGGCCGTCGGCGGCGAAGTACCTGCTCTTCTCCGCCGACCTGGTCGGCGCCGCGCACGCGCTGCGCATCGGGCTGCTGGACGAGGTGGTCCCCGCGGGCGGCCTGCACGACCGCGTCGCCGCGTTCACCGAGACGCTCGCGTCCCGTTCCCTGCTCACGCAGCGGGCGACCAAGGACATCGTGGACGCCATCGTCGCCGCGGGCCCGGTCGAGGAGAAGGCGCGGCGGTGGCTCGCCGAGGTCGCCGCGAGCGGGGAGGTCGAGGAGGGCATCGCCGCGTTCCTCGAACGCCGGGCGCCCGAATTCCCCTGGAAGGCTCCCCTGCGGTAGCGGCCGCGCGGCGGCGGTCAGGCGTTGAGCGCGGGCCAGGCGGACACGTCGCAGAACCGGCCTTCGGGGAGGCGGTGGAGGCGCCGGGCGGCGGCGTCCGGGTCGTCGAGCAGGCCGGCGGCGTCGGGGCGGCGCAGCTCGGCGAGCGGCAGCACCCCGCACACCAGCGACTCCGGCGTCCGGGCCATGAGGAGCGGCCCGATCCGCGCGCCGCCCCGGTCGGCGTCGCGCAGCGCGCCCAGCAGGGCCCGAGCCGGGTCGGCGGAGTCCACGCGGTGCTCGCGCAGCGCCGCCACGAGATCGATGAAGTCGCGTTCCAGGCCGCGCGGGCTGCGTCCGGACAGGTAGTAGCGGTCCCCGTCGGTCAGCTCGACGCGCAGCCCGTGGTGCTCGGCGAACCGCTCGAAGGGACCGGACGACGCCGGGCGCGCCTCGGCCGGCGCGACGGCGAGGGACCCGGTGACCAGGTCGGCGGGGTCGGCGCCGAGGGACGCGGCGGCGGCCTGGTCGAGGCGCCGGGCGAGGTGCCCGCGCAGCTCGGCCATCTCGGCGGCCAGCCGCTCCACGGCCGCGCGCTGCTCCTCGGCGGCCTCCCGCTGCTCCTTCAGCCGGCCGCTCACGTCCGGCACCAGCCGGTCGTTGATCTGGGCGACCAGCGACCTGATCCGGGCGTCGGCGTCGCGCAGCTGCGTGCGGATGTCGGCGATCTCGGGCGCGCCCGGCGTCCGCCCGCGCTCGAACGCCAGCCACAGCTCCCGCCCGGCGATCGCCAGGCACAGCAGAACGAGAATCACGGTCATCGCGCCCTCCCCGGGCCTGCTCGCGGGGCAGACTACGCCACCGCCGCGCCCGGCGGCGGGCGGCTCAGCGGTTGAGGTAGGCCAGGACGGCGAGCACGCGGCGGTTGTCGTCGCCGGTCACGGGCAGGTCGAGCTTGGCGAAGATGTTCGCGGTGTGCTTGGTCACCGCGCGCTCGGTGACGACGAGCCGCTCCGCGATCGCCGCGTTGGAGCGTCCCTGCGCCATCAGCTCCAGGACCTCGGTCTCGCGCGGGGTGAGACGGCCGAGCGGGGTGTCGCGGGTCCCCCGGGCCACGAGCCGGGAGATGACCTCGGGGTCCATGGCGGTGCCGCCCGCGGCGACCCGGCGGACCGCGTCGACGAACTGCGCCGCGTCGAACACCCGGTCCTTGAGCAGGTAGCCGATCGCGCCGGTGCCGTCGGCGAGCAGCTCGCGGGCGTAGAGCTGCTCGACGTACTGCGACAGCACGAGGACGGGCAGCCCCGGGATCTGCCGCCGCGCCTCCAGCGCCGCCTGGAGGCCCTCGTCGGTGAAGGACGGGGGCAGGCGCACGTCGACCACCGCCACGTCCGGGCGGTGGTCGAGCAGTGCCTTCAGCAGGGACGGGCCGTTGTCGACGGCCGCCGCGATCTCGAAGTCGTGCGACTCCAGGAGGCTGACGAGGCCCTCCCTCAGGAGGGCGAGATCTTCGGCGAGGACAACGCGCACGGCAGCTCCATGGTCACGATCGTCGGGCCGCCCACGGGCGAGCTGAGGGCGAGGACGCCGTCGAATGTACCGATCCGCCGCTCGATCCCGCGCAGCCCGGAGCCGCCCTCCAGGGTCGCGCCGCCGCGGCCGTCGTCGGTGACGGTGATCCGCAGCATGCCGTTCTCGTGCCGCATGTCGATCCAGACGCGGGAGGCGCCGGAGTGCTTGGCCGCGTTGGTGAGGATCTCCGACACCGCGAAGTAGGCGGCGGACTCGACCGGCGGCTCGGGCCGCGCCGGCAGGTCGGCGGACACCTCGACGTCCAGCGGGTGGTCGAGCGCGAGGGCCCGGACCGCGTCGGCGACGCCGCGGTCGGCGAGCACCGGCGGGTGGATGCCGCGGACGAGGTCGCGCAGCTCGTGCAGCGCCTTGGCCGAGGACGCGCGGGTCTCGGCGAGCAGGATGCGGGCCTTCTCCGGGTCCCGGTCGAGCAGGTGCTCGATCGCGCCGAGGCTCATCCCCATCGCCACGAGCCGGGCCTGCGCGCCGTCGTGCAGGTCGCGCTCGATGCGGCGCAGCTCGGCGGCGGAGGCGTCCACGGCCTCCGACCGGGTCTCGGTGAGGTGCTGGACGCGCAGCGCCAGCTCCGACTTGCGCGTCGGGCCGAGGATGGCGCGGCCCCAGTGCCCGTAGGCGCTCAGCATCTTCGGGCCGATGGCGTAGCCGAGGGCGATGCACGCGGTGGCGACGGCCACCGTGGACAGGACCCGGCCGGTGTCGCGGCCGTACCCCTCGGTGACGTGGACGTAGGCGTACCAGTCGCTGCCGCCGTAGTGCCCGATCATCTCGCCGGCGAAGGCGGCGAGCACGTACCCCCACACCCCGTACAGGATCAGCAGGCCGGGCAGCGCCGCGGTGAACACCGAGACGATCGGGTCGGTGAGGGTCCACAGGTAGTCGCGCCAGGTGGCCGGATCGCTGACCAGCGCGACGAACCGCTTGAACATGCCGTGGACTCCGGGCTCGCGCTCCGGCTCGGGCAGGTACGGCCGCGCGATCCGGACCTCGGTCCACCGGTTGATGCGGACCCGGTAGGCGTCGAGCCGCTCGCGGAGCAGCATCGTCGAGGACGGGAAGAGCAGCACCCCGACGAAACTCGTGATCATCGAGACCACCGTGATGAACCACAGGCCGGCGAGCGTCGCGGGGATGCCGAGCAGCCAGAGGGCCAGCCCCCGCCAGGGCGCCCTCACATGCCGTTGCAGCCGTGTCTCTTCCACCAGTCCACCGTTCACCGGATCCTCCGCAGGTCGCTTGCCGTCTGGAGTCCAGTCTTCTGGCGGCGCCCTTGCAGCACAGTGTGCCCGCACCCCGAGCGTGGGGTGTACCTGAGTACACCCGGAGACCGAAGGTCAGAGCGCCACGAAGGTCAGGCCGCGCTTCTTCATCTTCGGGATGACGGTCTCCAGGGCCTTGAGGGTCTGGGAGCGGTCGCCGCCCCCGTCATGGCACAGCATGATGTTGCCGGCCTTGCCCTTCATGAGGGTGCGGCGGATGTGGCCCACTCCGGGACGGGCCCAGTCGCGCGGGTCGACGGCCCAGTCGATCGGCAGCATGTCGTGCTCGGCCACCGTCTCCAGGATCGTCTTCGTCCACGCGCCGCCGGGGGAGCGGAAGAACTGGGGCACGACGCCGGTCACGTCGGCGATCCGCTCGTGCGCCTCGACGATCTCCTTGCGGACCCGCTTCTTCGACATGTTCGCGATGTAGATCGGGTGCGTCTCGGTGTGGTTGCAGATCTGGTGGCCGGCGTCGGCGATGCGGCGGGTGAGCTTGGCGAACTCCTTCACCTGCTCGCCGATGACGAAGAACGTCGCGTGGATCCGGTGCTCGGCCAGCAGGTCGAGCACACGGGGCGTCCACAGGGGGCTCGGGCCGTCGTCGATGGTGAGGGCGATCGACTGGGCGGGCGGCGGTGGCGACAGCTGCGACAGCTCGCGGACGGGGGTCTCCAGCGCGGTGAGCTTCGCGGGCGTCCACGGCGCGGGCCGGGGGGTCGGCGTCGGCGTCGGGGTGGGCGTCGGGGTCGGATGGATGACCGGTCTCGCGCGGGGGGCGGGCACGGCCCACCCGGGCTCCCCCGACCCGTGCGGAGGACCCGCGCCGTCCGCGCCGAGCGCGGCGAGACCCGCGGCCGCCCCCATCAGCCAGAGTGCTTTGCGGCGGGATGTCCAACCTGAGTCCTCAACCTCCACAAGTCCCACGCTATCGGGGTTTTGGGCGGGTAGGAGGCCGCTATGGGATCACAATCGACTCACCTGAGTGGTCCGATTTCGGGCGTGAGCGCTGCGCCGCAGGTCGGGCCACTGACGGCGGCCCGGTGGCCGGCGGCGACGATCGTGTCGGCGGAGGTGTTACCGTCGTCAGTGCGAATCGGGGGCCGGACGTCCCCGCCCGGAAACGAGGCGGGACGGCCGAGCGATCACGGCCCGGCGCAGCCGGCGTGCGGTGACCGTTTTACCAGGCAGTGCGCCGCGGGGGCCGATCTGTACTGGACGACGCCCACGCCGCTGACCCCGTCGCCGGGCCCGATCCGACGAAGACCGCGCGGCCCCGCGGTGTTCACCGGCCCCCCGTGAAGGCCCCGCCGGCCCGCCGCACCGCAACCCGGTGGCGGCGGCCGGGGTTGTGCTCGCATGCCCTCGACACCCCCGCCCACGACGGGCGAGACCTCCCGCACCGGTCCCCGGCGGCCCGCGCTCATGCTCGCGGTGCTGCTCGCCGGGCAGTTCATGGTCAATGTCGACACCGCGGTCGTGAACGTCGCGGGCCCGTCCATCAGGGCGGATCTGCGGCCCTCCGGCGGCGCCCTCGGACTGGTCGTCTCCGGCTACACGCTCGCCTACGCCGTCCTGCTGGTGACCGGCGCGCGGCTCGGGCAGGCGCGCGGCCACCGGCGGATGTTCCTGCTCGGGCTCGGCGCGTTCACGGCGGCCTCGCTCGCGTGCGGGCTGGCCCCCTCCACCGGCGTGCTGGTCGCCGCGCGCCTGGCGCAGGGGGCGGCCGGGGCGCTGATGGTGCCGCAGGTCCTCTCGGGCATCCAGCTCCACTTCACCGGCCCGGCGCGGGCGCGGGCGCAGGGGCTGCTCGCGGTGGCGCTGTCCGGCGGCGCGGTCGCGGGCCAGGTGCTCGGCGGCGTGCTGGTCTCGGCCGACGTGGGCGGGCTCGGCTGGCGCCCGGTCTTCCTGGTCAACGTGCCGGCCGGGGTCGTGCTGCTCGCGGTCGGCGCGCGGCTGCTGCCGGCGGACGCGGGCGGACGCGGTGCGCGCCTCGACCTGGCCGGGGCCGCCCTGCTGTCCACGGCGGCACTGCTGGCGGTCGTCCCGCTGCTGTTCGGGCGCGAGGCGGGCTGGCCGCCGTGGACGTGGGCGTCGCTCGCGGCCTGCGTGCCGGTGGCCGCCCTGTTCGTCAGGCGGCAGCGGCGCGCCGCGTCCCCGCTGCTCGCCCTCGGCGTGCTCGGCCGCCCGGTGGTGGCGTGGACGCTCGGCGCCCTCGGCATGGCCACCGGCACCTTCTACGCGATGATGTTCGTCCTCGCCCTGTACCTGCAGGACGGTCTGGGCCGCAGCGCCCTGTTCTCCGGCCTGGCGCTCGTGCCCTGGGTCGCCGCGTTCGGGATCGCCGGGGCGCTCGTGCCGCGCCTCCCCGCCCGCGTGGCCGCCCGCGCGCCAGTCGCCGGGTACCTGCTGCTCGCGTCGGCGTACGCGGTGGCGGGGCTGACCCGCCCGGACGGGGCGGCGCTGGCCGTTCTTCTCGGGTTCGGTGGGCTCGGCCTCGGCCTCGGGTTCGCGCCGCAGCTCGGACGGCTGACGGCGCACGTCCCGGACCGGTACGCGGCCGACCTCAGCGGCCTGGTCAACATGAACTTCCAGCTCGCGGGCGTCGCGGGTGTCGCCGTCTTCGGGACCCTGTACCTCGGCTTCCCCGGCGGGCACGGCCCGGCGTTCACCGCCGTGATGCTCGGCTTCGGCGGGACGGCGCTCGCCGCGGCCGCCGCCTCGTTCGCGGGGCGCCGGGCGGCGAGGCGCGAGGATCAGGGGAGCAGCCCGGCGCGGCGGGCGGCGGTCACTGCCTCCAGCCGGGTGTGACTGTCGAGCTTGCGCATCGCCGACCGCAGGTAGCTCTTCACCGTCTCCGGCAGCAGGCCGAGGCGCTCGGCGGCCTCGGCGTTGGTGCAGCCGATCGCGACGTACGACAGGACGTCCAGCTCGCGGGGGGACAGGACGGGGCGCGCCGGGCCGGCCGGCTCGTCCAGCCCGGCCGCCGCCAGGCGCAGCGACGCCTCCCGCAGGCGGTCGCGGGTGGGCAGGTCGCGGACCTGCTCGGCCAGGGCGCGCAGCTCCGCGTGCACGGCCCGGACCTCCTCCCAGCGCGCCGCCGACGTGCCGGGCGGCGTGCGCGCCAGCGCCTCGTCCGCGCGGTCCTGGACGGCGAGGTCCTGTTCGAGGTCGCGGGCCGCCTCCACGGCCGCGCCCACGACGCGGTCGGCCAGCGAGAGCGGCTCCCTCAGCGCGCCGTAGAGGACGCCGCGGACGCGCCGCCGCACGACGATCGGGACCGCGACGATCGACAGCAGCCCCTCGCGCCCGACGGGCCGGTCGTAGTCGTGGCTGATCGACGCCGAGCACGGGTAGTTGCTGACCCACGCGGGACGTCCCATGGCCATCGCCTTGCCGCCGAGCCCGTTGCCCTGCCGCACGACGAGGCCGTTCAGCGACTCGGTCCTGTTACCGACCAGCTCGGTGATCACCAGCCGGTCCTGGCCGCCGAGTGCGCCCCCGAACACCATGGGCAGGCCGGTCGTGCGCTGCAGCGTCAGCACCGCCGACCGGACGGCCCCCACGTCATCGCCCATGCCTTGAGAATGCCCTGCGCGACCCCCGCGACGAAAGTGGCGGAACGGGCGAACCTGGTCGTGCGGCGAGGCGAGACGCCTAGGCGTGCCGGGAGGCGGTGTCCTCAAGGCCGAGGATGTCCACGGCTTCCGCGCGCATCTGCACCTTGCGGATCTTGCCGGTGACCGTCATCGGGAACTCCTCCACCACGTGCACGTAGCGGGGGATCTTGTAGTGGGCGAGCCTGCCCTCGCAGAACGCGCGCAGCTCCCCGGCGGTCAGGCCCGGCACGCCCTCGCGCAGCCGCACCCAGGCCATCAGCTCCTCGCCGTACTTCTCGTCCGGGACGCCGATGACCTGCGCGTCGACGATGTCGGGGTGGGTGTAGAGGAACTCCTCGATCTCGCGCGGGTAGATGTTCTCCCCGCCCCGGATCACCATGTCCTTGATCCGGCCGGTGATGGTGACGTAGCCCTCCTCGTCCATCACCGCGAGGTCGCCGGTGTGCATCCAGCGGGCCGTGTCGACGGCCTCGGCCGTCTTGTCCGGCTCGTCCCAGTAGCCGAGCATCACCGAGTAGCCGCGCGTGCAGAACTCGCCGGGGACGCCGCGCGGGACGGTCACGCCCGTCTCCGGGTCGACCACCTTGATCTCCAGGTGCGGCAGGACGGTGCCGACCGTGGACACGCGGCGCTCCAGCGAGTCGCCCGCGCGGGTCTGCGTGGACACCGGCGACGTCTCGGTCATGCCGTAGCAGATCGCGACCTCGCTCATCCCGAGCCGCTCGATGACCTGCTTCATCACCTCGACCGGGCACGGCGACCCGGCCATGATCCCGGTGCGCAGGCCGGACAGGTCGAGCCCGGCGAGCGACGGCTCGTTCAGGACGGCGATGAACATCGTCGGCACCCCGTACAGCGACGTGCAGCGCTCCGCCGCGACCGCCTCCAGCGTCGCCTTCGGGTCGAACGCCGGCGCGGGGATCACGACGCACGCGCCGTGGCTCGTCGCCGCCAGGTTCCCCATGACCATGCCGAAGCAGTGGTAGAAGGGCACCGGCACGCAGACGCGGTCCTCCTCGTCGTAGCCGCACAGCTCGCCGACGAAGTAGCCGTTGTTCAGGATGTTGTGGTGCGACAGCGTCGCGCCCTTGGGGAACCCCGTCGTCCCGGACGTGTACTGGATGTTGATCGGGTCGTCGGCGGTGAGCATCCGCCCGATCTCGTCGAGGACGCCCGGTTCGCCGGTGCGGCCGGCCTCCATCAGCGCGTCCCACCCGGGCGTGCCGATGAGCACGACGTCGCGCAGGGCCGCGCACCCGGGCCTGACCTGCTCGATCATCGCCGCGTAGTCGGACGTCCTGAACACCGGCACCGCGATCAGCGTCCGGACGCCGGCCTGGTTGAGGACGAACTCCAGCTCGTGCACCCGGTAGGCGGGGTTGATGTTGACGAGGATGGCGCCGAGCTTGGCCGTCGCGTACTGGACGAGCATCCACTCGGCGCAGTTC
Source organism: Actinomadura verrucosospora (assembly GCF_039540335.1). Lineage (NCBI taxonomy): Bacteria > Bacillati > Actinomycetota > Actinomycetes > Streptosporangiales > Thermomonosporaceae > Actinomadura > Actinomadura verrucosospora. The sequence continues at coordinate 42,377 of NZ_BAABEV010000025.1, read as the reverse complement.
GGCGCCCAGATGCCGACCCGGTCGCCCTTGACGACGCCGAGGTCGCGGAGGCCGAGCGCGACCGCCTCCACGTCGTCGGAGAACTGCTCGTAGGTCCATCGGCGGCCGGACGCCCGCTCGACGAGCGCGTCGCGCTCCGCGTGCGCCGCGACCGTCCTGTCCAGGTTCGCGCCGATCGTGTCGCCGAGCAGCGGCGTGGCCGAGACGCCCGACGCGTAGGAGAGGCTCATCGCAGGTCCTCCTCCCTGAACTCGCCCGCCGGCCGGTCGTCCCGGCCGGGATGCTTGTCGATCTCGCTGGCCCGCAGCTCGACCCGGCGGATCTTCCCGGAGATCGTCTTCGGCAGCTCGGCGAACTCCAGCAGCCGGATCCGCTTGTAGGGCGACAGCTGCTCCCGGCAGTGCGCGAAGATCGCCTTGGCGGTCTCGGCGTCCGGCGCCCAGCCGCTCGCGAGCGTGACGTAGGCCTTCGGGACGGCCAGGCGCACGGGGTCGGGCGACGGCACGACCGCGGCCTCCGCCACCGCCTCGTGCTCGATCAGCACGCTCTCCAGCTCGAACGGCGAGATCTTGTAGTCGGACGCCTTGAACACGTCGTCGGCGCGCCCGACGTAGGTGATGTACCCGTCCTCGTCGCGGGAGCCGATGTCGCCGGTGTGGTAGTAGCCGCCGGCCATCGCCTCCTCGGTGCGCTCCTCGTCGCCGTGGTAGCCGGTCATCAGCCCGAGCGGGCGGTCCTCCAGGTCGAGGCAGATCTCGCCCTCGTCGCCCGGCTCCCCGGTCAGCGGGTCGATCAGCACCACCTCGTAGCCGGGCACGGGACGCCCCATCGAGCCGGGCTTGACCGGCTGGCCGGGCGTGTTGGCGATCTGGACGGTCGTCTCGGTCTGCCCGAAGCCGTCCCGGATCGTCCGGCCCCACGCCTGCTTCACCCGCTCGATGACCTCGGGGTTCAGCGGCTCCCCGGCCGCGACGACCTCGCGCGGCGGCCGGCCGAGCCGTCCGAGGTCGGACTGGATCAGCATCCGCCACACGGTCGGCGGCGCGCAGAAGCTCGTCACGCCGCAGCGTTCGAGGGTGTCGAGGAGCCGGTCGGGGTCGAACCGGGTGTAGTTGAAGATGAACACGCACGCCTCGGCGTTCCACGGCGCGAAGATGTTGCTCCACGCGTGCTTCGCCCACCCCGGCGACGAGATGTTCAGGTGGACGTCCCCCGGCCGCAGCCCGATCCAGTACATCGTCGACAGGTGCCCGGCCGGGTAGGACGCGTGGGTGTGCTCGACCAGCTTCGGCTTCGCCGTCGTCCCCGACGTGAAGTACAGCAGCAGCGTGTCCCGCGACATCGTCAGCCCGTAGGGGGTGAAGGACTCGCCCTCCTCGTAGGCGTCGGCGTACCGCAGCCAGCCCTCCACCGGCTCGCCCACGGCGATCCGCGTGTACTCGCCCTCGACGCCGTCGAACTTCCCGGTCTCGGACGAGGCGGTCACCACGTGCCGGGCCTTCCCGCGCGTCAGCCGGTCCTGGAGGTCGGCCGTGCCGAGCAGCGGCGTGCACGGGATCATGATCGCGCCGAGCTTCATCGCCGCGAGCACGGTCTCCCACAGCTCCACCTGGTTGCCGAGCATCAGGATGATCCGGTCGCCGCGCCGCACCCCCGCCCGCCGCAGCATGTTCGCGACCTGGTTCGACCGCCGCGCCATCTGCGAGAAGGAGTACCGGGCCTCGGCGCCGTCCTCCTCGACGATCCACAGCGCGGGCGAGTCGTTCCCTTCGGCGATCTTGTCGAACCAGTCCAGCGCCCAGTTGAAACCGGTCAGCACCGGCCAGCGGAACTTCTCGTACGCCGTCGCGTAGTCGTCGCGATGCGCGAGCAGGAAGTCGCGCGCCGCGCGGAACTCGACTGCGGGCATTGTCTTCTCCCTCGTAGCCGCACGGACACCCCGGTCAGAAGGATGGTTGGCCATCCGGGTGACCCACGCCACCCCCGAACGGGGGTAGTGGGGTGGTCTTACCCGCCCGTTACGAAGGTTGAGCGCAGCAACAGCGCCATGTGGTCGCCGATTTGGCCGGGGCTCCAGCCGCGGTCGTCGAGCAGCGTCCCGACCACCCCGTTGGCGACCAGCGCGAGGAGCATGTCGGTGGCGGTGTCCACCGTCCAGCCGGGGGCGAGCACGCCCTCCTCGTCGAGCCGCAGGATCAGCGCGCGGTTCCTGTCGTACCGCCGGCGCATGGCGGCCTCCCAGTGCCGGGCCGCGTCCGGGTCGCTGCCCGCCTCGCGCTCCACCGCCCGCGCCACGGCGAGGACGCGCGCCATGAACTCGGCGTGCCGGCGCGCGAACATCTCCAGCGCGGTCACCGCGTCGGGCGCCTCGCCGACGGCGGCGAACCGCCCTCGCAGGTCCTCGACCTCGTTGACGTGGTCGAACAGCTCGCTGATCAGGTCGGCGCGCGACGCGAAGTGCAGGTAGACGGCCCGCCGCGAGACACCGGCGCGCTCGGCGACGGCCGCCATCGTCGTGGCCGCCATCCCGTGGTCCTCGACGAGCTCGCGCGCCGCCCGCAGCAGCGCCGTCCGGGAACGCCGGCTGCGCGCGTTCCGCGGCTCCTCGATCGCCCTCGTCATGGCCCCCATGTTCCCAGCCGCGCGCCCGATTCCGGCCCGGACCGCCAAGGTGAGCGGAGTCACTCCCGGGAGGCCGTCACAACCCGGGGCACCGCCCCGTCAACCTGACGTCACCCTCCACACGGCAAGGAGATCACTATGAACCCCCGTTTCGACTACTACGGCACCGCCTCCGGCGGAAAGTTCATGAAGCACCTGCTGTCCGCGGCCAAGGTCGTCTCGGGCTCGACGGTGCCCTCCACGACGCTGCACCTGGTGGAGCTGCGCGCCAGTCAGATCAACGGCTGCGGGTTCTGCGTCGACATGCACAGCAAGGACCTCGTCCACGAGGGCGAGTCCTCGGTGCGCCTCAACCTGGTCGCGGCCTGGCGTGAGGCCACCGTCTTCACCGACGCAGAGCGCGCCGCCCTGGAGCTGGCCGAGCAGGGCACCCGCCTCGCGGACGGCGCCGGCGTCTCCGACGAGGTCTGGGAGAACGCGGCCAAGCACTACGACGAGGAGGAGCTCGCCACCCTGGTGTCGCTCATCGCCCTCATCAACACCTGGAACCGGTTGAACGTCATCACCCGGCAGCCCGCCGGTTCCTACGAGCCCGGCCAGTTCGGCTGACCGCCCCGGGCGCGGACGTGCCGCCCGTCCCGCGAGGGAGGGGCGGCACGCGCGGTCCGCCGTCAGGCGGTGCTGTAGGTGGCGAGGGTCTCGCCGGTGCCGGCAAGGCGGAGGCCCGCCTTCTCCAGGACGCGGACCGACGCCGGGTTGGACGGCTCCACGGTCGCGACGACCCTGTCCACGCCGGGCGCGGTCAGGGCGAACGCCACGATGGCGCGGGCGGCCTCGGTGGCGTACCCGCGGCCCCGCCGGGACGGGACGACGCCGTAACCGAACTCGACGGCCCCGTCCGCGGGCGGCCAGAACAGGCCGACGGCGCCGACCACCAGGCCGGTGGAGCGTTCGATGATCAGGCGCTGGCCGTGCTCGCCCAGCGCGGACGGGTTCCCGGCGACGAAGCCGGCGATGGCCCGGTCGCCTTCGGCGGGGAAGTCGTCCGCCCAGTGGGCGAGCCTGTCGCCGGACAGGACGGCGGCGATCTCGCCGGACGTCCACGGCCGCAGGACGAGACGGCCGGTGGTGAGATCCGCGCCGGCCGGGCCCGGCCGGGCCGGGTCGGAGTCGGGCAGGCCTGAAGCGGTCAGGTCGGAAGAGGACACGTGTGGCTCCTGGTCGTTCTGGACGACCGGGCCGCGCTCAGTCGCGGGCGGCCCGGACAAGGGCATGCTGAAGAAGCGCCACGCGGGCCATATTCATCAACCTCCCCTGTCGCAGGAACGCCGCAAAGCGTACTACCCGCGGCGGTCAGGGGACCCGGAAGCCGCGGAAGGTCACGTGCCTCCGTGTCTCGAAGCCGAGTCGTTCGTATAGGGCGATCGCCCGGGTGTTCGCCTCGGCCACGTGCAGGAACGGATGGTCGTTCCGGGCCATGACGCGCGTCGCGAGCGCGTGTATCAGGCGGGCGGCGTGGCCGCGCCCGCGCGCCTCGGGGGCGGTGCTGACGGTGCTGATCTCCGTCCATCCCCGGGGCCGGAGCCGTTCGCCCGCCATGGCCACCAGCACGCCGTTGTCGCGGACGCCGAGATAGGAGCCGAGTTCGCGGGTGCGCGGCCAGAACGGTCCGGGCCGGGTCCGCGCGACGAGGTCGAGCATCTCGGGCACGCTGTCCGCGTCGAGTTCGACGATGCCGGGGTCCTCCGCGCCGGGGCCGGTCTCCCCGCCTCCGGACCAGACCATCTGGAGGCCTTCCAGGACGAAGACCGGCTCCCAGTCCGGCGGCGGGGTCGCGGGGCTGCTGAACATGTCGGCGAGTTCGCCGTGCCCGAGAAGCCGGGCGAGGTCGGCCCATTCCGCGGCGTCCGGGTCGGCGGACACCGTGGAGAAGGTCGAGACCTCCGGCTGGTAGGTGGCGGTCCGGCCGAGCCAGCGGGCGAGGTGCGCGTGGTGACCGCGGAGCGACTCGCGCACGGGATCGTCGAGCGCGGCGTCGTCGCGGTCCGCCATGGTGCAGCACCTCTCCAGGCCGTGCGGGGGATTCGGCGCCCTGGATGCTAGTCGGCGGGGACGTAGGGCGGTGCGACGCCCCAGCCCCAGTGCGGCATGGGGGCTTCGAGGGGCGGCTTCGCGTCCGGCTGGGAGTTGGCGAAGGCGATGCGCGTGCCCCACTCGATGTAGGACGCGAACGCGGCGCGGAACTCCGGGTCGTCCGGGAGGCCGACCTCGTCCGCCGCGTCCATGAGGAGCGAGACCCAGCGGCGCCGCTGCGCCTCGGTGATGGACTTGCCGAGGTGATGGCGCACCATGGCGGCGTAGCCGCCGCGCTCGCGGCTGTAGCGCTCCGGCCCGCGGAAGACCTCGCCGAGCCACGCCGCGACCCACTTCGGGTGGTCGGGCGCCATGTGCTCGAAGAGCGGGCGCAGCAGGTCGTCCTTGAGGACGTTCGTGTAGAAGTGCTCGGTGAGCCGCTCCAGCGCCGCGCTCCCGCCCGCCCAGTCGTACATGGTCGGGACGGACGAGCCGGCGCCGCGCACCGCCGTCCGCTCGTAGTGCCGCATCTCCTCGATTTGCTGGACGTACGGCTTGATCTCGGCGAAGAACGCGGGGAAGTGCTCGCCGCCCCGGAAGCCTCGCATGTGGCCGTCGGCCGACGTCCAGCCGATGCGCAGGATGTAGGACGACGGCGCGTCGACGCACCTGGACAGCTCGTAGTCCACGCACTCGGGGGCTGCGGCGAGGGGGACGGAGGCCCGCGCGTAGGCGGCCTCGAAGTCCTCCGCGTCCTGCGGGTCGATGCGGTAGCGGATGTACTCGACGATCATGGTGCCCCCAGGCTGCTTCCGGTCGGATTATCACTGTAATCCTGTAATCATCCGACCGGAAGCTCAACGATCAATCCTGGCGGGGCGAGCGGCGGAACCAGGCGGCGGCGCCCGCCGCCGCCGCGAGGACCAGGGCGGCCAGACCGATCCAGAGCCAGCCCGACGAGCCCCCCGAATCGTTCGTGGAGACGACGGTCGTCCGGGTCGGCGAGGGGGCGGGCTGGGCGGCCCCGGAGGAGCCCCGCACGGTGAACGTGTAGGCGCCCTCGACCGGATGGCCGTCCGAGGCGACGACGCGCCAGCCCACGGTGTACTTCCCGTCGGGCGGCGTGCCGCCGACGGCCTGGGTGACCTTGTTGTCGACCGCCCGCGCGGGCCCGGTCTGGTACTGCCTGCCCGACCCGTCGGTCACGACCACGCGCGGCAGCCGTACCGGATCGCCGTACGTCAGGACGATCTGGGACGGGGCCGCGACCGTCGCGTCCTTCTCGGGACTCGCCGACGTCAGCGCGGTGTGCGCCGACGCCGGGACCGCGATCGCCGCCAGGATCGCCGTGAGCGCCGTCAGGATCGCCGCGAGCGCCGCCGCCCCGGCGGCCCCGCGCAGCGCCGCCCGGGTCATGCCCGGCTCCGCGCCCGGGTCACGCCGTAGGCGCCGACCGCGACGCCGGCCACGCCGACGGCGATGCCGATGCCGCCGAGCAGCCGGGCCGTCCCGTCGCCGGACGACGCGGACGAGGCGGCGGCGGGCTTCACCTGCGCGGTCAGGCCGGCCGTGGCCGCCGAGCCCTTGGGGAGGAGCTTCAGCACCGGCGAGGGGTGCTCCGGCTCGTTCGCCCCCTCGGCGGGGGGCTCCTCCCACTTGACGACCTCTCCGCCGGAGTAGGTCTGGTCGGCCTTGAACACGAGCTGGTCGGTGTCGGTGGGCAGCGGCCCCATCGAGACGTCGAACTCCTCGAACCGGCCGGGCTCGATCCTGCCGCCGCTCCAGGTGATCTTCGTGACGGCCTCGGTCAGCTCGCCGCCCTCGGTCTTCACCGGCGCCGGCAGCTTGGACTTCTCGACCTTCACCGTCCAGCCGGGCAGCGGCCGGACCGACACCGACGACAGCGGGTGGTCGGCCGGCAGGCTCACCACGAGCTTGGTGGTCGAGGCGTCGTCGCGCTCGTTCGGCACCCGGAACGAGACCTTGGTGTACGAGCCCTGCTCGGCGGTCCTGGGGTTGACGCTGACGTGCGCGGACGCCGCCGCGGCCAGGCCGATCACGGACAGGACGGCGAGGGACGCGACGGCGCCGGCGCGCCGGGCGTGCGGAAGGAAGGGCATTGCGGAACTCCGTTCGAGACGTACGGGAATGTCCGGGCGCCGCGAGCCGGCGTCCGGTGACGTACGGCGCTCCGGCTCAGGAGTGAGCGAGCGCCCTCGAACGCGGAGGGGGACCCCGGCGGACGACCTGGTGCCGCAGGGCGCGCCCGGTGGCCGTGACGGCGGCCGCCGCGGGCGCCGTCCGGAGGGGGCGGGCCGGAGGCTCGGCCGGCTCCACGGCGAGCAGGGCCAGCAGCAGCCGGATCGGGCGGTCGGCGAGGGCGGCGACCCGCCGGGCGAGCGACCACGCGGCCCGCTCGCCGCGCCGCAGCCACCACGCGGCCACCAGCGCGGCCGTGCAGTGCGCGAGCGTCATCGCCAGGCCGTTCCCGCCGTGGGCGGCGGGGACCGCGACGGGTTCCGCGGCGCCCGTCATGGCGGCGTGCGCCGCGGGCGCGTGGTGGGGCGCGGTGGCGGCCGTGAACAGCGTGTGCAGGGCGAACTGGCCGCCGAGGAGCCCGCCCAGGATCGTCGCGAGCGAGCGCTCGTGGCCCGCCAGCACCAGCGTCACGCCGAGGACGGCGCCGAAGCCCGTGAGCGCGGCCCAGGCCGGCACCGCCGCGCCGCCCGCCAGGGCGTGCCCGAGGGTCGCCAGCGTCGCGCACACGGTGGCGAACACCACCGCGCGTGCGGGCCGGAACAGCGGCTGCGGCGCATGGGGGCTCATGACGGCCCCCATCGTCCCATCCCCCGCGCGCTCTGCCCAGCCGCCCCCGGACATCCGCCGCCACGCCCAACATCTTGGGGTTGTGCGTTGATCGTCGACTAGATGTAGGGTTCAGTCCCGTGCTGGTCCGCCCCCGCCGTTCGCGGCGGGGGCGGCGTGAGAGGGAACCCGGTGGGAATCCGGGACTGCCCCGCAGCGGTGAGCGGGAACGACCGCCGTCATCGAGCACTGGGCCCGGCGGCCCGGGAAGCGACGGCCAGTAGGACGCCTCGGCAGAGGCGGCGCCCGCGAGTCCGAAGACCTGCCCGCACGCGAGGCCGGGAGACCGGCCTCATCGGGGGTCCGGGTCCGTCCCGGATCGACACACGTCCAGGCCTCGCGGGTGGGCCGGGGACGGAGCGCGGCCTGCCGCCGCGCGCCGTTCGCATGCCTCCGCGAGGCGGCATGCGAGGGGAGATGCACGTGACACAGGTTCTGGCCGCGCCGCCCGCGGAGATCGCCGTCGAGGTCGAGGCGGCCTGCGAGGGGGTGCCGGGCGCCGAGGCCGCGCGGGTGCTGGCCGCGGTCCGGTCCGCGGACGGGCTGGACGCGGCGGCCCTGCGGGACCTCGCGATCGGGGAGGCCGCCGCGCTCATCCCCGCCGAGCCCGGGTACTCCAGGGTGGCCGCGCGGCTGCTCGGCGTCCGGATCCGGGAGGAGGCCGCGGCCGCCGGCGTCCGGACGTTCGCCGAGTCGGTCGCCGCCGCGCACCGCGAGGGACTCCTGGCGGACGACCTGGCCGCCTTCGTCGCCGCCGGGTCCGCCGCGCTGGACGCCCTCGTCGACGACGGCGCCGACGACCGCTTCGAGTACTTCGGGCTCCGGACGGTCTACGACCGGTACCTGCTCAGGCACCCGAGGTCGCGGCTCGTCCTGGAGCGCCCGCAGCACTTTCTCCTCCGGGTGGCGTGCGGGCTCGTCGTTCCCGGCGAAGTCGGGCCGGGGGGTGTGGGGGGCCGGCCCCCCACCGGTGACATGGCGGCGGTCGAGGAGGCCGCCGAGCTGTACGCGCTGCTCAGCACCCTGTCGTACCTGCCCAGCTCGCCCACGCTGTTCAACTCCGGGGCCCGCCGCCCGCAGCTCTCGTCGTGCTTCCTGCTCGACTCGCCGCGCGACGAGCTGGAGTCCATCTACGACCGGTACGGGCAGGTCGCGCGGCTCAGCAAGTACGCGGGCGGCATCGGCGTCTCCTGGACGCGGGTGCGGTCGCGGGGCTCGCTGATCCGGGGCACCAACGGGCACTCCAACGGGATTGTCCCGTGGCTGCGCACGCTCGACTCGTCCGTCGCCGCCGTCAACCAGGGCGGCCGCCGCAAGGGCGCGGCGTGCGTCTACCTGGAGCCGTGGCACGCCGACGTCGAGGAGTTCCTGGAGCTGCGCGACAACACCGGCGAGGACGCCCGCCGCACCCACAACCTCAACCTGGCCAACTGGATCCCGGACGAGTTCATGCGCCGCGTCGAGGCCGACGCGACGTGGTCGCTGTTCGACCCGAAGGAGGTCCCCGAACTGGTCGACCTGTGGGGCGACGAGTTCGACGCGGCCTACCGGGCGGCGGAGCGGGAGGGGCGGTTCGTCCGGCAGGTCCCGGCCCGCAAGCTGTACGGGCGCATGATGCGGACGCTCGCGGAGACGGGCAACGGCTGGATGACGTTCAAGGACGCCGCCAACCGCGCCTGCAACCAGACCGCCGAGCCCGGCAAGGTCGTCCACCTGTCGAACCTCTGCACGGAGATCCTGGAGGTGACGGGCGACCGCGAGGCCGCCGTCTGCAACCTCGGGTCGGTGAACCTGGCCGCGCACGTCGGGCCGTCCGGCGTCGACTGGGAGCGGCTCCGGTCGACGGTCCGCACCGCCGTCCGGTTCCTGGACCGCACCATCGACCGGGGCTTCTACCCGACTCCCGAGGCGGAGAAGGCCAACCGCAAGTGGCGGCCGGTCGGGCTGGGCGTGATGGGCCTCGCGGACGTGTTCTTCACGCTGCGCCTGCCGTTCGACTCGCCCGAGGCGCGCGAGCTGTCGACGCGCATCGCCGAGGAGATCGCCCTCGCCGCCTACAACGCGTCCGCCGACCTCGCCGCCGCCCACGGGCCGCTGCCCGCCTACGGCGCGACCCGCACCGCGCGCGGCGAGCTCCACCTGGACCACTTCCCGGACGCGGCGCCGTCCCGTCCCGCCGACTGGGACGCCCTGCGCGCCCGGGTCGCGGAGGTGGGCCTGCGCAACTCGCTGCTCGTCGCGATCGCGCCGACCGCGACGATCGCGTCCATCGCGGGCTGCTACGAGTGCATCGAGCCGCAGGTGTCCAACCTGTTCAAGCGCGAGACGCTGTCGGGCGAGTTCCTGCAGATCAACCGCTACCTGGTGGAGGACCTGAAGTCGCTCGGGCTGTGGACGCCGGCCGTCCGCGAGGCGGTCAAGAAGGCGAACGGGTCCGTGCAGGGGCTGGTCGACCTGCCGGAGGAGATGCTGTCGCTCTACCGGACGGCCTGGGAGCTGCCGCAGAAGGCGCTCATCGACCTCGCCGCCGCCCGCACCCCGTACATCGACCAGTCGCAGTCGCTGAACCTCTTCATGGAGACGCCGACGATCGGCAAGCTCTCCTCGATGTACGCCTACGCCTGGCGGGCGGGGCTCAAGACGACGTACTACCTGCGGTCCCGCCCGGCGACGCGGATCGCGCAGACGACGGTCGCCGCGGCCGTCTGCTCCCTGGAGAACCCCGAGACCTGCGAGGCGTGCCAGTGACCGAGCGAGCGGAAGAACAGCGGCGAGCGGAGGGGCGGGGCATGCTCCTCGACCCGGGCATGGACCTGACGCTGCGGCCCATGCGCTACCCGGACTTCTACGAGCGGTACCGGGCCGCGATCCGCAACACCTGGACGGTCGAGGAGGTGGACCTCGCCTCCGACCTGGCGGACCTCGCGCGGCTCACGCCCGACGAGCTGCACCTCGTCAACCGGCTGGTCGCGTTCTTCGCCACCGGCGACTCGATCGTGGCGAACAACCTCGTCCTCAACCTCTACAAGCACGTGAACGCGCCGGAGGCCCGGCTCTACCTCTCGCGGCAGCTGTACGAGGAGGCCGTGCACGTCCAGTTCTACCTGACCCTCCTGGACACCTACCTGCCCGATCAGGACGAGCGCGTCAAGGCGTTCGCGGCGATCGAGCACATCCCGTCCATCCGGGCCAAGGCGGAGTTCTGCTTCCGCTGGATCGACTCGCTCGGCTGCCTGGACGAGCTCCGCACCGCCGCCGACCGCAGGGCGTTCCTGCTGAACCTCATCTGCTTCGCGGCCTGCATCGAGGGGCTGTTCTTCTACGGCGCGTTCGCCTACGTGTACTGGCTCCGGTCGCGCGGCCTGCTCAACGGCCTCGCGTCCGGGACGAACTGGGTCTTCCGGGACGAGTCAATGCACATGGAGTTCGCGTTCTCCGTGGTCGACACCGTCCGGGCGGAGGAGCCCGCGCTGTTCGACGCGGAGCTGACGGCCGAGGTCGCCGCGATGATGGAGGAGGCCGTCCAGGCGGAGCTGGCGTTCGCCCGCGACCTGTGCGGGGACGGCCTGCCCGGCATGAGCGCGGACGACATGCGCGCCTACCTCGAATACGTCGCGGACCAGCGGCTCGTCCGGCTCGGCCTGCCCGCCCGCTACGGCACCGCGAACCCGTTCGCGTTCATGGAGTTGCAGGACGTCCAGGAGCTGTCCAACTTCTTCGAGCGGCGCGTTTCGGCCTACCAGATCGGGGTGGAGGGGACGGTCGCGCTCGACGAGGCGTTCTGAACCTTTCGGAACGGGCAGTCGTTGAACCGTGAGGACAAGGCCGAGGAGGAAGAACATGCCTTCCGTCATCGACCGCATCAAGCGGTTCGCCCGGAGCCCGCAGGGCCGCAAGGCGCGCGCCCGCGCGGAACGGCTCGCCCGGGACCCGCGCACCCAGGCGAAGATCCGAGGACTGCTGTCGCGCGGGCGCGGCGGCGGACGCCGCCGCTACTGACCCCACCGAGCGAAACAGGAACAGAAACCGGACCCGCCCTCACCCCGAGGGCGGGTCCGTTCCGTGTCGCGCTCCGGACGCGCCGGTGTTGCGCATTGGACGTAACTGCAACTCGTTTGCAATAGTGGCCGTATGGCCGACTACACGCTTCCCGACCTGCCCTACGACTACGCCGCCCTGGAGCCGGCGATCACCGGCGAGATCCTGGAGCTGCACCACTCCCGGCACCACGCCGCCTACGTCAAGGGCGCCAACGACACGCTGGAGAGGCTCGCCGAGGCGCGCGAGAAGGAGCAGTACGGCGGGCTGGTCGGCCTGGAGAAGACGTTCGCGTTCAACCTCTCCGGCCACGTCCTGCACTCGATCTTCTGGGACAACCTGTCGCCGGACGGCGGCGACCGCCCGGACGGGGAACTGGCGGCGGCCCTCGACGAGCACTTCGGCACGTTCGAGGCGTTCCAGAAGCAGCTCACGGCGGCGACCTCCACCGTCCAGGGCTCCGGCTGGGGCGTCCTCGCATGGGAGCCCCTCGGCAGGCGCCTCGTCGTCGAGCAGGTCTACGACCACCACGGCAACGTCGGCATGAACACGACGCCGCTGCTGGTGTTCGACGCCTGGGAGCACGCCTACTACCTGCAGTACCGCAACGTCCGGCCGGACTACGTGGAGAAGCTCTGGTCGCTCGTGAACTGGACGGACGTCCAGGCCCGCTTCGACGCGGCCCGCGCCCGACCGGAGAGCGCGGCGTCCTCCCGATAGACGGCGGCGTCGGCGCGGCGCCGCTGAGGGGCGGCGTTCACCAGGCCGGGATCGTGCTCAGAACCTTTCCTCGCGGCCCGGTGAACGCCGCTTCCGCCTTGCCGGACGCGGACGCCGAGGGTTGTGCGCGCGCCCTCGCGCAGCCGGGCGACACGGTGCGCGGTCACCGTTGTGCCCGGCCGGTGCGGCGCCGCCGCGGCCCCGCCCCTAGTCTGCTCCTTATGACCGGCGAGTACCTGTACTGGGAGAACGTCCCCACGCGGTGGAAGGACAACGACGTCTACGGGCACGTCAACAACGTCGTCCACTACTCGATGATGGACACCGTCATCAACGAGTGGATGATCCGGACCGCCGGCTTCGACCCCGCGACCTCCGGCTCGATCGCGCTGTGCGTCGAGTCCCACTGCGAGTACAAGGCCGAGGCGTCGTTCCCCGACACGATCCGTGTCGGGCTGCGCGTCGGCAAGCTCGGCCGCTCCAGCGTCCGCTGGGAGGTCGGCATGCTGCGCGGCTCGGACGGCGCGCTCGTCGCCGAGGGCCACTTCGTCCACGTGTTCGTCGACCGCGGCACCCGCCGCCCGGTCGAGATCACCGGAGCCGTCCGCACCGAGATGCAGAAGCTGGTGGCCGCATGACCGCCACCCGCGCGGCCGTCCTCGTCGAGTCGGGACGCCCCGCCCCCTACGCCGCGTCCCGCCCCCTGGAGATCGCCGAGCTCCGCCTCGACCCGCCCGGCCACGGCGAGCTCCTGGTCCGGATCGGCGCCGCCGGCCTCTGCCACTCCGACCTGTCCGTCATCAACGGGTCCCGGCCGCGCCCCCTGCCGATGGCGCTCGGGCACGAGGCCGCGGGCGAGGTGGTGGAGACCGGGCCGGGCACCGAGTTCGCGCCCGGCGACCACGTCGTGCTCGCGTTCGTCCCGGCGTGCGGGCACTGCGAGCGCTGCGTCGCCGGACGTCCCGCCCTCTGCGGGCCGGGCGCCCAGGCCAACGGCGCCGGGACCCTGCTCGGCGGCGGCAGGCGCTTCCGCGCCCCGGACGGCACGCGCCCCCACCACCACCTCGGCGTCTCGGCGTTCTCCGAGTACACCGTCGTCTCGTCCCGCTCCGCCGTGAGGATCGACCGCGACCTGCCCTTCGACGTCGCCGCGCTGTTCGGCTGCGCCGTCCTCACCGGCGCCGGCGCCGCCCTCCACAGCGCGGCCGTGTCGCCGGGCGACACCGTCGCCGTCTTCGGCCTCGGGGGCGTCGGGCTGTCCGCCGTCCTCGCCGCGAAGGCCGCCGGAGCCTCCACCGTCCTCGCCGTGGACGTCGTCGCGTCCAAGCGGGACCTCGCCGGGCGCCTCGGCGCCCGGCCCGTCGCGGGCGGTCCGGACGCCGTCGAGGCGATCCGCGACCTGACGTCCGGCGGCGCCGAGAAGGTGATCGACACGACGGGCGTCGTCGCCGTCCTCGAACAGGCCTACGCGGCCACCCGTCCCGGCGGAACGACCGTCACCGTCGGCCTCCCGGCCCCCGGCGCGCCCCTCACCCTGCCCGCCCTCAGCCTCGTCGCCGAGGAGCGGACCCTGCGCGGCAGCTATCTCGGCTCCTGCGTTCCCCGGCGGGACGTCCCCGCTTCATCGCCCTGTACCGCGACGGCGCCCTTCCCGTGGACGCCCTCCTCAGCGGCCGCCTGCCCCTCGACGAGATCAACGCGGGCTTCGACCGCCTCCACACCGGCGAGGCCGTCCGCCAGCTCGTCACCTTCCCCTGAGAGGACGGCCTCAGGCGAGGACGTGAGTGGTGAGGAGCTGCTCGAAGTCGGCCTCGAAGGCCTCGTAGCGGGCGCGCAGATCGGGGCCCGGCCAGTCGGCGGGCAGCAGTGACGGCGGCAGGAGCGGGTCGTTGAGGAGGTGCCGCAGGACGGCCGCCGCGTAGGTGAAGCGCTCGGCGATCGCGGTCGCCCCGGCCAAAGCGGCGCGCAGGGCGTCGGCCTTGGCCGTCCAGGCGTCCAGGTCCCAGAGGGAGGCGGCCAGGGCCGCGGGGTCCTCCTCGGGGCGGCCCGTGAGGAAGGTGCACTGGCGGACGACGGGTTCGGGGCGCGGCCGGGTCAGGTTCGCCGGGCGCAGCCAGGTGCCCTCCCGCAGCTCGGCGAGCCGCAGCGTCGACATGGCCTGGCGCAGCGCGGCGCGGTCGGCGGCGGGGCGGCGCTCGGCGGTGATGACGGCGATCTCCCAGGCGCCGTCCCACGGGCGGGTCGGGGGGAGGCGCGCCTCGTCCTGCCGGGCCTGGCGGGCGAGGAGGCGCTCGGTGAGGGCGTACGTCCCGCCGGACTGGACGAGGTCACCGGCGGCGACCATGCGCGACAGCGCCACCCGGATCGTCCCCTCCGCGATGCCGAACAGGTCGCCGACGCGGACGAGGTAGCGGGCCGGGAGGCGGGGCGGGTGGACGCCCAGCAGCGTGCTCAGGACGACGGACCGAGCGGTGAGCGGGCGAATCTCCAGGCTGTCCATGGCTGGTGGTGACCCTACCGGGGAGGGAGGGTGGCCCCGTCCTCAGATTACAGTCTTTTCGCCGCGTGAGCTGTAAGTGTAATGTTCGGGCCATGGCGTCTTACCTCATCGAGTCGTTCGACCGGCTCCCGTTCGGGGGCGCGGAGAAGGCGCGCCGCTACGCCACCGAGCGCTACCGGGGCGCGGCCGGCCGCAACTGGTACGACTGCGACCCCACGCTGCGGTTCCTCATGCGGCGGCACCTGGGCGACGGTTTCGGCTGGGCCGAGCCCCGGCTCAGGGAGATGGGCGCGCTGATGGGCGGCCCGATCGCCGAGCGGGCCGAGGAGACGGACCGCAACCCGCCGCGCCTGGAGAAGTACGACCGGTGGGGACGCGACATCAGCGAGGTCGTCATGCCGCCCTCGTTCGAGGCGGCGCGCCGGGACATCGTGGCGACGTCCTTCACCCGGCCCGACTTCGTGGCCGAGGCGAAGCGCGCCGGGACCGACCCCGCGCCGATGGGCGTCGCCTGGAGCTACCTGCTCGACCAGGCCGACATCGGCATGGCGTGCGCGCTCGGCACCGGCGGCGACATGGTCGTGGGGCTGACGGAGATGTTCGCGCCGGACGACGTCAGGGCGCGGGTGCGGGAGCTGTTCGCGGCCGGGGAGATGTCCGGCGAGGCCGCGCAGATGCTCACCGAGCGGTCGGGCGGCTCGGACCTCGGCGCGCTGGAGTCGACCGCCTCCCGGGAGGGCGACGCCTGGCGCCTCAACGGCTTCAAGTGGTTCGCCTCCAACGCCAACGGCTCGGCCTTCGTCGTGCTGGCCAAGCCGGAAGGGGCCGTGGACGGCGTCCGGGGCATCGCGCCGTTCCTCGTCCTGCGGGAGCGGCGGGACGGCTCGCGCAACGGCGTCCGGATCCGGCGGCTCAAGGACAAGCTCGGCACGCGGTCGGTGGCGTCGGCCGAGATCGAGTTCACCGACGCGGAGGCGTTCCTGCTGGCCCCGGCGTCGAGCGCGGGCGAGGGCGGGGACGGCAGGGGCCTGGCCCGCATGATGGAGCTGACCAACGGCGCCCGGCTCGGCATCTCGATGATGGGCCTCGGCTGCGCGCGGCGGGCCCTCGTCGAGTCGCTCTGCTACACGCGGGCGCGCGAGGCGTTCGGCGCGCCGCTGGGCGCGCAGCCGCTCATGCGCCGCAAGCTCGCCGAGCTGATCGTGGAGACCGAGGCCGTGCAGGCGCTCGTCTTCGACGGCTACCTGGGACGTCCCCGGCTGCGGCTCGGGGCCGCGCTCATCAAGCTGCGGGCCGCGCGGCTGGGCGTGACGGCCGCGAGCGACGCCATCGAGATCCACGGCGGGAACGGCTACATCGAGCAGTGGCCGGTCGCGCGGATCCTGCGGGACGCGCAGGTCAACCCCATCTGGGAGGGCGGCGACAACATCCTGTGCCTGGACGTCCGCCGCGCCGTCGAGCGGCAGGACGCGCACGAGCCGTTCCTCGAACGGCTCGACCAGGCCGTCCGGCGGGCGCCCGGCGGGGACGACGAGACGGCCGCGCTGGTCGGGCAGAGCATCGGGCATCTCCGCGAGGCCATCGAGAAATGGCGCGGGCTCGACAGGAACGTGGCCGAAGCGCGCCTCTACCCGCTCGCCCAGTACATGGCCGACGTGTACGCGGCGGCGCTGCTGCTGGAGCAGGCCGGGTGGGAGCGCGCCGATTCCGGCGAGGACCGCAAGGCGCTGGTCGCGCGGCTCTACGCTCGGAGCCACCTCGCCGACCCCGGTCCGCTGCGGGGGATCGACGACCCGGCGGACGAGCTCGAACGCTTCGACGAGCTGGCGGACGGCGCGTTCACCGACGACTAGGAGGCCGCGCGTGGCGGTACGGATCGAGCGGGACGGCCCGGTGACCACGGTGGTGATGTCCCGCCCGGCGACGCGCAACGCCGTCGACGGGCCGACGGCGCGCGAGCTGGCCGCCGCCTTCCGCGAGTTCGACGCGGACGACGGCGCGAGCGTCGCCGTCCTGTGGGGCGAGGGCGGGACGTTCTGCTCCGGCGCCGACCTCACCTCGGTCGGCACCGGCCGCGGCCCGCGCCTCGACCCGCCCCCGGCCGACGGGCCGCTCGGCTGCACGCGGATGCGCCTGTCGAAGCCGGTCATCGCGGCGGTCGCGGGCCATGCCGTCGCCGGGGGCCTGGAGCTGGCGCTGTGGTGCGATCTGCGTGTCGCGGAGGAGACGTCCACCTTCGGCGTCTACTGCCGGCGCTGGGGCGTCCCGCTCGTCGACGGCGGGACGGTCCGGCTCCCGCGCCTGATCGGCGCGAGCCGCGCCATGGACATGATCCTCA
The DNA here is from genome assembly GCF_039540335.1 of Actinomadura verrucosospora. Classification (NCBI taxonomy): domain Bacteria; kingdom Bacillati; phylum Actinomycetota; class Actinomycetes; order Streptosporangiales; family Thermomonosporaceae; genus Actinomadura; species Actinomadura verrucosospora. Next base: position 25,221 of record NZ_BAABEV010000025.1, on the reverse strand, counting down.
CCGGGCGGCCGGTGGACGGGCGGGAGGCGTTCGAGATCGGCCTCGCCAACCGGCTCGTCCCGCTGGGCAAGGCGCGGGAGGCGGCCGAGGAGCTGGCGGCCGGGCTGGCGCGGTTCCCGCAGACCTGCCTGCGGGGCGACCGGCTGTCGGCGCTGGAGGCGGAGGGCCTCCCCGAGGACGAGGCGATCGCCGCCGAGTACCGCCACGGCCTCCGCTCCATGGAGGATGCCGTCGAGGGCGCCGGGCGGTTCGCGAGCGGACGCGGACGGCACGGCGACTTCGGCGACATCTGAGCCCCCGCGGCGCGCCCGGCGTCCTGGCGTCCGCGCCCGCCGACATGGCTCCGAAGGTCGTTGACCGAACGCAATTCGGGACCGTAGGTTCCTGAGGGGCGGCCGCCGTGAGCGAGGAGAGCGAAAGCGATGACGCTGACCGTGGAGGAGGCGGGCCTGGCGCTCGCCGACCCGAAGGCCTACGCCGACGACCGGCGGTTCCATGAGTCCCTCGCGCTGCTCCGCCGCGAGTCCCCGGTGCACCGGGTGGAGGCCCCCGGCTACACGCCCTTCTGGGGGATCACCAAGCACGAGGACGTCCTGGAGATCGAGCGCAACCACCGGCTGTTCCTCAACGCCCCGCGCCCGGTGCTCGGCACCGCCGAGTTCGACGCGCTGAACCGGCAGCGCGCGGAGCAGGGCATCGCGCTGCGCACGCTCGTCCACATGGACGACCCCGACCACCGGGTGATCCGGGCGATCGGCGCGGACTGGTTCCGGCCGCGCGCGATGCGGGCCCTGGAGCCGCGCGTCCGCGAGCTGGCCAGGCGGTACGTCGACCGGATGGTGGAGCTCGGCGGCGAGTGCGACTTCGCGCGCGAGGTCGCCGTCCACTTCCCGCTGTACGTGATCCTCTCGCTGCTCGGCCTGCCGGAGAGCGACTTCGACCGCATGCTGAAGCTCACGCAGGAGCTGTTCGGCGGCGACGACGCCGAGTTCCAGCGGGGCACGACGAACGAGGAGAAGCTCCAGGTCCTGCTGGACTTCTTCGCCTACTTCCAGGGCCTGACGGAGGAGCGCCGCAAGCACCCCACCGACGACCTCGCCTCCGCCATCGCGAACGCGCGCGTCGACGGCGAGCCGCTCAACGACTTCGACACCGCGTCCTACTACGTGATCGTCGCGACGGCCGGGCACGACACCACCAGCGCGACGATTGCCGGGGGCCTGCACGCGCTCATCGAGCACCCCGACCAGATCGAGCGGCTCCGCGAGAAGCCGGAGCTGATGCCGCTCGCCGTGGACGAGATGATCCGCTGGGTCACGCCGGTCAAGGAGTTCATGCGCACCGCCACCGAGGACTACGACCTGCGCGGCGTCACGATCCGCAAGGGCGAGGCGGTGCTGCTGTCCTACCCGTCCGCGAACCGGGACGAGGAGGTCTTCGACGACCCGTTCCGCTTCGACGTCGGCCGCGACCCGAACCGGCACCTGGCGTTCGGGTTCGGCGTCCACTACTGCCTGGGCGCGGCGCTGGCCCGCATCGAGGTCCGCGCCTTCTTCGAGGAGCTGCTGCCCCGCCTCGGCTCGATCGAGCTCGCCGGGCCGCCGGAGGGCATCGCCACGACCTTCGTCGGCGGCCTCAAGCGCCTCCCCGTCCGCTACTCCCTCGCCTAAGGAACCCCCGGTGCAGATCGAAGCCGCGGTGCTGCGCGCCGCAGACGCCCCCTACACGATCGAGTCGCTCGACCTCGCCGACCCCGGGCCCGGCGAGGTCCTCGTCAAGATCGCGGGCGCGGGGATGTGCCACACCGACCTGCTCGGGCGCGTCCCCGGCGACCTCGTCGCGAAGCCGGTCGTCCTCGGGCACGAGGGCTCCGGCGTGGCCGAGGCGGTCGGCCCCGGCGTCACCGGCCTCACCGCCGGCGACCACGTGGTCATGTCGTTCGACTCGTGCGGGGAGTGCGCCAACTGCCGCGCCGCCAAGCCCGGCGCCTGCCCGCAGATGACCGCGCTCAACATGCTCGCGATGCCGCTGGACGGGACGCCCCGCGCCACCGGTCCCGGCGGCGAGCCCGTCCACACGCGCTGGTTCGGGCAGTCGTCGTTCGCGAGCCACGCCCTCGGGACCGCCCGCAACGTCGTCCCGGTCACCAAGGACGTCCCCCTCGACGTGCTCGGGCCGCTCGGCTGCGGCGTGCAGACCGGCGCCGCCTCCGTGCTGGTGTCGCTCGGCGTCCGCGCGGGCGACAGCATCGCGGTCTTCGGCGCGGGCGCGGTCGGGCTGGCCGCCGTGATGGCCGCGCGGATCGCGGGCGCCTCCACGATCGTCGCCGTCGACCTGCACGAGTCCCGGCTCGACCTGGCCCGCGAGCTCGGCGCCACCCACGTCCTCCACGGGGCGGACGACGACATCGCCGGCCAGATCCGGGCGATCTCCGGCGGTGAGGGCGTGCAGTACTCGTTCGACTCCACGGCCGTCCCGGAGGTCGTCTCGACGGCGGTCGCCTCGCTGCGCACCACCGGCGTCTGCGGCCTGGTCGGCGTCGGCGCCGCCGAGTACCGGCTGGACGCCAACCTCCTGCTCATGGGACGGACGGTCAAGGGCATCATCGAGGGCGACGCCGTCCCGCACACGTTCATCCCGCGGATGATCGAGATGTGGCGGCAGGGCCGCTTCCCGTTCGACCGGCTGGTCACCGCCTACCCGCTCGCCCAGATCAACGAGGCGGAGGCCGACACGACGTCCGGCAAGGTCGTCAAGCCGGTACTGGTCCCGTGAGCCCTGGGCCAGGGTTCTCGAACCAGGAGGCGCTCTCGGCGTCCGCCGGGTAGTACGACTCGACGGCGACCTCGTCCAGGGTGATGTCCAGGGGAGTGCCGAACGTGGTGATGGTGGAGAACAGCCGCAGCTCCCGCCCCCCGAACCGGACGATCATCTGGATCATGACGTCGGCGTCCGAGGGCGCGTCCTCGGGCCCGGGTTCCAGCAGTTCCCGGTAGAGGGCCGCGAGGCCGGGGTCGGGCGCGGCGGCGAGCTGGCGCCTGACCCGCGACCGGAACACCGCGCGCACGTCGGCCAGGTTGACGACCAGGCGGGCGAGCCCGCGCGGGTCCAGGCCGAGCCGCAGCAGGTTGACCGGCGGCCGGAGCAGCTCGGGGTCGACCTCCGCGAGGAACGGCCCGACGGCGCGGTTGGTCATGACGATGTTCCAGCGGCGGTCGAACGCCAGCGCCGGATACGGCTCGTGCGCGCGGAGCACCCGCTCGACCGCGCTCCGGGCGGCGGACAGCGCGTCGTCGTCGAGGGGCCGTTCGGCGTACCGGGGGGCGAAGCCGGCCGCGAGCAGCAGCCGGTTGCGGTCGCGCAGCGGCACGTCGAGCTGGTCCGCGAGCCGCAGCACCATCGCGGCGCTCGGGTTGGACTTGCCCGTCTCGACGAGGCTGACGTGCCGGGCCGAGACGTCGGCCGCGATCGCGAGGTCGAGCTGGCTGAGCCGCCGATGGTGCCGCCACTGCCGCAGGAGCTCCCCGATCGTGTCCACGGTCGTCGAGATTACTCATCGTGGAACGGAACGCCATGAAATGGGAGTTCATCGACAGTCCGCGGCCACCGCCGGAACACTGCGGCCATGACCAACAAGGAAATCGTTCAGCGGGCCCTTTCCGAGCTGCTCGCCACGGGCAGCACCGAGGGGCTCCGGCCGCTGCTCAGCGAGGACTTCGTGCACCACCGGCCGGACGCCTCCTCGACCAGGGACGAATGGCTCGCCGCCGTCGAGGCGGCGCTCACCCCGCTCGCCGGCATGCAGGTCGAGATCGGCCACCTGCTGGCCGACGGCGAGCACGTCGTGCTGCACACGCGGCGGCGGATCCCGGACGGCCCGGAGATCGCGGTCGTCGACGTCTGGCGCATCGACGACGGGCTGCTCGCCGAAGCCTGGGAGATCATCGAGCCGGTGGCCCAGGCGCCCGCCAACCTCACCTGGTGGGCCCCCGCCGCGGTCTGACCTGGTAGACCTCGCGGCCGAAGCCGTCCCCGGATCCACCCGGGGGCGGCTTCAGGCGCGACAACTTCGATCCGGAGAAGTACCGGGAGACCAACTACAAGCAGCTCCGCGGCGACGACGCCCAGATTTTCGGGCGCGGGGCCAACTGGTTCAGCCAGATCGCTCTGTGGCGCTACTCCGAGGGAAAGGGACAGTTCTCCCACGGAATCGACGTCGGGTCCGGGACGAACCTGTACCCCACCCTCAGCATGCTGGGGTACTGCCGGAAGATCACGCTCTTCGAGTACGGGGCGGCCAACGTCGAGTACCTGAGGGGCGAGATCAAGCACCTCAGCGACCCGTGGAAGCCGTTCTGGGAGATCGTCGCGCCGTTCGTCGGCAACCGCGACTTCGAGTGGACGTCGTGCGGGCCCACTTGGTTCTGCTCGTGTCGGGCCTGCGTTCAGACGACGCGGTGGAGGAGGTCGTCGCCGCGCGCGAGGCGGCGGCAGTTCTCCGCGGCGACCGCGAAGTAGCGGTCCCACGTCTCGCGGGTCAGCCACGCCACGTGCGGCATGACGACCACAGTGTCGAGAGCCAGCAGCGGGTTCCCCGCGTCTACGGGCTCCTTCTCGAAGACGTCCAGCCCCGCGCCGCCGAGACGTCCCGACGTGAGCGCCGCCACCAGCGCCGCCTCGTCGATCACCGCGCCGCGCGCGGTGTTCACCACGATCGCTCCCTCCGGCAGCAGCGCGAGCCTTCCGGCGTCGAGCAGGTGACGGGTCTCGTCCGTCAGCGGGACGTGCACCGAGACGACGTCGCTGGCGCCCAGCAGATCGTCCAGCTCGCGCCAGGCCGGGTCGTCGCGCCGGGGCCGCCGGGTCGTGTACAGGACGGTCGCCCCGATCGCCTCCAGCATCCCGCGCAGCAGGGTCGCGATCTCGCCTCCGCCGAGGAGCCCGACCGTCCGTCCGGCCAGCTCGCCGCCCACCAGGGACCGGCCGGCGGGCCACCCCTCCCCGCGCCGCGTCCGCGCGTCGAACGGCACGACCCGCCGCAGCGCCGCCAGCATCAGCAGCAGCGACGTCTCCGCGACGGCCTGCGCGTTGCGGCCCGGCATGTTCGCGACCGCGATCCCGCGCTCGGCCGCGGCGTCCAGGTCGATGGTGTTCACGCCCGTGCCGAGCTTCTGGATCAGCCGCAGCTTCGGCGCCCGGTCCATGTCGGCGGCCGTCACCGGGCGCAGCACGTGCCAGAGCACCTCGGTGTCCGGCAGCAGCCCCGCGAACCGCGCGTCGTCCTGCTCCGAGCAGCTCACGATGTCGAGACCGGGCTCCTCATGATCCATGTCGTAGTGCAGCAGCACCCGCACGCCGTCCCCCTTCCCTCGCCGCGACCCCGGCGTCACCGCCCGGCGTCCCCCGCGATTATCGTGCGGATGGTGAGCAGGAATGGGACAGAAGCGAGCGCCCTGCCGGTGGACCTGCCGATCGTGCAGGCCCCCATGGCGGGCGGGCCGTCGACGCCGGAGCTGGCCGCCGCCGTCTCGAACGCGGGCGGCCTCGGCTTCCTCGCCGCCGGCTACAAGACGACCGAGGCCATGCGCGCCGACATCGCCGCCACGCGCGAGCTGACGTCCCGCCCGTTCGGGATGAACGTCTTCATGCCGTCCCTGGACGAGATCGACCCGGCCGAGGTCGCCGCCTACCGCGACCTCCTCGCCCCCGAGGCCGCCCGCCTCGGCGTGGAGCCGGGCACCCCGGGCGCCCGCGACGACGACTACGACGCGAAGATCGCCGACCTGGTGTCCGACCCGCCCGCGGTCGTCAGCTTCACGTTCGGCTGCCCGGCCCCGGACGTCATCCGCGCCCTCAAGGACAGGGGCGCGACCGTCGTCGTCACCGTGACCTCCGTGGACGAGGTCCGCCACGCGTCCGCCGCCGACGCGCTCTGCCTCCAGGGCCCGGAGGCCGGGGGCCACCGCGGCTCGTTCACCAACACCCTCCAGGACTCGCTGCCGTTGCGCGCGCTGGTCCCGGCCGTCCGCGGGATGACCCGGCAGCCGCTCATCGCCGCCGGGGGCCTGGCCACGGCCGCCGACGTCGCCGAGGTCCTCTCCCTCGGCGCTGTCGCCGCCCAGCTCGGGACGGCGTTCCTGCGCTGTCCGGAGAGCGGTGCCAGCGACGTCCACAAGGCCGCCCTCACCGACCCCCGCTACACCTCAACCGCGATGACCAGGGCGTTCAGCGGACGTCCCGCGCGCGGGCTGGTCAACCGGTTCCTCACCGAGCACTCGGGGGACGCCCCCGCCGCCTACCCGGACGTCCACTACGTGACGGCGCCCTTGCGCCGCGCGGCGGCGGCCCAAGGCGACCCCGAGGGCGTCAACCTCTGGGCAGGGGAGTCGTTCCGGGAGACGACCGAAACCCCCGCCGCCGCCCTGGTGGAGTCCCTCGCTCCCGCCTGATGCCCGACCTCGCGATCCTCCGCCGGAGGGTTCGTCGTCACCCGGCCCGAGGAGCCCCCGATGGAGGGGGCCAACCGCCTGACTACGCTTCGGCGCCCCAGTCCCACATGGCCTGGAGCACCGGCCCCAGGCGGCGGCCCCGCGCGGTGAGCGCGTACCGCGTGCGCGGAGGCCAGCCCGCCCGCCTCTCCCGTTCGAGCACGCCCGCCTCGGCGAGCTGCGCCAGCCGGTCGGCCAGCACCTTGTCGGACAGGGTCGGGAGGGCCCGCCGCAGCTCGCTGTACGAGCGGTCGCCCCGCAGGAGCTCGCGGACCACCAGCGTCGTCCAGCGCCCGCGCAGCGCGTGCAGGGTGATCTCCACCGGGCAGGACGGCGTGGGCTCCGCCGCGCCCGCGCGCGGATCGTCGGGCAGCCCCGGATGGCTGACCGTTTGGTGAGTCACGAGAGCGCCTCCTAGCGTTTCGCGTCCTGGACCTGTCTACCCGGAAGGACGACGATGCGCCCATTGGCCGAACGCCCCGAGGACGTCGCGCCCGTCTTCGCCGACCGTTTCAACAGCGGCGACCCGGCGGCGGTCGCCGAGCTGTACGAGGAGGGGGCGGTGTTCGTCCCCGCACCGGGCACGCCGCTGACCGGCGCCGACGCCCACGCCGCCAACGCCCGCTTCATGGCCCTCGGCCTGCCGATCAGGGTCGCCCCGCGCCACGTCTACTCCGCCGGCGACCTCGCCCTGCTGATCGTCGACTGGGTGATCGAAGGCGAGGGGGCCGAGGGCCCGGTCCGCATCGAGGGCACCGCCACCGACGTCGCCCGCCGGGGCCCGGACGGCCGCTGGCGCTACGTCCTCGACAACCCCTTCGGCACGGCCGCCTCCGGCGCGTAGGGCGGCCGTGGTCAGCCGCGTCGCGGTTCACGGCGTCCGCTGTAAGGGTTGAGGTGCGTGAAGTAATTACGTCACTCTTGTCCCATGGACCAGGACGGACGCCGCACCGGGGTGCGGCAGGCGGTGGAAGGCGACGTCGCGGAGCTCGTGCGGCTGCGGGCGCTGCTCTTCGAGGATCTCGGCGGGGAGTTCTTCGCGCCGCCGGCCGGGGACGACGGGTGGCGGCACACCCTCGCCACGGTGCTGAAGGAGCAGCTGACGGCGGACACGGTGCGGATCCTCGTCGTGGACGGCGACGGCGACGGCGGCCTGGCCGCGTGCGGGATCGGGACCATCGAGCAGCGGCTGCCCGGTCCGCACCTGCCCAGCGGCCGCCTCGGCCAGGTGATCGGCGTGGTCACCGATCCGGCGCACCGGCGCCGCGGCCACAGCCGCGCGATCATGCACGGCCTGCTCGACTGGTTCCGGGAGCGCGACGTCGCGCGCGTGGACCTGCACGCCTCCCGCGACGGCGAGCGCCTCTACCGCGACCTCGGCTTCGTCGACCACCCTGACCCGGCGCTGTACTGGCGCCCTTGAGGCAGCGCCCTGACCAGGTGTTCCGTGCGCGGCGACGTCTCTGGGAAGAAATACGGGGGGACGTGTCGATCCAAGCCGTCCTCCGTTCGACCTAGGGATGAGAGGGCCCCGCGGAGGGGCCCGGACGCACACGGAGACAGAGCGATGAAGTACATGCTGATCATGCGGGCGACGGACGAGGCGTACGCGGGCATGGCGGACACGGACCCCGCCGAGATGATCGAGACCGTGGGCCGGTTCAACCAGGAGCTGATCCAGGCCGGGGTGCTGCTCGCCGCCGAGGGGCTCGACGACCCGTCCGAGAGCGTGGTCGTCGACCACTCCTCCGAGCCGCCCGTCGTCACCGACGGCCCGTACGGCGAGACGAAGGAGCTGTTCGGCGGGTTCTACATCCTCGACGTGGCCTCGAAGGAGGAGGCCGTCGAGTGGGCCCGGCGGGCGCCGGCCGGTCCCGGCTTCAAGACCGAGATCCGCCGCGTCCCCACCATCGACGAGTTCCCGCAGGACAACGAGTGGATCCGGAAGGAGCGGGCCTGGCGCGAGGCCACCGGCCAGCTGTGACGGGCGACCCCACCGGCCGCGAGGCCGTCGCCGCCGTCTGGCGGATCGAGTCGGCGCGGATCGTCGGCGCCCTCGCCCGCTACACCGGCGACTTCGCGCTGGCCGAGGACCTCGCGCAGGAGGCGCTGGCCGAGGCGCTCGTGACCTGGCCGCGCGACGGCGTCCCCCGCAACCCGTCGGGGTGGCTGCTCACCGTGGGGCGGCGGCGCGCGATCGACGCGTTCCGCCGCCGCTCCGCCCTCGACGAGCGGTACGCCGCCCTCGCCCACGACCTGGACGAGGGCGGCGCCGCCACCGGACGCCCGCCCGAGAAGGACGACGACGTGCTCTGGGACCCCGACCGGATCGACGACGACGTGCTCGCGCTCATGTTCGTCTCGTGCCACCCCGTCCTGTCGCGGGAGGCGCGGATCGCGCTGACGCTGCGCGTGGTCGGCGGCCTGACCAGCGACGAGATCGCCCGTGCCTTCCTCGTCCCGACCGCGACCGTCCAGGCCCGGATCACCCGCGCGAAGAAGACGCTCGGCGCGGCCCGGGTGCCGTTCGAGGCGCCGGCGGCCGGGCGGCGGGCCGAGCGCCTCCCCTCCGTCCTCAACGTCGTCTACCTGATCTTCACCGAGGGCTCGACGGCGAGCTCGGGCGGTGAGCTCATCCGGTTCGACCTCGCGGGCGAGGCGCGGCGGCTGGCCCGCGTCGTGGCCCGGCTGATGCCGGACGAGCCGGAGGCGCACGGCCTGCTGGCGCTGCTGGAGCTGACCGCCGCGCGCTTCCCCGCCCGCACCGCCCCGGACGGCGAGCCGGTCCTGCTGGAGCACCAGGACCGCACCCGCTGGGACGGCGCCGCGATCCGCCGGGGGCGCGCCGCCCTGTCCCGCGCCGAGAAGGCGGGCCGCGGCCTGGGCCCCTACGGCCTCCAGGCGGCGATCGCCGAGTGCCACGCCCTCGCCCCCTCGGTCGCCGAGACCGACTGGGACCGCATCGTCCTCCTCTACGAGGCGCTGGGCCGCCTGGCCCCGTCTCCCGTGGTCGACCTCAACAGGGCCGTGGCGGTTTCGATGGCGAACGGCCCTGCCGCCGCGCTCGCGATCGTCGACGACCTGGCGGCCTCAGGCGCCCTGGCGAACTCCCACCTGCTCCCCAGCGTCCGCGGCGAACTCCTCACCCGCCTGGGCCGCCCCGACGAAGCCCGCACGGAACTGGAACGAGCCGTCGAACTCGCGGCCAACGACCGCGAGCGCGCCCTCCTCCGGCACAAACTCGCCGCCCTCTCCTGAAGGGAGACCGGTCAGAAGAGGCCGGGCATGTAGGGGGCGCCGTTCGCGCGGACTCCGCGCGCCACGGCCGTCGCCCTCGCCTCACCCCGCGGATGCCCGGCCTGCCCGGCCCTGCGGAAGTACTGCTCGGCCCCGGCCATGTCGTCCTTGTGCTCGCAACGGACCCCGAGGTTGAACAGGGAGTCCGGGTCACCCGCAGCCGCGCCCTTCTCCCACCACTCGTCGGCCTCCTCCCGTCGGCCCTGGGAGTACAGGTGATTGGCGAGGGCACTGAGCGCACGGCCGTCGCCCTCCTCGGCGGCGCGCCGCAGCCATTCCTCGGACTCCTCCGCCTGCCCCATCTCCCCGAGCGCCAGACCGAGGTTGGTCATCGAACCGGCGCGCCCTGCCTCGGCCGCGATGCGGAACTGCTCGGCGGCTCCCTGCACGTCACGACGGCGGATGAGCAGCAGCCCGAGATTGTGCCGAGCGTCGACCTCCCCCGCCTCGGCCGACGTGCGGTACCAGCTTTCCGCCTCCTCGTCCCGTCCCTGGCCCGAGCAGAGGATGCCGAGATTGAGCTGCCCGACCCGGTCGCCCGCGTCGGCCGCCGCCCGCCACCACCGCTCGGCCTCGGCCTCGTCCCGCTCCACGACCAGGATGCCGAGCTTCAGCATGGCGTCGACATGCCCCGCCTCAGCAGCCACCCTGAACAGCCGCTCGGCCTCCCGCACCTGCCCCTGCTCCTGGAGCGACTTCGCCTCCAGGAACTCGGCCTCTCCACGTCCTGACTCCATACCGTCCCCTTTCACGATCACCCAGATCCGATCATCCCGGCTCCAGAACGGTTCCCTCCGTCCGCCGGACGGGACGAGGCGAGGGCCGCCCGTTGGTCGGGCGGCCCTCGTTTCTACGAGCGGGAGGTCAGGGGCGTTGGCCGGGCTCGTCCACGACGCCTGCGGTCAGGCGGACGGACTGGCTTTCGACGGCGCCCTTCAGGAAGCGTCCCCCGTCCGGCATGGTGTGGTCCCGGGCGACGGTGGTGCGGTGGCCCCGGTAGGCGTAGGTGGACGGGTCCAGGAGGATCTCGTCCTTCGCCCAGCCCTCGATGAGGAACGAGACCGAGACCGCCGTGTGCCCCGCCCCGTCCTTGGCCGCCCGGTCCACGGTGACGCCGGGGATCTTCGCCATCGCGCGGTAGGCGGCGGCGGTCTGCGCCGGCGGCAGCACGCCGTTGTTCAGCAGCAGTGACCCGAGCAGCTGGAACGCGCCCCCGTTCGGGTCGGCCGGTGTCTTCTGCTTGCGGGCCCAGGCCAGCATCCCGTCCGGGTCGGTGGGCAGCTTGGCGACGGTGGCGTAGTCGATCGGCGGCGTCCCCCCGCCCGTGGCGGAGGTGACGAGCTTGCCGTGGTCGTACAGCGCCATGCGCTTGCCGTCCGCCCGGACCCAATTCCGATCGACCTGCGTCTTCAGCGGCGAACCGGGCTTGACGATCTGGCCGCGGCCAGGGACGCCGCTGCGCCGGTAACGGGTCTCGGTGTAGACCCACTGGCCGGGACGCGGCGCGGTGAACGGCTGCTTCAGCGCGAACGTCGCGGCGACGTTCAGCACCTGCTGCGCCTCCGTCGCCGCCACGGGCGCCGGGCGGTGCGTGCCGCCGCCGCTCGTGGCGACGGCGGTGCCGGCGATGAGCGCTCCGGCGACGCCTCCCGCGGCGACGAGGCGGAACGTCGTCCGGCGGGACGGGCCGGTGCGGCGGGCCGTGGACGCGGTGATCCGCTCGAAGGCGGCGCGTCCGGCCGGGTCGTGGGCGGCGCCCTCGAAGGCGCCGGGCGGGCAGGGGTCGGCCGGGGCCATGATGCGGCGGACTTCGTGGAGGTCGTTCATACCTGGGGGCTCCTTTGCAGCGGGGCGGCGGGCGCGGGACGGTCGGCGGCGTCGATCTCGGCGAGGGCGGCGGTCAGGCGGCGCCGGGCGCGGTGCAGGCGCACGGAGAACGCCTTGACCGAGCAGCCCGCCGCGGTCGCCGCCGCCTTCGCGTCGAGGCCCTCCCAGCCGACGAGCTGGAGGACCTCCCGGTCGCGGTCGGACAGCCGGCCGAGCGCGGCGGCCATGCGGCCGCCCTCGGCCAGGCCGGACGCCACGTCGGCGGCGGGGGCGCGCGGGGCGTCGCCGCGCAGCCGGTCCCACAGCCGGGTGCGGCGCCGGCGGCCCCGCATCTCGTTGGCGAGGACGTTGCGGGCGACGTTCAGCAGCCACGGGAACGTGCGGTCCGGCGGGATGTCGCCGCGCCGCCGCCAGGCGACCAGGAACGTCTCCGCGGCGATGTCCCGGGCGGTCTCGTGGTCGATCCGCCGCGCCGCGTACCTGAGCACATCGTCGTAGTGCGCGTCCCACAACCGGGTGAATCCCCCGTCTGGATCGGGCACGCCGGCTCCCTTCTCTCGGGTCGGTGTCGCCCAGAGATGTCCGGCAGGGCCGCTTCGCTTACACCTGTGCGTCGCGGAGGCTCAGGATGTAGGTCGCGGTGAGGGCGACGGCGCGGTCTTCGTCCTGGGACAGGTCCGCGAGGGCGCGGGATGCCGTGGGGCCCGGGATGCCGGCCAGCGCCTGGGTCAGCCGTCGGCGGGCGGACGAGTCGGCGGTGCCCTGGGCGAGGTGGTCGACGAGGCCGGCGGCGATCTGTTCCGCCAGCGCGGGACGGCTCGCCAGGGCGCTCAGCGCGTCGGCCGCGTCGACGTCGTTCGCCTCCTCGACGATCATGTCGATCAGCGTCGGGACGGCGTCCTCCCCTCCCCGTGTCCCGAGCGCGAGGGCCGCGTGCCTGCGGACCACGACGTCCGCGCTCGCGAGGGCGTCCCGCAGGAGTGCGGCCGCCCCGTCGCCCTGTATCTCGGCGATCGCCAGGACGGCCCGTCTCCGCACCTCGGCGGCCGGTGAGGCGAGGCCCTCCGCCAGCGGCGCCAACGCGCTGCCGCCCGATCGCGCCAGAGCCCATCGGAGGGCTCCGGCGACGTTCGTGTCCGTCTCGCTCAGGGCCGCCTCGACCAGTGCCTCCACCGGCACCTCTTCGACCGAGGACAGGGCCGCGCGCTGGCGCTTCCCGGCGCTTTCCGACCCCAGCGCCTGGAGGAGCGCGACGATCTGGAGGACGTCCTCCCAGCCGGCGGGTTCCGCGGCGTCGATCCGGCGGAGCCGCGTGAGCAGCTCGGTCTCGCGGGCGATGCGTTCCCGCGTCCGGTGGACGAGGCCGGCGACGAGCTCCGCGGGCGCGAAGCCGGGGTCGTCGAGCGCGCGCCCGACCTCACGCAGCGACAGCCCCAGCGACCGCAGGCTCTCGATGTGGAAGATCCGCCGGATGTCGTCAGCGGAGTACTCGCGGTAGCCCGCGCCGGTACGGCCCGTCGGCCGCAGCAGGCCGAGCGACTCGTAGTGCCTGAGCATGCGGGCGCTGACCCCGGACCGCCGCGCCACGTCACCGATCAACACCGCCCGTCACTCCTCCTGCCCGTTCGCGCCGAGGACCATGATGCGCTTCGCCTCCTCGATCGCGAACTCGAACCCCGCGTCGGGGTCGCGGAGCAGCCGTTCCGTGGCGATCGCGTGCACGCGCACCCCCGGGTCGGGGTTCGCCTGAGCGGCGCGCAGCACCGGCAGGATCACCTCGCCGAGGGCGATCAGCGCGCGGCTGAGGCTCTGCCGCATCGCGCGGTCACCGCGCCCGAGCTGGGACGCCAGCACCGTCGCCAGCTCGGGCCGCTCGTCCTCGGGCGCGAGCACGACCGCCGCTCGCCAGGCGCTCCGCGCCACCTCGTCGTCGGCGCCGGTCAGGAGCTCCCGCGTGATCGCCGGCCACGCCCGCGGGTCCCCGACCTTGGACAGGGTGTGCAGGGCCTGGCTGCGGGCCTGCGCGTGCTCCGAGCCGAGTTCCTCGACGAGCCTCGGAATTGTCGTCGACGACGGGTGGCGGGTCAGCGCCCAGGTGAGCATGTCGCGCACGAAGAACTCCGGTTCGACCGCGCACCGTTCGAGGAGCTTGTCGACGAACGCCGGGTCTGGGGCCGTGCCGACCGCCATCGCCGCGCGCAGCCGCACCGACGCGTCGCCGTTCTCCAGCGCCCGGAAAGCCCGGTCCGTATCCGGCATGGTCATCGTGACCACCTCCCTGGTCGCAGTGAAGAGCCTGTCACCGTGTCAAGGTCAAGCGCGTCCACGACCGGGCGGGGTGCCCTACGGTCTTCTTCACACGGCCCGCCGGTTTGAGCCGGGGGACGGTGTGAAATAACAGCATTTGATTACTCTCGGGGGGAACTCGTGCGCACGCTGTTGAACGTCCTCTGGCTGGTCCTGGCGGGCTTCTGGATGGCGATGGGCTACGTGGTCGCCGGGTTGATCTGCTGCATCCTCATCATCACCATCCCGTTCGGCATCGCCTCGTTCCGCATCGCGGGCTTCGCCCTGTGGCCGTTCGGCCGGACGACCGTCCCCCGGCGGGACGCGGGCGCGGGCTCGCTCATCGGGAACATCATCTGGATCGTCTTCGCGGGGTGGTGGCTGGCCCTCGGGCATCTCGTCACCGGCGTCCTGCTCTGCATCACGATCATCGGGATCCCGTTCGGCATCGCCAACTTCAAGCTGATCCCGATCTCGCTCACCCCGCTGGGCCAGGAGATCGTCCCGTCGGACCGCACCGCGACCTTCTGAACGACCCCCCTTCCGAGGGCTTCACGGGCCCGGGCGGGACGGTTACCCTCTAACTGGCGTCCACGCCGGTCGTACGTGCCTTGCTCTGGGAGAGTCCCCACGGGACTTGTTCGGCTCTTGCACCGGCTCCTCTGTGTCCCGCTCAGCTGAGGAGTCGTCCCCCCGTGAAGCCCAAGCACGCGCACTTCGAGCGCAGATCCTCCAGACGCGCGGCCGGAGCCGCGCTGGCCTCCGCCGCCGCGGCGGCCGTCCTGTCCTTCGGCACGCTGGTCGCGGTCTCCGCGCCCTCGTCGGCCCAGCCCGCGTCCGCGATCGCCTGCACGTATCCTGCCTGGGCGGAGGGCACCTCCTACAAGGTCGGCGACAAGGTCGTCCACACCGGCCGCGGCTACGAGGCGATCGTCGCCCACACCGCCTACCCGGGCGCGAACTGGAACCCCGCCTCCACCCCCACGCTGTGGCGCGAGCTGGGCACCTGCGACACGACGGGACCGCCGACGACGCCGCCCACCACGCCGCCCACCACGCCGCCCACGGACCCGCCGACCACCCCGCCGCCCGGCGGGAACGAGACCTGCGCGGTGAGGTCCAAGCCCGCCGGCAAGATCCTCCAGGGCTACTGGGAGAACTGGGACGGCGCGTCCAACGGCGTCCACCCGCCGTTCGGCTGGACGCCGATCGACAACCCGGTGATCAGGCAGCACGGCTACAACGTGATCAACGCGGCGTTCCCCGTCATCCGCTCGGACGGCACCGTCCTGTGGGAGGACGGCATGGACTCGACGGTCAAGGTCTCCACCCCCGCCCAGATGTGCGCGGCGAAGGCCGCGGGCGCGACGATCCTGATGTCGATCGGCGGCGCCGCCGCGGGCATCGACCTCAGCTCCAGCGCCGTCGCCGACCGGTTCGTCCAGACGGTCGTGCCGATCCTGAAGAAGTACAACTTCGACGGGATCGACATCGACATCGAGACGGGCCTGTCGGGCAGCGGGAACATCAACCAGCTGTCGGCGTCGCAGTCCAACCTGATCCGCATCATCGACGGCGTGCTCGGCCAGATGCCGTCCAACTTCGGGCTCACGATGGCACCGGAGACCGCCTACGTGACCGGCGGAAGCGTCACCTACGGCTCGATCTGGGGCGCCTACCTGCCGATCGTCAAGAAGTACGCGGACAACGGCCGGCTGTGGTGGCTGAACATGCAGTACTACAACGGCAGCATGTACGGCTGCTCGGGAGACTCCTACTCCGCCGGGACGGTCGAAGGCTTCGTGAAGCAGACCGAGTGCCTGAACAACGGCCTCACCGTCCAGGGCACCACCATCAAGGTCCCGTACGACAAGCAGGCCCCGGGCCTTCCGGCGCAGCCGGGCGCGGGCGGCGGCTACATGTCGCCCGGCCTCGTCGGCCAGTCGTGGAACCACTTCAACGGCCAGCTGAAAGGCCTGATGACCTGGTCGATCAACTGGGACGGGTCGAAGAGCTGGACGTTCGGCGACAACGTCCGCGGCCTCCAGGGACGCTGACGGCGTGACCGCGGGGCGGGCCCGGCGGCGTCCGCCGGGCCCGTCCCACCGGGCCCGCCGGCCTTGACATTGACGGCGGTGTCAAGGAGTACCGTCGCCCGTGAAGGCGAGGAGGGCCGATGCGGATCGGGGAACTGGCCGCCCGCGCGGGCGTGAGCACCCGCATGCTGCGCTACTACGAGCAGCAGGGGCTGCTGCCGGCGCGGCGCGCGGCCAACGGCTACCGCGAGTACGAGGAGTCCGACCTGCGGCTCGTCGCGCAGATCCGCGCGCTGCTGGAGACGGGCTTCACGCTGGACGACACGCGCCCGTTCGTCGACTGCCTGCGCGCGGGCCACGCCGACGGCGCGGCCTGCCCGGAGTCGGTCGCCGTCTACCGGCGCGGGCTCGCCGCGATCGACGCGGAGATCCGCGCGCTCCTCCGGCGCCGCGCCGAGGTGGCGGAGCGGCTCGCCCGAGCCTGCCCCGGCTGCGCGCCGGGCCCGGCCGACGCGCGCCCGGCGCCGGGTCAGGAGGTCCAGGCGGTGCCGGTCAGGCGCTCGTAGACCTCGACGTAGCGGGCGCGGGTGGCCTCCACGACCTCGTCGGGGATGGCGGGGCCGGGCGGGGTGCGGTCCCAGTCGAGCGTGCTGCTCCAGTCGCGCACGAACTGCTTGTCGAGGGAGTGCTGCGGACGGCCGGGCACCCACTGGTCGGCGGGCCAGAAGCGGGACGAGTCGGGCGTGAGCACCTCGTCGCCGAGGACGAGGGAGCCGTCGGCGGCGCGGCCGAACTCCAGCTTGGTGTCGGCGATGATGATGCCGCGCTCGGCGGCGAGGGCCGCGCCGCGCCGGTAGATCTCCAGGGTGACGTCCTTGAGGCGGGCGGCGGTGTCGTCGCCGATCTCGCGGACCACGTCGTCGTAGGTGATGAACTCGTCGTGGCCCTCGGCGGCCTTGGTGGTCGGCGTGAAGATCGGCTCAGGCAGCCGGTCCGCCTCGACCAGGCCGTCGGGCAGGGAGACGCCCGACACCGTGCCCGACTTCTGGTACTCCTTCAGGCCGAGCCCGGCGAGGTGCCCGCGCGCGATCCACTCGACGGGGAGCATGTCGAGGCGGCGGCAGCGGATGGCGCGCCCGGCCCACTCCTCGGGGACGTCGGTGGCCGAGACGACGTGGTTCGGGATGATGTCGGCGAGCCGCTCGAACCACCAGAGGGACAGCTGCGTGAGGATCTTCCCCTTGTCCGGGACCGGGGTCGGAAGGACGACGTCGTAGACGCTCACCCGGTCCGACGCGACGAGGATCAGCTCGTCGCCGTCCGCGTAGACGTCCCTGACCTTGCCCGAGTGGACCAACTCCATGACGCTCCCCATCTAGCCGCCGTGCCGGTAGGAGTCTTCCACAGCGCCGCCCCGCCACCTGCGGCGGCTCCGCCTCGCCGGGCCCGTTCCGTCAGTCCTCGACGAACACCCGCACGCTGTCGAGGGTGCTGTCGGCAGCGTCCGGGACGACCATCCCGGCGGCGACGCCGGAACGCAGGTACTCCATGACCGGGGCGTTGATCCGCTCGCCGGGCAGCACGGCCGGGATGCCGGGCGGGTACGGGGTCAGCATCTCCGCGCTGACGCGGCCGACGGCGTCGGCGGCGGGCACCTGCTCGGCCGGGCCGAAGAACGCGTCCCGGGGCAGCACGACGAGTTCGAGCCGCAGGTCCCCGGGGGACGGCACCTCGACCGCCGGCGCCCCGCGCAGGTCGTCGAGGTGGTCGTGGAGGTCGCGCAGCGCGCCGAGCAGCATCCCCGCCGTCTCCTTGTCGTCGGCGAAGGTGAACTGCGCGCTGATCCGCCGGTGGTCGGACAGGTGCATGTTGACGCGGTGGTGCTCCCGCAGCCAGTCGGCGGCCCGGTAGCCGGTGACGCCGAGGCCGGCGATGTCGATGACGAGGGGCAGCGGGTCGAAGTCGTGGGCGAGCCCGGGGCCGGTGAACTCCTCCCGGCCCTGGACCTCGAAGCCGTCGAGGGCCGCGATCTGCGAGCGCGCGTCGGCCGCCAGGCCCAGCGCGTCCTGCAGCAGGGCGCGCCCGTGCTCCACCATCTGCCGCCGCCACGCGTCCAGGCCCGCGTAGATCAGGACGGACGGGCTGGTCGTCCCGAGCAGGTCCTCCCGGGCCCTGAGGACGGCCGGGTCGACCAGGTCGCCCTGCTGGTGGAAGACCGACCCCTGCTCCAGCCCGGCGCCCATCTTGTGGACGCTCGTCACGCACACGTCGGCGCCGGCGTCCATGGCCCAGGTCGGCAGGTCCTCGTGGAACGGCAGGTGCGCGCCCCACGCCTCGTCCACGATGAGGGGCTTGCCGTGCTCGTGGCAGACGGCGGCGATCGCGGACAGGTCGGCGCACGTCCCGTAGGGCGTCGGGCTGGTGACGAGGGCGCCGCGCGCGTCGGGGTGCTCCCGGAACCGCGCCGCGAACGCCGAGGGCGAGGGCGGGTGGGCCAGGTGCCGGTCCGCGTCCCACTGCGGCTCGACCCAGATCGGGCGGACTCCGGAGAGGATGAGTCCTGAGACGACCGACTTGTGGGCGTCCCGCCCGACCAGGAGCTTCTCGCCCGGGCCCGCGACCGACAGCATGGCGCTCTTCACCGACAGGGAGCTGCCGCAGGTCGAGAAGAACGCCTGCTCGGCGTGGACGGCGTCGGCCATCAGCTCCTGGGCGCGCTCCAGCACCTTGTGGTTCGACTCCCGGTCGTCGAGGCCGGAGATGGCGAGGACGTCGGAGCGGAAGACCGCGTCGCCCAGCACCTCGCGGGCGCGCGGGTCGGCGCCGCGGCCCTGCTTGTGGCCGGGCGGGGTGTAGGGGAGCTGCTGCTCGCGGTGGTAGGCGGCGAGGGCGTCCAGGACGGGGGCTTCCGAGTGGTCCATGCGGGTCGTGTTCCCGGGCGTCTCCGGCTGTAACGCGGAGCGTTCCCGGTGCCCCGGGGGATAGTTCCGGCCGTAGTAATACAAGTTTGGACGAATGGGGCAGCGGTCTCCGGGTACGGCGGGCGTGAACGCGTACAGGGAGTTTTGCTTATGAACAACCGCGTATCGCCCGAGGTGGAGCTGGCGTGGGAGGACTTCCACCGGCTCGTGAACATGACCTCCGACGAACTGCGCACCTGGTTGCTCACGGACGCGTCCGGCGAGGAGGCGTTCCCGGCCGATGGCCCCGGCCCCGGGGTGTCGGAGCTGGGCGCCCGCGTGGTGGACGTGCTGCGCAAGCGGAAGGTCGACCTGACCGAAAGCGACGGGGAGGTGATGCAGGAGGTCGTCGACTACGTGGAGGACCGCCTGGAGCACCGACCGCCGAACGCGGAACGGGACGAGCAGTGGCGCCACGCGCTGATGAGCGTGGGGCACGACCCGCTGCGTCCCGAACCGTCCAGCGCTTAGGAGTCGAGCACATGCCGAACCCGCAGCAGCCCGAGATCCGGCGGTCCGGGAGGACCGCGGTGACGGACGAACCGGCGCCCGAGGCCACCGACCCGAAGTCGACGAGGGCCAAGGGCCACGCGCACGGCACCGACAAGGGGGACAGGGGCGGCGGCAAGGGCGGCGGAACGCCGCCGGACCAGAAGCCGCCGCACCCCGCCTAGCAGCAGGCCGGAGGCCGCCCCGGAGAGAGTCCGGGGCGGCCTCCCGTCTGCTGCCGCCCGGCCGGCGCGCGCGCCGGCCGGGGCGGTCCGGCCGATGGACAACGGAAGAGGGAGGGGTGGTACGAGGGTGTTCGAATTGTCCCCCGGGCAGGGTTGGGTGGAGATCGGCGAGCTGCTGCTCGCCATGGTGCTGTCGGCCGCGATCGGGCTGGAACGAGGGCTGCGCAACAAGAGCGCGGGACTGCGCACGCACACCCTCGTCGGCGTCGGCGCGGCCCTGTTCATGCTGGTCAGCAAGTACGGCTTCGAGAACGTCCCCGGGAACGTCTCGCTGGACCCCTCCCGGGTGGCGGCGCAGATCGTGTCCGGCATCGGGTTCATCGGCGGCGGGCTGATCTTCGTCCGCCGGGACGCGGTGCGCGGGCTCACGACCGCCGCCGTCGTGTGGGTGACGGCGGCCGTCGGCATGGCGGCCGGCGGCGGGCTGCCGGTCCTCGCGGTGGCGGTCACCGCGATCCACTTCCTCGTCGTGTACGGGCTCAGCGGGTTGACGAAGAGGCTCCCGCTGGAGCGCTACCGCCGGGCCGGGGTCGCGCGGCTGCGGATCGTCTACGGGGACGGGCGGGGCGCGCTGCGGCAGGTCCTGATGGAGGCCACGCGGCGCGACTTCGTGATCCTGGAGGTCCACGTCGACCGCGACCACCTGCCGGACGACTCCGACCGCGGCCGCGACGAGCGCCGGGACCGGCGCGAACCCGACCGGCGGCGCCCCGGCAACGCCGTGGTGACGCTCACGCTGGAGGGGACGGGCTCGGTCCCGGAACTCGCCGCGGTCCTGAGCGAACTGCAGGACGTCGTCGGCGTCACGGTCGGGGCCGACCGCGACGACGACAGCGAGTGAGGGACACGGCGCCCCGGGCGGATCAGGGGACCTCGGTCTGCGGGCTGTAGCCGTCGTCCTCCCCGCCCGGGGCGTCGGCCTCGGCGTTCGGCGGGTCGGTGGGGCCGGGCGTGTGCTCGCCCCCCACGTCGGCGTCGTCCTCCTGCGGCGCCCCCGCCTCGGCGCGCCGGTCGGCGAGCGGCTTGTCCTCGTCGTTCTTCCGGTGGGTCATCGCACCTCCTCAAGGGAGGGACGGCCCGGCGGGGCCGCCCCCGGGACGGTCAGCCGCGCGCCTTGCCGATGGCGTCGCGGACGCGGTCGACGACGGCCGCCACCGGCCCGACCGCGAGGTTCTTGGTCGGCGACTCCGTCCCCTGGTGGGGATGGGTCGGCGCGATCGCCTCCGCGGCCCTGACGGCCTTGGCCATGCCGCGCATCTGCTCGGGCGTGGCCTCGCGGGCGATGCGCGGGAACTCCTCTTTCTCCTCGTGCGAAGCGTGCGCCGCCAGGTCCCGGTGGAACCTGGCGAACGTCTCCTCGAAGTCGGCGGACTCCGGGTCCATCTTCTCCAGGTCCGACAGAACGCCCTTGGCCTTGTTCTCCTCCTCCAGCCGCGCGTCCACCACGCGGGAGCCGTCCCCGCGCCGGGCGAACGGGTGGACGACCTCCTCCTCGGCGGTCTCGTGCACGGCGAGAAGCCTGCGCAGCCGGTCGAACGCGTCCTTGCGCACCTTGCCGTGGTTCTTCTCCACGGTCGTGGCGAGGTGGCGGATCTCCTCGTGCTGCGCGAGCAGCAGATCGACGACGTTCTCCTTGGTGGCCTGGTCGGCCATGACAACCTCCTGTCGGTGTTCGGCGCCGGGGGCGTACGACTCGTGGCGATACCCGAGGTGAGGGCTTCAACCATCCGGGCGCCGCGGCGGGCTGAGTAGGGTGAGCGCATGCTGTACGGGCGGGACCGGGAACTGGCCGCGATCGACGGGCTCCTCGACCGGGCCCGCGCCGGGCGCAGCGGCGCCCTCGTCCTGCGCGGCGAGGCCGGGATCGGCAAGTCCGCCCTCCTCGACCACGCCGCCGGCGCCGCCGACGGCATGCGCGTCCTGCGCGGGACGGGCGTCGAGACCGAGAGCACCATGCCGTACGCGGGCCTGCACCTGCTGCTCGGCCGCCACCTCGACCGGATCGGCGGCCTCCCGGACGCGCAGGCCGAGGCCCTGCGCGCGGCCCTCAACATGGGCGGCCCGGAGGCCGAGAGCGACCGGTTCCTCGTGGGTCTCGCGGTGCTGACCCTGCTGTCCGACCTGGCGGAGGAGCGGCCGCTGCTCTGCCTGGTCGACGACGCGCACTGGATGGACGGCTCGTCCGCCGAGGCGCTGCTGTTCGCCGCCCGCCGCCTCGACGCCGAGCCCATCGCGGTCGTCTTCGCGGCCCGCGACGCCGTCGCGCCGGAGTGCGCCGCGCCGGAGTTCGTCGCGCAGGGGCTGCCCGAGCTGCGCCTGCGCGGCCTCGACGAGGACGCGGCGGCCGGGCTGCTGGCCGAGCGCGCCCCCGACCTGCCCGGCCACGTCCGGCGGGAGATCCTCGCGGGCGCGATGGGCAACCCCCTCGCGCTGCTCGAACTGCCGGGCCGGGGCGGCCACGGGTCGGCCTACGAGCGGATCCTGCGGTCGTTCGCCGAGCGGATCGCCGCGCTGCCCGAGCCGGCGCGCGGGCTCGTCCTGCTCGTGGGGGTGGACGATCTCGGCGACGCCGGGGTGGTGGTGAAGGCGGCGGGCCGGTTCGGCGCCCCCGCCTCCATCGGCGACCTGGAGCCCGCCGAGCGCGCGGGCCTGCTGCGCACCACGCCCGACGGGCGGTTGGAGGTGCGGCACCCGTTGATCCGCACCGCCGCCGTGCGGGAGGCGACGCTCGGACAGCGCCTCGCCGCCCACCGGGCGCTGGCGGAGGCCTACCTGGAGCGCGGCGACGTGTGCCACCACGCCTGGCATCTGGCCCGCTCGGTGACGGAACCGGACGAGCACGTCGCGGCCGTCCTGGAGAGGACCGCCGAGACCGAGCGGAACGCGGGCGGCAACGCGGCCGTCGCCGCCATGTACGAGGCCGCCGCCGGTCTCACCCCGGACCCGGCCGAGCGCGGCCGGCCGCTGGCGGGGGCGACGCGGGCGGCGGCCGACGCGGGGCTGCCCGAGCGCGCCGTCGAGCTGGCGGCGCGGGCGGAGCCCGACCTGCCGGACCCGCTGGCGCGGGCGGAGCTGACGCTGATCCGGGCGTCCCTCGCCGACGAGCAGGACCGGGCGGCGGACGCCCACCGCCTGTTCGCCGAGACGGCGGCGACGGTCGCGCGGGTCGATCCCCGCACGTCCGGCTACCTGTACTTCCAGGCCGCGGTGGCGGCCGCCAACGCGGGCGACTTCGCCGCGATGGACGGCATCGCCGCCGAGGGCGCGCGCCTCGGCGTCCCGAACGCGCCGCACCTGCGGGCCCTGAGCCGGGTGTTCGCCGGGCAGAACCCGCTCGCGGACGCGGATCCGGCCGACGGCGTGGCGGCGCTGCGCGAGCTGATGGACGCGATGAGCGCCTGCTACGCGCCGCGCGAGCGGATCCGCGCGGGCATGTGGCATCTCATGGTCGGTGACGTGCGGGGCGCGGCCGAGGTCGCGGCGGAGCTGGAGCGGCGCTTCCGCGACCGGGGCGCGATCGGGCTGCTAGCGCCCGTGCTGATGCTCCGGACCCGGACCGACCTGCTGCTCGGCAGGTACCGCGACGCGCTGACCGGCGCGACGGAGGGCGTGCGGATCGCCGCCGATACGGGCCAGCACCGCATCCGCGTCTACCTCGACACCGGCCTGGGGCAGCTCGCCGCGATCCAGGGGGACGAGGAACGCTGCCTGGAGCTGACAGAAGAGGCGCTGTCACGCGGACTCCCGCCGAGCAACGTGCACGCCGCCGCCGCGCGCAGCCTGCTCGACCTCGGGCTCGGCCGGTACGACGCGGCTCTGGAACGTCTTGCCGACGTCGTCGCCGGGCCCTCCCGGCAGGGCGCCATCGCCGCCCTGCCCGACCTTGTCGAGGCGGCCGTCCGCGCCGGTGCCCCTGAGCGCGCGCGGGACGCCGCCGACTGGTACGGCGATTGGGCCGCGCAGACCCAGCAGCCCTGGGTGCAGGCCATCGCGGCACGCTGCGCGGCCCTCCTGACCCCGGACGACCCAGATCCGCTGTACTCCAAGGCCCTCGCCCTGCACCGCGAGGGCGGCACCCCCTTCGAGCAGGCGCGCACCGAGCTGCTGTACGGAGAGTGGCTCCGCAGGTCACGCCGCCGGAACGACGCCCGGGCGCGGCTGCACGCGGCGCTGGAGGCGTTCGCGCGGCTCGGCGCGACGCCGTGGGCCGACCGCGCCCGGGCCGAACTGCGCGCCGCCGGGGAGAGCCTCACGGGCGGTCGGGACGACCAGGCCTCCCCGGACGACCACGCCGCCCGGCTCACCCCGCAGGAACTCCAGGTCGCCCGGCTCGCGGCGACGGGCCTCAGCAACCGGGAGATCGGCGCGCAGCTGTTCCTGAGCCCCCGGACCGTCGGCTACCACCTCTACAAGGCCTATCCCAAGCTCGGCGTCACCACGAGAGCGGCCCTGGCCCGCCTCGACCTGGGCTAGCTCCTGGCGCGGACGAAGTCGACGAGGCGATCCGCGTCCTCCTTCTCCAGGACGATCCCGAAGTCCTCGGCCAGCGTCGCCGGCAGCTCCTCGGGGGCGAGCGCGCGGGCCTCGACGCTCCCGCCCGGACGGGTGGTGGTCAGCTTCGTGCCGTCCAGCACGCGGAGGGAGTCGGACGAGAACCTCTGCACGAAGGGGCGGGTCGTGAACGGGGAGCGCGGGCTCGTCGAGACGTAGTGGCTGCCCACCTCGAAGTCGATGCGGAACACCTCGTTCAGCACGAACGTGTGGCGCCGGACCCAGCCGTCCGGGCCGCGCTGGTGCAGCTCCCATTCCGCCGTCTCCGGCGTCCAGGCGGTGACGGTGCGGCCTCGGCGGAGCCGGAAGCCCCAGCCGTCCTGGACGGCCTCCTCGCCGTCCACGAGCCGCAGCGGCTCCAGCGGACCGGCGCCGAACCCCACGTCGCACAGCCACGCCGGCTCGTCCCGCGACGCGTCCGGCGGGCGGACGTGCAGGAGCGCGTGCGTGGCCGGAAGGACCTTCGCCGCCCCCATCGTGACCCGCCCCGCCACCGCCGCGACCTCGTACCCGAGCCTCTCCAGCACCGCCGCGAACAGCCGGTTGTGCTCGAAGCAGTAGCCGCCGCGCGGACTCTCGACGAGCTTCGCCTGGACGGCGTCCAGCGACAGGTCGACCGGCCGCCCGAGCATGATCTCCAGGTTCTCGAACGGGATGGACGTGACGTGCGCGCGGTGCAGGGCCCGCAGCGTCGCGGCCGTGGGGGCCAGGCCGCCGTCGTGGCCGACCCGCTTCAGGTAGCCGGGCAGGTCGAGCAGCTCGCCCTGCCATCCGTAGCCGAGATCCTCGCTCATGTCTCCCTTTCCCCCGGGCCCGAACCGATCAGCCCGCCGGTGCCGATCGTCCCGGTGACGCCGGACCACCGGTCTTGGCGACAACACCGGAGGCGTCCCGGATCCTCCCGGCGATCCGGTCGACGTCGCGCCGCTCGCCGGGCGGCAGCGCGGCTCCCGCCGCCGCGCGGAGCCCGCCCGCCTCGGCGAGCAGCCCGGCCGCGGCGGCGCCGTCGCCCGCCAGGGACCGGGCACCGGCCAGCCCCTCC
>NZ_BAABEV010000024.1:0-131458 GCF_039540335.1 Actinomadura verrucosospora | reverse complement strand
ACCCCGTCGGCCTCCGCGGCGGCCGCCGTCTCCTCGTCGACGGTCCCGCCGAGCGTGGACCGGAGCAGGTCCGTGCTCTCCGCCAGCGCCGTACGCAGGGCGTCCACCGTTGCGATCAGACGGGACGATCCCGGGCTCGCGCTAGTCATCTGACCACCCGCCAGTTGCTGACGTTCTCGGCGGCGTTATTGCCATAGACCTCAATGTTCGCACGCATGGTGTGACCTCTTCTTGGTGTCGCCCGGGTGGCCTCGACGCTGACGGGGCCGACCGTATTACCGATGCAGGACCGCTGGGCAGAGGTCTGGAGCGCGCGGTGGTCACGCAAGCGCCGACAGGCTCACTATCGTGACGGACCGATGCTCATCGTTCGTTTGTCGTCGCAGCGTGTGCCCGTCGCCCCTGCCCCAGATCAATCGTCTCGGCGAGCTCCACGAACTTGGCCGGCCTGTCGCCCACCGTAGGAAGATCTCGATCGCTTCGGCGTGCAGCTCCGCGTGGACCTGGTCACCGAGTACGGCGGGCCTCACCTGCCAGATGACGTCGATCAAGTCGACGGCTTCTCTTGATCCGGGCCGCCCGGCCGTCAGCGGGTCGCGTTCGATCAGCCCCTCGGCCGATGCCGCGCCGCCGACGGGAATCCGCGACGGCTGGGTCGCCGCGATGCGCTGCTCGACGGCGTACAGTGCGGCGGCGATCGTGCCGAGAGCGAGCCGGCCCGCGTCGCGCACCAGCTCCTGCAGCCCCTCGACGTCCGCGGCGTCCGGGGCCACGACCGGCCGCACCGGCCCGTACCGCTCCTCAACCTCGGCGAGCGGCAGGACCTGCCGGGTGTGGCCGTGCACGTACACCACAACATCGGCCCCCAGCGGCGGGTACCGCCGCTGGAGCGGGTCCGGCTCGGCCGCGCGCTGCCGATCCACCTCGGCACGCCAGGCGGCCGTGCACCGAAGTACCCCGATCCGGAAGCCGATCAGGGGATGC
The DNA here is from genome assembly GCF_039540335.1 of Actinomadura verrucosospora. Taxonomy (NCBI): domain Bacteria; kingdom Bacillati; phylum Actinomycetota; class Actinomycetes; order Streptosporangiales; family Thermomonosporaceae; genus Actinomadura; species Actinomadura verrucosospora. The sequence goes on along the minus strand of NZ_BAABEV010000024.1, from coordinate 130,474 downwards.
ACGTCCTTCGCACCGTCCTCGGTGTCGCCGGCGGCGTCATCGACGCCGCGTCCGCCGGATACCGTACGAATCTGCCGGTGCGAACTCTGAAGGGTGCCCACCAGGCTGTGGAGCCCATCGTGACGGTCTCGGCAGCCTCCGTCTTCGTGGAAGCGGTCAAACTCGCCGAGGACCGTTCCGGCGACGTCGTCATCCGCGTCCACGAAGCGTCCGGAGCACGCGCTCGCACGACGGTGCGGCTCGACTTCGCCTTCGAAGCGGCGTGGTTGGCCGACCTGCTGGAAGGCGCCCTCGGCCAGGGGACGGGGCACGCGCAAGAGACGATCGAACTCGATCTGCGCCCCTTCGAGATCGCCATATTGCGCGGCAGCAGGCACCGCTAGGCGCCACCGCCGAGGCCCTGAGTGGACCGGGGGATATTGTGCCGGGCCGGATCAGTGCGGTGCGCGGAAGGAGACCCGCAGGGGCCGGGACCGGGGCGACCGGAGCGCTCCGGCCCCGACCCGCCCAGGGACGGTACGGAGCCGGGCCGCCTCGGCGGTGCGCCCACGGCGGCACAGCCGCACCTGGGCTCGGCGCTCGGTCGCCGCAGCGCTGCCGTAGCCCCCCGGGTGGGGGCAACGCTCCCTCCCACACCGGTCGAAGCGCCCCTAGCGTCGGCTCATGAGCACTCATTCGCACCACCCGGATTCGATCCACACACGTCCACGTCCCACGGCGGACGAGGACGCGACCCCAGGTTGGGCCGCGGTCGGTGGCCGCCCCCTCTCCGGCACGGTCGCCCTAGTAACCGGAGCCAGTAGCGGAATCGGCGAGGGCACCGCGCTCACCCTGGCCGCCCTCGGTGCACGTGTGACCGTCGTGGCCCGTCGCGCGGACCGTCTCGAGGCACTCGTCGAGAAGATCGAGAACGCCGGGGGCCAGGCCCTGGCCGTGGGCGCCGACATCACCGACGAAGAGCAGGCCCAAGCCGCCGTCGCCCGCGCCGTCGACACATACGGCCGCCTCGACACCTCGTGGCCAACGCGGGCGTCATGATCCTCGGACCGATCACGGGCGCCGACACCACCGACTGGCGCCGGATGATCGAACTCAACACCCTCGGACTCATGTACACCGCCCACGCAGCCGCTCCGCACCTGCTCGAAGCGGCCTCCGACGGCCCCCGCGGAGTCAGCGACATCGTCCTGGTCAGCAGCACCGCGGGCCGAACGGTCCGCGGCGGGGGTGGTGTCTACAACGCGAGCAAGTATGCCGTGACCGCCTTCGGTGAAGCCTTCCGCAAGGAGGTCGCACAGCGCCACCTGCGGGTCTCGCTCGTAGAGCCTGGCGCGGTGGAGACCGAGCTGCCCCTCCAAAACCGTCCCGACGTCCGGGACCGGATGTACGAGCGCTACAGCGCGATGGAGTGCCTGCGCCCCACGGATGTGGCGGACACCATCGCCTTCATCGTCACCAGGCGGCGCCACGTCGCGGTGAACGAGATCCTGGTCCGGCCGACGGAGCAGCAGGAATGATGGGCGGGACGCCGCAGCGTCGGCTCGGCCAGAGTGGGTGCAGGGCACCCACGCCAGGGGACTCGGTCCGCATTACTGTCGGCAGGGTGGACAGTGAGAACAAGCTCGGTGAGTACCTCAGGGCCCGACGAGCACTGGTCCGGCCGCAGGACGTCGGTCTGCTCGACGACGGTCCTCGGCGGGTGCCGGGCCTTCGGCGCGACGAGGTGGCCCTGCTCGCCGGAGTGAGCACGGACTACTACATCCGGCTGGAGCAGGGCCGGGAACGGCATCCCTCCGATCAGGTGCTGCGGTCGATCGCCGGCGCCCTACGACTGGACGACGACGCCGCCGTGCATCTGTTCCGGCTAGGCCTGCCGGTGTTCGGGGCGCGGGCGGCCGCGTCGCCGACCGCCGCTCCGGAGCTGGTCCGGCTGATGGACGGCATGCCGGACGTGCCGGCCTTCTTGGTCGGCGCGGCGCAGGAGATCCTGGGCGCGAACGCGATGGCGCGCGAGCTCTACCGCGGGTTCGCCCGGTACGACAACCTGCTGCGCATGATCTTCCTGGACCCGTATGCGAAGTCGTTCTACGGTGATTGGGACGCCGCGTCGCGTCTCGCGGTGAGCAATTTGCGGGCGTCGTCCTCACAGTTCCCCGCGGACGAGCGCATCCAGCAGGTCGTCGGTGAACTGACATTGCATAGCCCGGCGTTCTCGAACCTGTGGGCTCGCTACGAGGTGCGTCCGCGGACCCGTGAGAAGAAGCACTTCGTGCACCCGCGTGTAGGGGCGCTGTGGCTGCACTTCGAGACCTTCGCGGTCGCCAGTGCCCCTGGACAGCACCTGTCCGTCTACAGCGCCGAACCCAGCAGCGCCAGTCACGACGGCCTGGTCCTCCTGCGACGTCTGGCCGACCAGGCGGCAGTCGATGCGGAGGACGCCGACGAGGACACGACTCTGGAGAAGGGCGACACCCGATCATGAACACCTCCCTCGCCGACCGCGCGGGCACCTACGAGATCGCCGGGAAGAAGACGCTTCGGTGCCATGCGGCTGACCGGACTCGGCATCTGGGGCGAGCCCGAGGACCGCGCCGAGTGTGTGCGTATCGTGCGGCCCGGACGTCATCAAGCAGGGAAACGAGCTGGTGCGTCTCGGGCCCAAGGCCTGGCCGCCGGCCGGTCGCCCGGAGTACCTCCGCCAGGAGGCGCTGATGAGCCTGCGCCGGCTCGGCTTCGACCAGATCGACCTGTTCCAGCTCCATCGCGTCGACCCCAAGGTTCCGCTTGAGGAGCAGGTCGGAGAGTTGAAGAACCTTCAGGACGAGGGCAGATCGTCGCGATCGGATTGTCGCAGGTAACGGTCGATCAGATCGAGCAGGCGCGACGGATCGCGGACATCTCCACGGTGCAGAACCGGTACAACCTGGCTGACCGTAGCTCCGCCGATGTCTTGGACTACTGCACCCAGAACGACATCGGTTTCATCCCCTGGGCGCCCGTGGATGCAGGCCAGTTGGTCCGCCCCGAGGGACCGGTCGATCACATCGCTGCGGCGCACGACTCCACCCGTCCAAGGTGGCACTGTCCTGGCTGCTGCACCGTTCCGACGTCATCCTGCCCATTCCCGGCACGTCCAATGTGGCCCATCTTCCTCATGGCATCTCAACTCAGGCACGCGACGGCGTGCCCGCCGAAACGATGCAGCGTTCCGCCGACGCCCTTCTGGCCCTATGGGGGAAGACGGTCGTTGCCGAGAACAGGGGCACGTAATGACTTCAACATCAAGTACGTCCGCCCGGACCTGGGTGGGCGTGGTCACACTGCTGGCCGGCACGCTGCTGCCGCCACTCGACTTCTTCATCGTCAATCTCGCCATCCCCTCGATTCAGGACGACCTCGGCGGCGGCGCCATTCTCGGCCAGCAGATCGTGGCCAGTTACGCTGCCACCTATGCCGTGATGCTCACTCTCGGTGGCCGTCTGGGCGATCTGTACGGGCGGCGGCGAGTGTTTCTCGTCGGCCTCGTCGGGTTCGCCCTTGCCTCATTGCTGTGCGGTTTGGCCGGCGAGCCCTGGCTGCTGGTCATCGGGCGCATCCTGCAAGGTCTCACCGCCGCGCTGGTGGCGCCGCAGTCGCTGGCCCTCATCCGTGCGAGCCTCGACGGCCGGGACCAGACGATCGCCCTCGGCTTCCACGGCGCGACCCTCGGACTCGCCGCGGTCATCGGCCAGTCCTTGGGCGGACTCCTCGTCACCGCTGACATCTGGGGCCTAGGCTGGCGGTCGATTTTCTTCATCAACTTGCCAGTCGCGGCCTTGGGCCTTCTGGGCAGCCTGTTCCTGCACGACCCGCCCACCCGAGGTGTAGAAAAGCTTGACGCGATCGGCGCCGTCCTCCTCTTCACCGGTCTTGTCGGGATTGTCATCCCGCTGCTCGAGGGGCAGGCCCTGGGCTGGCCCTGGTGGTGCTTCGTTCTGTTCGTCGTCGCGGCCGGCGTGCTGCACAGGTTCTGGCGCTACGAGTCCACCTTCGACGGCAACCGGTCCCGCGGACGACACGTCATGCCATTGGTGCCGCCCCGGGCCGTCACCGCGCCGGGCGTACGGATCTCCTTGGTGGCGGTCGCCCTGTTCTACTCGATCGCTGCCTTCTTCCTCATCTTTTCCGAACACGAGCAGGCCGTCGGCCGCACTCCGCTCGAGGCGAGCCTGGACATCCTGCCCCTGGGCATCGGCTTCCTCGTCGGACCACTGACCGTTCCGCACCTCATGCGGATCATGCCGCGCCGGATCGCGGCCCTCGGCATGTGCCTGGAGACCATCGGCTTCCTCGCCTTCGCCGGACTCGTCGCCGCATTCGACCAGACCTCGTGGGCCGCCGCACCCCTGGCGCTCATCGGCTTCGGTCAGGGGCTCGCCCTGCCTTCGCTGATCCGCATCACGGTGACACACATTCCGCGTGCGTTCGCCGGCCTGGCCAGCGGTCTGGTCACCGCGACTCTTCAGATCAGCGCTGCCCTGTCAGTCGCGATCATCGGTGGCATTTTCTCCACGGCCGCCGACGCGTACGGGTCAACCCCAGCCATCACGACAGTGTCGATCCTCATCGCCGTGCTGCTGTTCGTCTCCTCTCTGCTGTCGCTACGGGCTGAGCGCGTCCCCTCCCTGGAGACCCCGTCGAAGATCGTTGACGCACATGGTTCCCAGTCGCCTGAAACCAAGCAGGAACAGGCCCTCTCCCAGATGCAAGATCAGTAAATGCTGACTTTCCTTGGGAGAGGTGCGCAGCGTTCCAGGGAGCGAACAGATGCATGGCCGATGCCGCAGATCCTCGGCCGCAACGATCGAAGCAGCGGCGCCGGCTCGTGCTCTGGCGCCCGGGCTGCATCTCACCTCATCCGCCTGCCATCGCCGAGGCCGGGCAGAGCGCAGGCCGACTGCCATGCCTACCGAACGGCCGATCAACGCCGCGGTCGGACGCACCGACCACGCCAAGGTCGTCCACTGCCCTGTGTCGGTCTTGGCGGAACACGGCGTCAGTCCGGCAGGCTGGCTACGGCTTCAGAAGTTGGGAGCATGCCGTGGCCCTTGTGGCTTTACGCCGTATTCGCGGGCGTCGTCGTTGTACTGGCGGTGGGTGCGGTGCTGGTGCCGTCGGTGGCGCGGTACCTGGCCAGGAAGACATTGAAGACGAAGCAGTGGAATTGCCTGTCGGAGGACAAGCAGGTCGACGGTGTCTACAAGGTGCGGAAGACACTCATGCAGTTGGTGACCGGGGTGGCGTCGGTCGGGACTGTGGTGTTCACTGCGGCCAGGCCGAGGTACACCGCGCGCACCTTGGCTGTCACCCGGCAAGAGCAGATCACCGACCGCTACACCAAGGCCATCGAGCAGCTCGGCTCCCACAAGCCCGAGGTACGGATGGGCGCCATCTACGCGCTGCAGCGGCTGATGGACGACTCTGACCGCGACCGCGGCACCATCCTCGCAAACCTGACCAATGCCGACCTGACCGGCAGAGCGGACCTGACCGGCGCGAACTTGAGCGGCGCGAGACAAGGCGTACTCGTCTCGGACGATCCGCGCTCACCTGTGCCGCCGCGGTATCGCGGCCACGATCCCGGTCCCGGCCGATAAGGCCGGGCACCGGTCGCGGCGGGGCAGCCGCGGCGGTCGTCCACCCGCCTTCGACCTGGCCGACTACCGGGGCCGCCATGCTGTGGAGTGCGGCATCGCCCGCCTCAAGCGCCACCGGGCCGTGGCCACTCGCTACGACAAGCTCGCAGTCCGCAACCAGGCGATTCTTGAGATCACCTCCATCAACGAATGGCTCCGCCTACTTCGAAACACTGCTTAGACGGGCCAGCGCCTCGGTCTCCCCCACTCCTCTGACGAAGGTCAGACAGAAGATCTCACCGAGCGACTCGCCCCACTCGACGTCCTCGTCCGTCATCTTGAGCATGGCTCCTCCGGAGCCGGTCGCGCTCGTCCACCGCGACCTGGCCCGCCCCGTCGTTGAGCGTCCCGACCCGCTCGATGGCCGGTCGCATCGTGTTCCGGTACCGGAGCTGGCGGGGGTCGGCATCGGCCGAAGAAGCAGAAAAGGATTGCGGGACACGTGTGCGGGCGCAGGACACCGGGCCGCTCGGCGAAACGCCCCGTCACCTTCACCCACCCCGGGCCTGGCGGATCCCCGTGCGCGGCGCCAGCGGCAGTTCTGCTGATTCAAGCTTCCAATGAGTTGGCGCCGGCGCGCACCGTGGCTTCCATCTCGTCGTCCAGCGGCTGGATCGTCAGCCGGTGCACGCCCATCGCGGCGTAGCGCTGGGCGCTGTCTCGATCGACGGGCCCCGGAGGGGGCGTAATGGTGATTTCCAGTGGGCCCAGGCTCGCGGGCCTGCTATGGAGCTTGGCCGCGTCCTGGAGGTCGGACAGCGCGCGGGCCGCCTCCTCCGGCGTCAGGTAGACGCCGTACCAGCCGTCGGCCGACTGAACCGCTCGGCGCATGGCCGCCCGTGAGTGTCCGCCGACGACGATCGGTGGGCGCCGTCGCGGGCGCGGGCGTTGAACGACGTCCGCGAAGCTCACGAACTCTCCGGCGAACGGCTGATCGTCCCAGAGGGCGTCCATGGCGGCTAGATACTCGTCTGTACGGGCGCCGCGGCTGTCCGGCGAGACGCCCATGGCGGCCAGTTCCCGTTCCACATACCCTGCGCCGATGCCGACGATCAGGCGGCCCCGCGACAGCAGGTCGAGAGAGGTCAGCTGCTTGGCCAGCAGCACCGGCTGGCGCTGGGGCAGCACCAGAACGCCGAAGCCGAGCCTGATTGTCCTGGTCAGGGCCGCCAGGTGGGCTATGGCGACCACGGCCTCCAGGCGGCCCTGCTCGTCCGAGGACGGTGGCATCGCGATGTGATCACCGACCCAGATCGACTCGAAGCCCGTCTCCTCGGCCAGCCGCGCCCGCGTGGCCAGCACATCCGGATCGACATTCTCGCCGCGGTGCAGCCCGTAAAGTCCGATCTCCATGGCCGATCACTGTAGGTATCCGGCGCCCATGTGACCAACGAATACTCGGCATCGCTACGATGCGACCTCCGCATATCGAATTCCCTGGGGAAGTGCCATGGATGTCTCCTGGCTGGAAGTGTTCGTCGAAGTGGCCGCCAGGAAGACCTTCACGGCGGCGGGGGAGGCCCTCGGCTACACCCAGTCCGCTGTGTCACGGCAGATCGCTTCCCTGGAAGGCGAGCTCGGCGTCGCGTTGTTCGATCGTCATCCGCGCGGCGTGGAACTCTCCGAGGAGGGCCGCCGCCTGCTGGAGCACGCGATCGCGATTCTGGCCAGGCTGGCGGCGGCAAGGCACGATCTGCACGAGGTGGGCCAGTTGCGCGTCGGAGCGTTCGACACCGCCGACGCGGATCTTGTCCCGCGCGCCATCGCCGCGTTCGGGCGGACGCACCCCAGAGTGCTTCTGTCACTGGTGGAGAGCACCACTGCCCCGTTGCTGGCCCGCCTCAGAACCGGTGACATCGACCTGGCGGTGGTGAGCGCCTACCCGGACAGGCCGCTGGAGTCGGATCGGTTCTCCCTGCACCACCTTCTGGACGACCCGCTGCTGGTGGCCCTGCCCGCGGGGCACCGTCTGGCGGGCAGAGCAAGTCTTCGCCTGGACGAGTTGAAGGAGGAGTCCTGGATCGAGGGCTTCCCCGAAGGCTCGGAAACCTTGATCGCTCTGCACCGGCACACGGGCTCGCGGCCCCGCATCGCCTTCGCGGCCAGGGAGTGGACGGCAAAGCAGGGCTTCGTCGCGGCAGGGTTGGGGCTGGCGCTCGTACCGTCCATCGCGGCGGGTGCCGTCCGTCCCGACATCATGCTGGCGCCTCTGGAAGACGAGCCGGTCAGAACCGTCTACGCGGCCACCAGGAAGAGCGTGGCGCCGCTCCAGTCGGAGTTCGTCCGCTGCCTGCGAGAGACCGTCGCCGCCGGATGGTCACCCACATCCCGCCAGGTGCCTCGCCGCGGTGACACCAACCTTCTCGGAGCACCTCAGGGGCCAAGCGGCGCTGTCGCCCCGGGCGATCGCCCGCGCTGACGCCCCAGCATGCTGCATCGTCCCGGCAGGCGCCCAACGGACAAACACGACGCGTTTCCCGCTGCCGCTCCGGCTCCACGTCGGTGCCGAGGACGTCCTGCGGGCACGGGCGGCTGTAGCAGACACGCCGTGCAGCCACCACACGCGCAGGGACGTGCCCGACTCGGCCAGGGCGCTATGTGGCCACGTGACGTGGATGCGCGGTGGCCCCCGCGAGCCATCATCACCCTCGGCTCCATGGCTGGGACCTCCGATGTCTGGCCAGCAGGAGCCGCGCCACCGGCCTCGCGCCCTCCTGGCCGTGCATCAGCAGGTCGAGTGTGTCGACTAGCAGGACGGGCGCCAGCCTGGTGGCGGTACAACAGCGCACCGCCTCGACGATCTCCTTAACAGTCGGTGCGGTGGGCAGGGTTGCCACGTTCTGCCGTAGGGCGTCGAGGAGCGGGTGTTGGGCTCGAGCACCGCGGCGTCCGCGACGGCCTGGTCGCTGAGCCCGCGCAGCCGCCCCAGAATGGCGATCCCGGGCGCCCGAGCCAGTCTCCGCAGGGTTTCGAGGTATTCCTCATCCAACTGCCGGAATCGGGCCACCCGCTCGGCCGCCCACTCCCGCTCCCGCTTGACGGCCAGCGCGCGAAGTTTTCTGACAACCCTCTAAAACGATGCAAGGTCCTTGGGGTCGCCCTCGCCGCTCTTCCAGTCCCCGAACGTGGATTTGCTGGCTACAGAGGAGTATGGCGGTTCGCCAGCCAGCTCCCACAGCGACATCAACGCGGCAGCAAAGTTCTCCACACGACGGCCTCCTCTATGACGAGGTCGGCCTCCTCCCCCGTACGCGCCTCTTCCTACCGCATCGTCGGCACACGTCCCGGATCCGGCGGGAAAACTCGCGCTATGTGTCTGGCCTGCGTTTCTATCTCCCCGGTGGCTGTCATCTCCACCGGCCGGCGCCGGACGTGCGCGCAATGGCCTGGGCGCGCCCGTGGCCGGCTGACGGGTCACCGGGGAGGAAACCCCGCCGTGTTCGATCCCATGATCCGTCCAGTGATGATGGATGCCTGCGTACTGCCGGTGCCGATGCAATGGCTGCTCGACGTGCTGCCATGGATCTGCGGCGTGCTGCTCGTCAGCCTCGCTGCCGGCTTTGTCATCACTTGCCTCAGCCTCTGCGCCGGAGACAATTGCTGGAAGGCGATCCGCCACGGGTCACGGCTGCCGTGACGTCCGCGGGCCCCCTCACGATGATAGTTTTCCTGTTTACCCTGCTCGATCCCTGTCACTGACCGCCGGGCTGGAGAAAGGCTGCTCGGCGCGGGAAGGGGGCGGCAGTCCGACCGGTTGCCCCAGCGATTTGCAGGCGCCCGCTCATGACGCTGACTTCACCACCGTCAAATAGCGGCTGCTCAACCATGCTCGCTGGGACGTCGATCAGGTGTGGGACACACTGCGTGCGCAAGTGGCCGAGCGGCTCGGCGACGCTGGCGCGGTGCTGGTGGTCGACGAGACCGGGTTTGAGAGAAAGGGCCGCCGCAGGTGTGCAGCGCCAGTACACCGGCACTCGACGGTGTTTTAATCGACAGCGCTGAGGTGTTCAACGAGAAGTTCCGCCTGTGGGACTCCTACAACTACAATCGATCGCACGGTGGCCACAACCCTACGAACGCCTCAAGTAGAAGCCCAAGGCCCAGCCTTAAATGATCAGAGCCGCTGATGAGCGAGCGAGCGCGGTCGGAGATGACCACTATGGGCGAGGCGGCCGACGCGGCTTCCTTGGTTACGAAGGAATTCAAGGGAACACCATCTGAGCCCTTGACGGCCTCTGGGAACGAGCAGCCGGAATCAGGACGCCGGCGGCAGCCGGACCTCCAACGTCACCACAATAAGGTGATGGACCGCTGTTCGGCCCGCCAATGGCAACTTCAGAGATGGGGCAAGGCCAGAATACGCCGGAGGGGATCATCGCCCAGGTCAGCGGCGCCGGGGGGCTCCGGGGTAAGGACCGCTTATCAGGGAGCCGCCATGGCGTCTGGTCCGCCGCGGGCGCGGCGCTGCTGGCGGTGTGGGTCTCGGTGCTGTCGACCGTGACCGGCTACGCACCAACCGACGACTAGCTGTGCATCTGCCGGAGGGGGAGGCGGTGCTGGTCGCCGGGGTCCAAAAGGGTGGGGCGGCTCAGGGACCAGACGGTGACTTGGCAAACCGTCGGCAGACGTGGAGTGGCAAGTACGCGGCGGCAGGCTAATCGCCCAACGTGTCGCGAGAGGGCAAGTGCTGTATTTGAGCGATCAGTCGTGCCTGTTCGAGCTTCAGCGACTCGAAAGAACTCCGCAGGTAGGCGTCCAACCTCTCACGTGGGAAATCACCAGCGATCGACACGTGGTCCTCCAACTGGAGGGAGTCGAACCCGTCTTCCTGCCAGCGCGCGACGACGGGCTCATAGCAGGCCACGTGCGCGCACAGCTCTTTCAAGGGCTCGGGGATGGTGTCCTCGCGCAGGAGGTCGGCATGGGAGACGATCGTCTCGACCATGCGTCGATTGAGCGGCATGAAGACCGTTGACATCCACAGCCGCCAAGTAGCGGCCTGCTCCGCGGTGGCTGGGACCGGAGATGCCCACACGCTCCCGTGCCGGGCCACGAACTTCCGCCAAGCCCGGTTCACGGCCTCCGACTGCGCATAGAGCGGACCATAGAGATCGCCGAGCTGGCGGTTGACCCGATCCAGATGATCCTTACGGCGCGCCAGACGCAGATTCGTCAGGTAGGTCGCTCCGTAGCCGGTGCCCGCCACGACCACAGTGACCACTAAGGAGACCACGACATTCCACTGCACGGGTTACGACGTTACCTATGGCTGAGGTTCCGGGATAGCTAGGTTCGAGGATAAGGGCCACTACCCCGGATCCTCTCGCAGCCCCGAAGCCCAACGCCCGGTGTGCTCCGAGGGCTCGTTCGGCGAAACAGTGCGGTCTTCCTCATCCCCCACGGCGAGCGCTCGGGAGAGGTCCGCCTTCTCAGCGGCGTGCAGTCGCCCTCTGCTGCTCGCTGTCGCCCAGAGCTCGGCCGGGCTCGTGATCGCGCTGATGGGTTGTCATGCCCTCGACGGTGACCGCCGCCGGCTACGCCTCCGCACGGAAAACGTCCTCAGGGCCCGCGATGACCCAAACCAGCCGTCGACGGGTTTCAGCTGGGCAGGTCGTCTACCTGCCAGATAAATCATCACCAGCAGGTCGAGAGCGGTCGGCAGCGAGCTCCCGCCCGATTCGACCTTGGCCAGTGCACTATCCAGTCCGGGAACGGCACGTTCCTGCCGAGGGCCGACAGCCCTGCGACCACCCACTCCTCCGAAGAACGGGGGTTTCAACCGGCCAGATACAGGCGCCAACAAGAACGGTCTGCTGGCCGCGGACTCCAAACGTGACCCGAACGGGCAGTGCCCAGTGGCCCTTCAACTCGTACGCTTGCCGACCATGGCGATCTTCTTCTTCGGTGACCCCACGCCCCCGCCCGAAGGATGGATCGAAGGGCTCTCCGGCAATCCCGCCGCCCCCGATGACGTTGTTCTGCGGCTGTTGTCCGTCGGCGCCATCGACTTCTACACCAGGAAGGAATGGAGCGACAGAGTCGCCGAGGCGGCGTTGAACCACGCCGACCCGAAGGTGCGGCGGAACTTCGCGGCCTACGGCGGAGACCAGCGGTTCCGCCTGGCCACAGACCCGGACGTGCAAGTTCGCCGATCGCTCGCGGGCTGCTGGGAGCGCGGAAGGCGGCTGCCGGAGGAGGTTCTGGAAATCCTCGCGGACGATCCGGACGATTTTGTCCGCTGGGAGGTCGTGAGCCACTCGAACGTGCCGAAGCAGAGCCTGATCAAGCTTCTGTCAGATCCCATGCCCGACATCCGCGCCGAGGCCCGCGAGCGCATCGCGGAAACGCCCGCGGGACCGCCCGGCGGCTGGACGCCGATGACCCCGGAGGAAGCCGACGCGCTGGTGACGTCCGGGGACGCCGCGGCGCGGGAACGAGCCGCCCAGAATCCGCTGCTGTCCGTCGACGTGGTGCGGAGGCTGACGCGCGCCCCGGAGTCCCGGGTGCGGCTGGCGGCATCGTCCCATCCGGCGCTCACCGAGAACGAGCGCGCAGCCATCGATGTCGAGATCGACCCGGAGATCAGGTACCACCTGCCCCAGTGGACGCTGCTGCTCCCGCTCGATGCTGTCGAGGTGCGCCGCCACGCGACGTCCGCGCACGTGCTGATCCGACGCAGGCTGGCCAGACGCAAAGACCTCCCGAAAGACGTGAAGGCGCGGTTCGCCACCGACGAGGACTTCGCGGTGCGTCTGCTCCTCGCTGAGAACAGCCACGATGTGCCCGTCGAGCTGCTCTTGGAGATCTGGCGCGAGTGGGCGGGGCTGTCGCAATGGCAGATCAAAGAACGCATCCCGCATGAAGGACTGCGCCGGTTCGCCGACGATCCGCACCCCCGGATGCGGGCGCTGGCCCTGGACGACCCGCAGACACCGCCTGAGCTCGTCGACGGGCTGAGCCGCGACGAAGACCCATGGGTGCGCTGGTGCGCCCTGCGTGACCCCCGGCTCTCACCTCAGCGGGTCACCGAACTGCTAGAAGACGACAACCCGAACCTGCACCGAGGCGCGGCAGCCGACCCCAGGCTCCCGCTGCCACGACTGCTGGAGTCCTTGGAGGAAACGCGGCTGGCAGTTGCAGCCGCGCGTAATCCGGCACTTCCCCCGCACGTCATGCACGAATTGCTGGACCGAGCAGGCGTACCCGGGCAGCTGAGCCTCAGCTCCTAGGAAGGGTCGCTCGATAGCGCTTCCGAAAACTCGTGATGCTCCGAAGCAGGGTTGGTGGCTTCTGAGGTTCCGACTAAGAGCAGCCTGGCGGCTGAGTGGTCGGGCTGGCCGGGGCATGCGCGCTCGTAGTGGCTGAACGGGTGGGCAAGGCCACACGCAGCCCACAAGGACACGTTGCTCTCCGACCCCGGAAGCCCGATGGGATGCGGAACGGCGTTCGCGGTCCATCAAGCGCTGGACCAGACAGGCGCATTCGCGGGACTGCGGCTGGCCGCGGCAGGCGTCGCCTGGCACGCGCACGGACTCGGCTTCGCAATCCTGGCAGTCCCCGGCATCGCAGTCCTAGCCGATCTCCTCTGGCTGGCCCACCGCGTCCCAACCCACGGGTCTACGACGACGGCACCGAGCCGATACCGGCCCTGGGCTTCCACGACGGGCCCCCGGCGCTGTGCGGGCGTGGCTGGGCCGGGTCTTCTGGCGCTACGCGGCGTTCTCCGCCATGACGGTGGCGGGAATCGCCACTTTCGGGCTGGCCGCGCTGCCCGTGACCATCATCACGCTCCTCGGTCAAGCGCTGGTAGCTGAAGAAGTTGCGCACCCGAGAACCGTCGCTCTCCAGACGGCCAACGAGGTTTCAAGAAGGTCAGTGGAGCTACCGTGGCCGAACTCGGCCGACCAGGACGACGCGGTCACAATGATCGACCGTCTGGGTGAGCGCTTCGGGAATCTGCGAAGCGTACGGTGGCTCCCGAAACTGGCTCCCGAAACTGGCTCCCGAGACTACGAAGCGCTCATTGGAACACACGAGATCGCGCCGTTGGCGACGCTCTGACCTGCGGAAACTGGGGGTGGGCGATACTGGGTTCGAACCAGTGGCCTCTTCGGTGTGAACACAATCGATCAAGCCCGAGGGAAGCCGCCTCTCGTCGAATTCGCAGGTCAGACAGCTTCCTTAGCTCCACCACAGTGCACTTCAGGGCAGATCAAGGACGTTGCGATCTCCCACAATCGACACCCCCGCCACCACGACCTCGCTAACCCACGGTAGCCAAGGCAGCAGGCCCGCCCGGACTCCTGAAAGCCGCTCCATTGACCAGCTTGCTCGCTGGCCTCTCGCTCACTGGCATCCGCGCCCGCCCGGCCAGCGCCGGAGTGATGACCACCACCGTCAGCGTCCTGGTCCGGCGCCCGGTGCACCGTCTCAGAGCCGTCGATGAAGAGCGGCAGCGTCATGCTCCTGGAGATCAGGCGGGCACATCCTCTGGCGCGGGGCGCCAACAGAGGCGCTGATGTGGGCCTGGGAGGGCGCGAGACCGGCACTTGGATTCGAGGCAGCCAGTGAGGCGCGCTGGCGCGGCCTTGGGCGACCAGGTGAGCCCCTTCGAGGTCGGCAGGGACCAGCGGACGCGCCCCTCAAACTTGTACCAATGCCCACATCTTCTTCTACAATGCATACAAGTGCCACCGTTGCCCTGCGGTCCGCGTTAGCTCGTGCGTTGAGAGGCAATCCGGCAGGGCTGCACGATCGTGCGAAGCAACGGGGATCGCCGCCGCCCGGGACTCCAACCGTCATCTTCTATCTATGCAGAAGATGGGACCGGTGGCCGACCGCACGGGACTGGCCGACGCCCCGGCACCGCGCAAGCCGGCACGGCCGACCGGAAAGCTCCCGCCATCCCTGGAACCGATTCCGGCTTCGTGATCAGAGACTAACGATGCGTGATAGGGTCGTGATCTGGCTGCCACCCGCTTTCTGCCGGGCGCTCGAATGCACTGTCAAGCAGCTTGGCGAGCCATCAGCGCTTCACGTACAGGTCAGTTGATAGCGGACGATGCGGCTGGATGAGCCCGGCCCGATCGGAGGACGTCGCCGGTGGTAGGGCACAGCACGATGAGACGTGCCGCCGCCTTGCTCATCATCGTCCTTTGCGGCTGCCTGCACCTGGTCCTGGACACGGCTCTCCAAAGCGCAGGACCCGGCGAGTTCACGGCGCCGACTTCGGCGGGCAGCATTCAGCTGAGCGACTCGGGCGCACTTCGCTCCAGTTCGGAGGAGCGGAAGTCCGCACAGGAGTCGCCCAAACATCTGACTGTCCGGGCGAGCAGTCGCGTGGCCAACCCCAAAGAGGTCAAAGCCCCGGACACCCCGACACGCTCGGCATTCACCGCCGGCGTGAGCACGATCGCGTTTCCGCGCCGCGTCGGCGGGCTCGTGCACGCGATCAGCAGACGTACCACCGGGAACATACCCGCCATCCTCCAGGTATTCCGTTGCTGACAGCGCCTCCGGCGCGTGCTCTTCCTGCCGAAACACCATTTTGAGGGCGTAAGCCGTCGTGCCTGGTCGTTACGACCATGCCACATGGAATGAACGACGCTCTTATCGCACATCGGTATCGGAACGGGTCAACGCGACCGGACGACCACACCGTCAGATCGTCCTTTGTCCAACTCCTACGATGCCCTCACATTCGCGGGGCACCCTGGAGGTATTTCGCATGCGCACTTTCATCGACCATGCCCGAACGTTCGGTTCCCGGGCCGCGGAGAACGGCGGAGAACTGCATCGGCTCGCCGACGGCCAGTCGCCCCTGGCGCTGTTCATCACCTGCTCCGACTCGCGCGTGATCCCTTCCCTGTTCACCGGAGCCCGTCCAGGCGAGCTGTTCGAGCTGCGCACGGCGGGCAACATCGTTCCGCCGTACCGGCTGGACCGTCCTACCAGCGAAGCGGCGACCATCGAGTTCGCGATCGAGATCCTCGGCGTCGCCGACATCGTGGTGTGCGGCCACTCCCACTGCGGGGCCGTCGGCGCCCTGGTCCGCGGCGACGACCTCAGCGCTGCCCCCGCCGTCCGCACATGGCTGGCCGAGGCCGCCGGCACCTCGCCGCGTCTGCCCGGTAACGCCCCATCCGAGCGGGCGGCATCCCCTTCCGCCGGCTGCGGCGACCTGGCGGCAGCGGTCCAGAGACATGTGCTCGATCAACTGGAGCGGTTGCGCACCTATCCCGGCGTGGACGAGCGGGCCGCCGACGGCCGGATCGGCCTGCACGCCTGGTACTACGAAGTGCACACCGGATCGGTGCTGGCGCACCGGCCGGACGCCGACACCTTCTCTCCCCTGTAGGTGAGGACCGATGCTCCCAACGACCCTGCGTTCCTCCCGAGTGCTCCGGAACGAGATCACCGCGTCCCTTGTCGTCTTCCTCGTCGCCATGCCGCTGTGCGTGGGAGTCGCGGTCGCCTCCGGCGTCCCGGCCGAGCTGGGCCTGATCACCGGCATAGTCGGCGGCCTGGTGACCGGTCTGCTTCCCGGCAGCAGCCTCCAGGTCAGCGGGCCCGCCGCGGGCCTGACCGTCCTGGTGTACGAGGCCGTCCAGACATACGGCCTGAGCACGCTCGGCGCGATAGTCCTCGCGGCGGGCCTCCTGCAGTTGCTGCTCGGCGCGCTGCGGATGGGGCGGTGGTTCCGCGCGATCTCCGTGGCCGTGGTGGAGGGCATGCTCGCCGGCATCGGCCTGACCATCATCGCCGGGCAGTTGTACGCCATGGCCGATGCCACCGCGCCCGGCTCGGGCATGGCCAAACTCGCCGGGCTGCCGGGCCTGCTCCTCGACAGCACCGGATCAGCCGCGGCGCTGGCCGCGCTCGGCATCGGCGCGGGCACCGTCGCACTGCTGGCGGGATGGGCGCACTTGCCGGAGCGAGTCCGAAAAGTTCCGGCACCGCTCGCGGCCGTGGCTCTGGCGACGGGTGCGTCCTTCCTGCTGGATCTGCCCGTGGCTCGGCTGGACGTACAGGGCCTTCTCGGAGCCGTCCAGCCACCCGGCATCGGCGACGTGGCCCGACTGGCCGAGATCGGCGTCCTCGGAACCGTGCTGGCATTCGCGCTCATCTCTTCCGCGGAAAGCCTGTTCAGCGCCGCCGCGGTCGATCGCATGCACGACGGCCCCCGTACCGACTACGACAAGGAGCTCATGGCCCAGGGCACCGGCAACACCGTGTGCGGGCTCCTGGGAGCCCTGCCGATGACGGCGGTGATCGTACGCAGCGCCACCAACGTGCAGGCAGGAGCGCAGACCAAGGCTTCGCGCGTCCTGCACGGGCTCTGGATTCTCTTGTTCGCCGCGGCCTTCCCCGCGGCGCTGGGAATCATCCCGCTCGCCGCCCTCGCGGGCGTGCTCGTGCACGCCGGCTGGAAACTCATGCCTGTCAAGCAGTTGCGCCCCTTGTGGCGCCGTCATCGCGGCGAGGCACTGATCCTCGTCCTCACGGCCACGGCAGTGGTCGTCCTCAACCTGTTCGAGGGAGTGCTGCTCGGCCTGGTGCTGGCTGTGATCAAGACAGCCTGGGAGACCTCGCACATCCAGATCGAGGTGGACGAGAGGGAAGAGGTGACCGGCGCGCACGGGCGTCCGGTGCGTGTCGCCCTGGCCGGCCACGCCACGTTCTTGCGTCTACCGCAGATGTTGGACACCTTGGAGAAGCTCCCCCGAGATCGGCCGGTCCAACTGGACCTCACCGGTCTGCGGCACCTGGACCACGCCTGCCACACGGCGCTGATGAACTGGGTGGAGCGCCACAACCAGGCGAGCCTCGACATGGTCTCGGTCGGAGACGCCCGATCCTGAGGTCCGCACGGAACCCGTGACGGGGGCAGATGCGGGCGTCCTGCCCGCATCTGCCCCCGTCACTCCGTCTCACACGGGCATGTGTGGACCCCCGTCGAGCAGGATGTGCAGGCTGCGCAGGTCAGCCCAGACGGTCAACGTTCGTCCGGCCAGACCCTGGGGAACCGAGAACCGCTGCCGTCCCGGCACCAGAGTCACCCGGCCGCTGGGTGGGACGCGGACCTCGAACCGCACCGCCGACTCCTGTGGCCGGTCGGCCGGTGGCTCGATCACCTCGACCCGCAACGGTGCCGCGGCCTCATCCTGGCTCTCGGGCTCCGGCTCGGGCTCGGGCTCGTCGGGGCGGGGGGAGCCTGCGGACGGAACACGCTGGCCGAAGTTGCCATGTTCAGCGCTTGGTGGGGCCGCTGGCGACCGGCCCTACCTCGCCCCGGCGCTCTACTCGCTGACGGTCGTACCGAGCGACCACGTGCCCGACTCGGCCAAGGCGCTTTGTGGCGAATTGACGTGGATGCACGATGGCCTCCGCGAGCCTCCACCGCGCCGGGACCGGGCGGCGGCTCCCTACGGGCGGGCCTGCTTCGGCAGGGTGAGGATCGCGGCGCCGTCGCCGGTGATCGCGATGGTGTGCTCGCTGTGGGCCGTCCGGCAGCCCGGTGCGCTTCGGAGCGTCCACCCGTCGGCGTCGGTGACGAGCTCGGCGGTGTCCGCCATGATCCACGGCTCCAGCGCGAGCAGCAGCCCGGGGCGCAGCCGGTACCCGCGGCCGGGGCGCCCGGTGTTCGAGATGTGCGGGTCCTGGTGCATCGTCGAGCCGATGCCGTGGCCGCCGAACTCGGTGTTGATCGAGTAACCCGCCTCCCGGAGCACCGAGCCGATGGCGTGCGAGATGTCCCCGGTGCGGGCCCCGGGCCCGGCGGCGGCGATCCCCGCGCTCAGGGCGCGCTCGGTCGCGCCGATCACCCGTGCCTCGGGCCGCAGCATCTCCATCACCCACCGAACGATCAAGAACGATCGCCTCGCCGCCGCAGGGTTCGTCTGGGCCTTCACCGCTTCCACCAACTACGAACCCGCACGGGCCCACTATCAGCGACGCCGAGAGAACGGGGACAAACACCCCGGCGCCCTGCGGCACCTGTTCAACCGGATGCTCGGCCAGCTCTTCCACTGCCTCCACACCGGCCAGACCTACGACGCCGGCAATGCCTTCACCCGCGCTCTGCCGACCGCAGCATGACGGCTTAGCGCCATCGGAGGTCTCGCTCCGCCACCGGCGGCCCGATCAGATATCTGATCGCCTATCTTGCGCCGCCCGGCCGGAAGCATGGAGACGGTGTCCGAGGGCGTCGAGCACGGCGGCGGTGTCCAGATAGAAGGGACGCATCTCGCGGATCAACCCGTTCTCCAACGTGAACCACTGCATCACCGAGGTCTTCAGGGCACGGCCAGTCGCGCGGGCCCGCAGCATCCCCCTGTTGTAGACCGCGACAGTGGGACCGTCGGCGGCGAATCGCTGCTCTAGGAATTCCAGCGAGGTCCACTCCTCGCTCATCGCCGCCATGAAGGACTCGATGCCGGCGGGCCCGGTCCATTCACCCCCGTACGGCAGGCTCCCGGCCTGATACATGACGACGTCCGGGTGCAGGTGCGCGGCCATCCCGGAGAAGTCGGCCTTGCCGGGGCCACCGGCGGTCACGTAGGCGGCCTCGGCCGCGAAGAAGTCCTTGAGCGTCCTCAACGAGTCGTTCATGGACAGGCGAACACCACGGCGGGCGAGCGGGTTGCAACCAGCCAGGGCCGGTCGCCGTCCTCCTGGCGCTCGTCCTCGTCCGCCGTCCGCTCTTTCGGCAACGCTCGCCGGAAGTCCTGCAAGGCGTCCCTGGGGACGCGCTGAGACGTCCTCTAGCGGGCGGTGGACGTCTAGAGCTTGCTCGAAGTGGCCTCGACCACGCGCTCGAACGCTTGACCTGGCCGGCGGAGCGAAGCCGGAGGCGAGCGGAACCGGGCGGATAGCGAAGCGATGCCGCATTCGCCCAGGCCCGGTCACGGAGCGAGCCGCCAGGCGAGCGAAGTGGGCCGGGACTTCGAAACACTGCCTAGCCGTGAAGCCCAGCGAAATGCCCGGCCACTCCACCTGCGCGAACGTGATCCGCGACGTCCTGGCCTCCAAGGGCGCAGAGATCACCGTCGGCACCGCGCCGCCGGTCGTGCACAACCCCTACGTCACCGACCCGATCCTTCTGCCCGCACAAGGTCGCCTTCTGGATCGAGCCGGCCGGCGAGCAGATTGCCCAGTGGGCCAAGGACGCCGACCAGGAGGACCGATGAACCCCGCGGTGCCGGACGACCTGCTGCTCGTCGCCCTGTCCGCATGGACCGGCAAGACGCTGCGCAGCCTCTACGACCTGATCGAGGACGCCGCCGCCGGGTTCACCGGCTAGGCGCATCCACATCAAGGCCACGCTCACCCGCCCACTCCGGTCAATGCTCCGAGGTAGGGCTGCAGGGTCTGCACCAGCCGCTGGGGGTCGACTCCGGCCACTCCCTGCAGCTGGCCGGGGCTGACACCGACCAGCAGGTAGGCGTTGCCTTCGCACCACTGCGCGGCCACCTCCGGATCCCGGTTGGCGAAACCCAGGATCTGCCGGACCAGATGCAGCAGCCCGGGCTGCGAGGTCAGGTCCAGCGTGCTCTTCCACTCCACCCACAGCGACTCGTCCTTGTCGTCGGCGGCGCGCACGGCCTCGACCAGACGCCGCAGCTCACTCGGGCGGCGGAACGGACGGGACAGGTCCTCGATCGGAAACGGCACAGCCCGCAACGCTACGCCGCCCATCCGGAGGCGACCAGCGGTTTTGCGTCGAACCGCCCTCTATGGCCAACTGCGGCAGCTGACCGTCCGGTGCGGTCGCCCGGGGCCGGGCGCGTTCAAGGCTGCCGGGCAGGTCCCGGTGCCGGCGGCGGACAGCAGGTGCGCAGGTAGGCCTGCAGCTGCTGGATCGACGCTCGTACTTTGTGAATCCGAGCTTGGCGTACAGCTTGAGGGCAGGCGTGTTTGTGTCCTTGATGTCCCGTAGGACGTACTCCTCGTAGCCGGGCAGAGCCAGCAGGTGCTGCAATGGTGCCTGGCCGACCTCGGTCTCACCTTGTCGAGGAGGTCCACACCGACGACATCTACGCGCGTCTTGCCGAGCTCGACCACTCGGCCAGCTGACCGCCGGTTCAGCTCGTCATCGCCGCACCGACATCGAACTCCGTGCCGAACGGGTCCGTGATGTGAGCGACCCGCCCGTAGATCATGTCGTAGGGCTCGGCCGAGGTCCCACCCGCGTCGACCGCTCGCCGCGCCGCCGCATCGGCGTCGTCCACCTGGAACAAGGTCCCCCAACGGGACTTCGTGGCCTTTGGGTCACCGGCGATGCCGCCGATCTCGTGGCCATCCGGTCTGCGCAGGAACGTGAAGTCGAGCTCAGGCATGTCCGGGTTGGCATCCAACGTGTAGCCGAAGACCGCGACGTAGAAGTCGCGCGCGGGCCCGGATTCCGCGGTGACCAGGTCGTTGCGGAGCAGGGCGTTCGGCTCGTTGACGATCTCGCAGCCGATGTGGGCACCGGCCTGCCACAGTCCACACTGCGCACCGGTGGTGTCCTTGATGATCGCCGTCCGGCCCTGGTCCAGCACGTCCATCGGGCCGGTGATGATCGAGCCGCCCGCGTCCCGCGCTCGGGCGGCCGCGGCGTCACAGTCATCCGTCGCGAAGTAGACGTTCCACCAGAAGTCCGTGGCGTCGGGATCGGGGTTCGGCCTGATGGCCGCGACGGGTCTGCCCCGTAGCAAGCACTGGGTGTAGTGGCCGAACTCCGCCGGTCCCACATCGAACTCCCAACCGAACAACGCGCCGTAGAAGGTCATCGCGCGGTCGAGATCCGGGATGCCCAGGTCGATCCAGGTCGGTGTGCCAGCCGGCTGCGTGGTGGTCAGCTCGCTCATCGTCTCTCCTTGTCGTGTCCCCATCTTGTCCCGCATGACCCCGGAACCTAAAGCACCGGTGTAAACCCAGCTCACACCGACGTGGGCTGCCCCCTCCCTCACTTGCACTTCGGGCCGCGCATAGGCCGTGACGTCGTGGCCGCGCTCCAGGAGTTCGACGACGGTCAGGGAGCCGATCGCTCCCGTCGCGCCGAAGACGGTGACGGTCATGCTCAGAACGACCAGGGACCGAACCGGGCCACGGCCACGAAGGCCGCGACGACGAACAGCACGCCGGGGAACGCGATGGCGCCGGGCTCGTGGCGGCGGCGGTGGGCGTTCATCGCCAGGAGCATGGTGATTGCCAGGCCGGTTGCTGCGAGCGGCGTGAGGATCGGGGCGATGTCCAGAGCGGCCGGGAGGATCAGGCCGATCGCGCCGAGGAACTCCGCGGTGCCGATGAAGCGCACGGTGCCGGTCGAGTAGTCCTCCACCCACGGCAGCTTCTCGAGAAGCTTCTCCTTCGACTGGGTCGTCTTCATGACGCCGGCCATCAGGAACATCGCGGCCAGGATCCCCTGGAGCACCCACAGGAACACGTTCATCAGTCAAGGTCCTTCTCGTTCGAGACTTAGTGGCGCGGACGCTCCGGGTCGGTGTTGCGAACGGATTAGTTGAGCACGGTGCGCGGCCAGCGCCTCGGCGAGTGGGGCGTTCTCCGTTCCGTCGTCGAGACCGCCCCCGACCAGGATCACCGGGGCCCGTCGCCGTGCCGTGTGTAGCCGAAGGTGGTGCCGTCGACGGAGGTCACAGTGTTCATGCTCCTAATTTAGGAGCATTCACACCTGGTGCGCAAGTACACTCGGGTGCATGAGCAAGAAGCGGCTGTTCGACGACCCCTGCGGCATCGCGCGAGCGCTGAACGCGGTCGGCGAGCGGTGGGCGTTGCTCGTCGTGCGGGAGCTGGTCTTCGGCCCGAAGCGCTACTCCGACCTGCACCGCGGGCTGCCGCAGATGAGCCAGAACGTCCTCGCGCAGCGGTTGCGCGAGCTCGAAGCCGACGGCCTGGTGCGGCGAAGGCGCCTGGGACCGCCTGCGCCCGCCGCCGTGTATGAACTCACCGAGCGCGGGCAGGAACTGGAGCCCGTGCTCCGCGCGCTCGCCCACTGGGGCAGCCGCGCACCGCTGCCCGAGGACGGCGCGGCGGAACTGAGCGTCGACGCGCTGCTGTTCGCCCTGCGCGCCACCTTCGATCCGGCACTGGCGGGTGAGCTGTCGCTGCGCTGCCAGCTGGACGTCGCGGGCGATCGGTTCCGCATCACCGTTGCGGGCGGGCGCCTCGATCTGGACCGCGGTGAGCACGCCGAACCCGAGGCGTGGCTGAACGTGCCGGAGGCGGCGACATTGCGCGATCTGGTGTTCGCCGGTGCGGCGCTGCACGACGCCGTCGAGCGGGCAGACACCGAGGTGACGGGCGATACCGCGCGGCTCGCCGCACTGCTGCGCTGCTTTCCCGCAGCCGTGCGGTATCCGGCACCACAGGACCCCGGGCCGCCGGATCCCGTGTCGCCGGGCCTCGGGTCACCGAACGCCGAACTCCCGGATCCCGCCGTCAGCGCAGGAAGTCGTCGGGGGTGAGCGGCAGTCCGCGGACCCTGGACACCGGTGGCGAGGTTACGCCGGCCGACAGTTCAGACTCCGCGGGCTCGTGGAACTCATCGCCGAGACGAAGACGCACCACTTGGATAGCGACCAGCAGCTCAACGCCTGGCGCTGGTCCACGACCGAGCATGATCGACTTGTTGCAGTAGCCCATCCCCTAACGGACACGCACATCGGAACGGAATGTCACGCCAGCGTCAGCCGGAACGACCGCCTAACGAGACTTTTCGTTCCGATGCTGGTCGACCCTCCTCCTTTGAACCCCAGGCTAGTCGAACATGTTTTCGGTTCCGGCTGCAGGGTGGGAACCGGGCGGGTTCTAGCTCAGGGCGCCAGGATGCGCCGGGCGACCGCGGCGTAGCGGGCAGCCGTGGTGTGGGAGACGTTGAAGACCATTGCCAGGTGCAGCGGGTCCGGCGCCGCGGTCAGCGCCTCGTGCAGCAGCCGGTCGCGGCGGATGCGTTCCAGGTCCACACCGCGCCGGGACACGTTCGCCTTCAGGAAGGCCGACGAGACCGGCCCCTGGCCGAGCGCGGATTTGGCTGACAGCACCAGGTGCGGGTTCGGGGTGGAGGGCCAGGTCGCGTGGCGGTGGTCAAGCCAGGTCACCAGCGTGCGGTAGGGCAACTCGCCCAGGCGCTGCCGGTGCCCGGCCAGAGTGATGCGCCGGTTGGGCAGGTCGACGTCCGGCAGGGCAAGGAGCCGGATCGCCTTCGGCCGTGCGGCGTGGACGGCGGCCAGGGCGACCACCATCCGTTGCAACGGGGTGGTGGTGAGCTGCTCAACGGCCCGGATCTCCTCCTCCGTCATCGGAAGGAAGCTGGGATCGACGGTGGGCAGGGTCAGCCGGGTCGTGGGATCGGTGAAGATCAGGCCGCGTCGCTTAGCGAAGCGGAACAGCGATCGCAGGGCGTTGATCGCAAGGCAGCGCTGGGCGACGGTCAGCGGATCGAGTCCGGCGGTGATGTCGGTCGCGGTGATCTCCCGCAGATGGCGGCGGCGCACCGCCCAATCCATCAGCAACGGCCGGACCGCGCCGAAGTAGGCGTAGATGCTGGAGTGGGCCCGCGGCCGGGACCGATCCTCCCCGTCCAGCAAGACCAGCAGCCACGCGCGCACGTCGTCGGCGAACCCGGCGGGCAGTTGCCCGGTGCGCCGGTCGATCCAGGCGCGGATCGGCGCGACGGTGTCGTCAACGACGATCAACCCGATATCGCTGAGTACCTCGCATATCCGGGGAGTAGACCCGGGCCCCCGCAGGGCGTGGATATCGCTGAGCGTGATCTGCCGGTCCGAGACGGGTCGGGCGAGCACCGCGGTCAGACCGTCGAGGGTCTTGAGCAAGGTCGTAGGCGACCAGCCGTGCAACTCGGTCAGTTCCTGCGCTCGGGCGGCGGCGGCCGCCAGGACGGGATCGTCGGCGGTGAGCGCGGGATGCCGCCAGCGCCCCATGGGCGCCAGTCCGCGGGCCTGCCGGGCGCGGCCACAAGCGTCACGGCAGCGCCGGTCGCAGAAGAGCCGATCGCGGCGTGAACCTCCCGGCAGCGGACTGCCGCAGTGCCGGCAGTTCACCGGGGCGGCAGTGAGCGACCGCTCCGGGGTCGAGGAGTCACCGAGGGCGCCACCGAGGGCGGCTGCCCGGCGGCTTTGCGTTGCTGGTCATCGGCTTCTGGAGCGGGGACGCTATCGGGTTCAGGCAGCAGCAGCTCCTGCACGCCGCAGCCGAGCACGGCGCAGATGACGTCCAGCTCGTCCAGGCGGACGCTGTTGGGCTGGCCCGACCACAGTCCCGACATCTTCCCCGCGCTGATGACCATGCCGCGCTCGGCAAGCATCCGTTGCAGCTCGCTGGCCTTCCAGATGCCGCGGTTGGCCGCGGCCAACCGCAGGTTCCACTTCATATCAGGCCAGTCCCTTCCATCGGTCGGTCGCGCGCTGCTGCCCCTGCACCCAGGCGTCCTCGACATGAGTGTGGTTGACGTGGACGTATCGGACCGTGGTGCCGGTCCAGGCGTGTCCGAGGAGTTCCTGGATAGCCAGCAGGCTCATCCCTCCCCTGTACCGCTGGGACGCGGAGTAGTGCCGAAGCACGTGCGGAGTGAGCCGACCCGTCCACTCCGGGAGGTGCTTTGTGGTCGCTTTGGCCAGCGACCTGCGGAAAACGTCCGCCGTTACCCGGCAGCTCGAACCGTCCTGGTTCTTGCGCTCAGAGGGGAACAGCGGGGCGCCGGGCCGGGCGTGGTCCAGGTCGAAGTAGCCCCACACGTCCTCGATGAACCAGCGAAGGCTGCGGTCGGCGCCGTTGATGAGCGGCACGAGCCGCTGCTTGGGGCCGCGCCGCCGGGCGCCCTTGCCATGCCGGACGTTCAGCTTCCCGAACCGGCCCAGGCCCCAGCGGACATCGTGCAGATCCAGCATCCGCGCCTCGTTGATCCGCAACCCCACATCGGCCGCCAGGCGCGCAGCCGCGTAGTTGCGCGCCGTGGGCGCGAACTTGCGGCAGACCGCCAGGTCCTGCCGCCACCCGGCGAACAGCGCCTCGATCTCGGCCTCCGAGGGAGGCACCCGCAACTGCAGCTCGATCGACAACTGCGGTCGGTTGATCTCATCCAGCGGGCACTCGACCCGTCGCCCGACGATGTTGTACAGCTCCACGGCATGCCGCAGCTCCAGAAACTGGAAGTACACCGTCAGTGCGCTGGCGCGCCCCTTGCGCGTTGCGGGGCTGGCGTCCCGCAGCACCTTGCCGAAGTAGACATCGGCATCAGCCGGCTCCATCTCCCACAGCGGGCGATCGAACCAGCGCCGCATCATCTCCAGCTGAAGCACGTCCGAGCGGATCGTGCCGTCAGCAAGTCCGGCCGAAGACCGCGCCAGCACGAACCCGGCCAGCACATCGGTCTCGAAGTCGAGGAGCTCTTCCTGGCTCGCCGGAACCCGCTGGTCACGTAGATCACGGACAAGCGCCAGAGTCACCCGAACCTCCTTGACTTCACCCACACCATGGGATCGTCAGGGAGCATGGAGATGTTTCACTCAGGCTGAAGTTTGCTCAGACAGCCCACGGGTCGCTGGGCAGGCGCTTCACCCCAGGTCCAGCGGCGATGGGAACCTGAGCCTCGATTCGAACCCACCGGTTGTTGCTCAACTGACGACCCGAAAACGGGATGTTGCCAGAGCCAGTTTTCACGTGTCGCCGACACACCCGACCTGTTGGGCACACCGCGATGCAGACGACAGCCCAACCCGGCTGGTGGACCTGAGCGGACATGGCGGCGAACGCTCAGCCCGCTATCGACCACACAGAGTGACAGGTAGTGCGGTCTTCTTGTGGCCTCGTTCACGGTGGGCGAAGGATGATCTCCCAGATTCCTCCCACCGGACCACTGATGGCCTGCCCCGGAGGCGGAGATGGCCCCGTGGGGTCGAGGCGGTGCGCTGCCGGTTCGGAACCCGTGACCTCTTCGGAGCTGCGACAACGCCAAAGAGGCCTGCTCTTCATCCGAGCAAGCCTCTGAGCTGGGGAAACGTGGGCGATACTGGGTTCGAACCAGTGGCCTCTTCGGTGTGAACACGATCAATCAAGCCCAGGGGAAGCCACCTCTTAACAAAGTCGCAGGTCAGGCAGTGTCCTTCGCTTCACCACAGCGCACTTTAGGGAAGATCAAGTACGTTGCGATCTCCCACAGTTAACGCCGCCGCTGCCACGACCGCGGTAACCCACGGTAGCCGGAGGTGCCAGGCCTGTCCGGACTCATTGAGAAGCCGCTCCGGTCTTGTTTATGGGCATGTCACTCCCTGACGCGTCCGAACTAGCCCGCCAGCGACAGGGTGATGACCACCACAACAAACGCGCAATGCCCGGCCCAGCGGCCGCAGTGCGCCAACGCTCTATCTCGGCGTCGTAGCTCCATTCACGGCAGCGGCGTGGTCGTGGCCATCATCCGGACTCATCCTCTGACGTGGCCTGGGCGGGCGGTGGCGGGGACGTGACCCTTCGGACGACGCAGGGCAGGCCCTTGGCCCCAGGTACGTGCACGTAGAGCAGAACGGCTAACGATCAGCAGCCAGACGATCGAGGGCGCAAGTCGTCCGGGCGGGCGAGCAGAGCTCAGGCTAGGCGAATCTGGCGGGCGTCAGCGTCAGCGACACACCAAGCCGCTGTCCGCGGAGGCAAGCGGCAGCTAGAAGACTGCTGAAGATCTTGTTAGAGGGGCTGTCCGCCGTGGGCTGGACAGCCCTCTGTGGTCAGGCTTGGGCCGAGGACAGGTGCCAGGTGTGGTTGGTTCGGGTGAGTCCGAGGTTGATGAGGCGGCGGAGGTTGGGGCGGCGGCTCGGGTGTGGAGCCAGGCGTCGGCATTGATGGTGCCTCGGTGGCGGAGGCGGCGGTTGCCGTGGTGGACGAGCCAGGCGACGGCGCGTTCGACCGGTGGTCTCCAGCGGCGGTAGTCGGCTTGCCAGTCCGGGTCGCCGGCCGCCTGTCGGCGGGCGGCGGCTTGGAGGTCGTGGTGGGGGCGGATGGTCAGGATCCGGCCGGTCTTGGCGTTAGTGCACTGCTCGCGCAGAGGGCAGCCCGTGGACATCGAAGCTGGTCATTGACGTAGAAAAACCTACTGGGTAGCATGTTATTTGGGTGATGCACACCACTTCGCCGGGGCGCGGTCCGCTCCGAGCTCCAGGCCCGCGGCCGGGGTCGGGAGGCCGAGCGGAGTGGAACGTCGCAAACGCGGTCCCGAGCGACATCGCTCGACGAGCCGAAAAGAGATGGCATGCGAACAAGGCTCCGCACCCCTGTCTCCACACTCGCCGCCGGCGCGCTCTGCCTCATGGCCGCCGCCTGCGGCAGCGGCGGTAACGCCGACTCCCCCGGCCCTCCATAGGAGGGGCGTACACCCGCCGCACCAGCGAAAGGACCCGCAATTGCGCCAGGACATCGAGTTCACCTCGGCCGGGACGACCGAGGTAGGCAAGAGCTTCGACGCCGACCGGCGCGCCCTGTTCAACGGCGAGGCGCCGGCCGAGAGGCAGCGCCGATTCGTCGTCCAGGCTTCGCACGAGATGCGCACACCGCTTGCCGCGCTGCGACTGGAGTTGGAAGAAGCCCTGACCAACAGGGATGTCGCCGACCCTTTCGCGGCGTTGAAGGAAGCGTTGCAGAGCGTCGAGCGCTTGGAGAACACGGTCATCGCCCTGCTCTGGTCGCTCCAAAGGGACGCTTCGAAGCGCCCTTAGAGGTAATAACAAAATGTGTATGTGAAGTGACACCGCGTGGTGTCGGGTGTGGTGTGGGCGGGTGCGTAAGGGTGAGCAACCTCCATGGATCGTGGCCGACAGTTTGTGGGAGCGGGTTGAGCCGCTGCTGCCGAAGGTCGAGCGCCGCAAGCGCCATACCGGCCGCAAACGGCTGGACGACCGCAAGGTGCCTTGCGGGATCCTGTTCGTGCTGCACACCGGGATCCGGTGGGAGTTCCTGCCCCAGGAGCTGGGGTTCGGCTCGGGGATGACGTGCTGGCGGCGGCTGGCCGAGTGGCACCAGGCAGGCGTGTGGGACAGGCTGCACCGGCTGCTGCTGGAGGAGCTGCACGCCGCCGAGCAGCTGGTTTGGTCCAGGGCGGTGATCGACAGCTCGCATGTCCGGGCTTTGAAGGGCGGCCCAAAACCGGGCCGAGCCCGGTCGACCGCGGCCGGCCGGGCACCAAACACCACGTGCTGACCGACGGGCACGACACCCCGCTCATGGTGTCGTTGACCGGCGGAACCGTAACGACGTCACCCAGTTGATGCCGCTGCTGGACAAGGTGCCGCCCCTGCGAGGCCGGGTTGGACGGCCCCGCCGAAGACCTGAGCGGCTGCTGGCCGACCGCGGCTACGACCACAACAAATACCGCCGACTCGTCTGGGCCAAGGGCATCAAACCGGTCATCGCCCGCCGCGGCAGCCCGCACGGCTCGGGACTGGGCATCCACCGCTACGTCGTCGAGCGCACCATCGCCCTGCTCCACTGGTTCCGCCGCTTACGCATCCGCTGGGAGATCCGCAGCCATCCTCTGCTGGCGCCGCCTCGTCCGCTGATTCTGTTACGACCTCTTAGCTCCCGGGATGACGGCGTTGGACAACGTCGCCGATGGCCTGCTCTACGCGGGGCTGCCGCCGCGGGAACGCCGCCGCCGCGCCGCCGGCGTCCTGGAACGCGTCGGGCTGGCCGACCGCACCGGGCACCGCCCGCACGAGCTGTCGGGCGGCCAGCAGCAGCGCGTCACCATTGCCCGCGCCGTCGTCGGCGCGCCCGACCTGCTGCTGGCCGACGAGCCGACCGGCGCGCTCGACACCGCCTCAGGGGAGGCCGTCATGGAACTGCTGCGCGAACTGAACGCCAGCGGCACCACCGTTGCCGTCATCACTCACGACAACGAGATCGCCGCCGCGCTGCCCCGCCAGGTGCAGGTCCGCGACGGTCGCCTGGTCGCCGACACCCCGGCGGGCACGCCGCGAGGGGGCAGCGGCTGCGCCCCGCCCGGCTCAGCCCGCGCGACGTGCTGCGCGTCGGCTCGGCCGGCCTGCGCTCGCGACCCGCCCGGGTAGTCCTGTCGGCGCTGGGCATCGCCATCGGCATCGCGACGATGATCTCCATGGTCGGGGTCTCCGCCTCCAGCCGGGCAGGGTGGTGCGGGAGCTGGATTGGCTCGGCACCAACCTGCTGGTCGCCTCCCCGGGCGAGTCGATGTTCACCGGCAAGGAGACCAAGCTCCCCAAGGGCGCCGAATGGATGGTGGGCCGCATCCCCGGCGTCGAGCACTCCGCCGCGACCGGCACGACCTCCGCCACTGCCCGCCGCACCGACCGGGGTCTCCAAGGACCAGACCGGCGGCATCGCCGTCCAGGCGACCACCGAGGACCTGCCGGCCACGCTGCGCGGGCGCGTACGCCAGGGGACCTGGCTGAACGCCGCGACCGGCCGCTACCCCGCCGTTGTGCTCGGCTCGGTCGCCGCACGACGCCTGGGGGTCACCGCACCCGGCGAGCTGGTCTTCATCGGCGACCGCTACTCACCGTGATCGGCATCCTGGACCCGCTGCCGCTTGCGCCCGAGATCGAACGCTCCGCCCTGGTGGGCTGGACGACCGCCCAGAAGCTCCTGAACTTCGATGGCCCCCCCACCTCGGTCTACCAGCGCTCCTCCGATGCCACCGTGGCGCACGTCCACACGCTGCTGCCCCGCACGATCAACCCCGAGAACCCGCAGGACGTCCAGGTCACCGACTCCTCGCAGGCGCTCCAGGTCAAGGCCACGGCGACCGGCGCGTTCACGAACCTGCTGCTCGGGCTCGGCGCGGTGGCGCTGCTGGTCGGCGGCGTCGGCGTTGCCAACACCATGGTCATCTCGGTGCTGGAACGCCGCCACGAGATCGGCCTGCGGCGTTCGCTGGGCGTGACGCCCGGCCAGATCCGCCTCCAGTTCGTCACCGAGTCGCTGCTGCTGTCGGGGCTGGGCGGCGGGATGGGGGGCGGTGCTGGGCTCCGTCGGGACCTTCGGACACGCGACCTCGATATGCCTGCCGCCCACGGTGCCGCCCTGGGCGATCCTCGGCGGCTTCGGAGCCACGCTCGTCATAGGCGTGCCAGCCGGACTGTATCCGGCCGCACGGGCTTCCCGCCCGGCCCCCACGATCGCGCTCCAGGCGACCTGACCATGACCGCCTTCACCCCCGGTCTCTGCCCTCCTCGCTGAGCGAGGTGGAAGATAATCTCGCGTCGATACACAGTCCGACGTCGCCCGCGGAACCGATCAGAGGCGGGCCGGGCACCGGTGAAAGGTCTTATCGGCCATGGTCGCCAGCGGTGGGCAGGCAGAGGGCGCGCAGGTCGTCGAAGGCTTGCAGGAGGTGTGAGTCCAGGCTCTGTGAGGGGTCGTCCCTGGCCTGCGCGGTACCGACCCCGGCAGGCCGGCATGGCAGCTCGGCACCACAGATCCAGCGTTGCCACCAGCGGGCGCGCCGGGCGATCCGCTCTTCAGGAATGGAGGCGGCGGGGCGCAGATCGTCATCCCCGGAGGCAGTGCGGCCGCGGCGCGCGCGGGTCTCGCTTGGGCCACGCGTTCAAGGGCTTGCGCGAGCGCGGCTCGGCAGCGCGGGCGCGTTCCGTGATCCGCGCCGCCCCCGTTTCCGGGTGCTCACGGGACGAGCTCGAAGATCGTTGCGTTTGCCTGGCCACCGCCTTCGCACATCGTCTGAAGTCCCTTGCGGATTCCGTGGTCGACCATGTGATGGATCAAAGTGGTGGCGATGCGGGCACCGGATCCGCCGAGCGGGTGACCGAGCGCGATCGCTCCACCGACCGGATTGAGCGCCGATTCGGGTGCGTTGTACTCGGCCTGCCAGGCGAGCGGGACCGAGGCGAACGCCTCATTCACCTCGAACGCGCCGATCTCGTCGATGGTCAGGCCGGACTTCGCGAGCGCTTTCGCGGTCGCCGGGATCGGACCCGTCAGCATGATGTTCGGCTCGCTGCCCACCACGACCGCCGTATGAACCCGAACGAGGGGTCTCCAGCCGTGGGCGCGCGCGATGTCCGAGGTGGTGATCAGCAGAGCGGCGGCGCCGTCGCTGATCTGGGAGCTGTTGCCTGCACTGATGACGCCGCCGTCGAGGAAAGGGGTGCGCAGCGGTGCCAATGCCTCGATCGAGCAGTCCGGACGCACTCCTTCATCGGAGCGCACGACTCCCTCGGCGGTCTCGATTTCCACGATCTGCTCGTCGAAGGCGCCCCCTGCAGCGGCGCTCGCGGCCCGGTGATGGGAGCGCTCGGCGTAGGCGTCGAGGTCGGCTCGGCGGATCGACCACTGGCGGGCGATCTGCTCAGCGCCAAGGCCCTGGTTCGGCAGGACATCCCCGTACCGCTTCGCGTAGAGATTCCCGAGGGGGGATCGGTCGCCGACAGCCGAGCCCATGGGAACCCGCGACATCGACTCGACCCCGCCGGCCACGACGACGTCGTAGTGCCCCGCGATGACGCCTGCGGCGGCGAAGTGGATCGCCTGCTGGGACGAGCCGCACTGGCGGTCGACCGTCGTGCCGGGCACCGACTCCGGCCAACCCGCCGACAGCGCCGCGGTGCGGGCGATGTCGAAGGTCTGCTCACCGACCTGGCTGACACAGCCCCAGACAACGTCGTCCACCAGTGCCGGGTCCAGCGAAACTCGACCCGCGAGGGCCGAGAGCACCTGCGCGGACAGGTCCGCGGGATGGACGCCCGATAGCGCTCCGGCGCGCTTGCCGATAGGGGAACGGACGGCCGCCACGACGACAGCGTCTCGCATGAGATCTCCTTACTGAGGTGTGAGATTGCCACCGATCCGGTTCGGCGCCTCAGCCGGGGCCGAACCGGATCGGGCCGGGCTCAGTCCTTGCGGAATGGGAAGGCCCACGGGCGCAGCGGCGACCCCGTGGCGCCGCGCAGGCGCAGGCAGGCCGCGAAGAAGCCGAACTCGTACACCTCCGCCGCGGCGAGCCCTTCCAGGTCGAGCACCTCGATCAGAGGCGCGCCGGCCTCGGCGAGGAGGTAGGTGTGCACGGGGGTGTAGTTGTCGGGGTCGGCAGCCGGTCCCTGCTCGACGCACATGGTGTCGGAGCCGACGATCATCGCCCCCATCTCGACGAGGTGCACGGCGGCTGCGCGGGTCAGCCCGGGCGGGTTCTCACCCCATTCGGTGGCATCCGGCCACGCCCGCATCCTGCCCGTCCGGACGAGCGTGACGTCGCCGAGCCGGATCTCGACGCCCTGCTTGGCGAGACACTCGTCGACGTCCTCGGGGGTGATCCCGTATCGGTCCGGGAGCATGTCGACGCCGCGCAGGGCGGCGAAGTCGAGGAGAACGCCGCGGGCCACGATCGGTGGAATCTTGTCGGCGCCAGCGACCCGCCAGTGCCGGGTCCCGAGGTGTTCCCGCTCGGTGAAGTTGTTGTAGATGCGACCATTGTGGCCATAGTGGTTAAGGGTGTCGATGTGGGTGCCGGTGTGGGTGTACATCGCGATCGAGTCGCCGGAGTAGCTGATGTACTCGGTCATCTCCCGCGAGATTCCGGGGAGTCCGTCGATGACCGTGCCGTGCGGCGTGTGCGTCATCCATATCTGGTACGCCGGGTCGCCGATCAACTGCCACGACGGCATCCCGATGAAGTAGTCCACGGACAGATCGAACATCTGGCTGGCGTCGATGCGGCTGATCACGTCGGCACGGGACTCCGAGGTCATCAGGTTGAGCCGGCCGATCTCGTCCTCCGGCCCGTACGGGCTGGTGGCCACCTTCCGGTCGGCGCCGGACGCCGGGTTGTCGGACATGTGGACTCCTCTTCGAGGTGGGGTGGGATGTCGGCCTATTGCCCAGGTGCGGGCGGAGCCGCGAGATGGAAGTCGGTCAGCCGCTGGTAGGCATCGGCCACACGCAGGATGGTGGCCTCGTCGAATGGTCGTCCGATGACCTGCATGGAGACGGGCATGCCGGCGGTGTCGAAGCCGACCGGAACGGCGCACGCGGGGTGCCCGGTCAGGTTCCACTGCGACGTGAAGCTCGCGCTGGACCAGCGATCGAGCATCGCAGGGTCGGTCTCCAGCAGGAGTCGGGCGCCCGTCGGCATGGTCGGCACGATCAGCACGTCGCATTCCCACATCGCCTCGGACACCTCGCGGCTGAAGTTGGTGGCGATGCGCTTGGCCTGGACGTAGTCGGCGGCGCCGTACAGCGCGCCTTTGGCGAGCAGCCCGCGCACGTGGCGTCCGTAGTCGGACCAGTGCGCGACCAGGTCGTCCTGGTGGTAGGGGAACGCCTCGCACAGCAGGACGACGAAGCTCGCGACCCTCGCCATATCGGCATTGGGCAGGTTCACCTCCGCCACGTCGGCGCCCGCCTCCTGCAGGACGGAAACGGCCGCCGTCACCCGCGCGCGGACCGGATCGGCGACGTTACCGGCGTCGAGGAAATAGCGTTTCGGCAGGCCGATCCGCAGGCCCTGCACGGAGCCGTCCAGCGCATCGAGGTACCGCGGGACGGCCGCCTGCTGGAGCCGCCGTCGCTCGGGTCGTGACCGGCGATCGTCTGGAGCAGCAGAGCGCAGTCCCAGGCGGAGCGCGCGACGGGGCCGACGGTGTCGAGGGATGGTGACAGCGGCATCGTCCCAGTGGTCGGGACGCGCCCGCGGGTCGTCTTCAGGCCGGTCACGCCGTTGAGCGCAGCCGGATGCCTGATCGAGCCGGCGGTGTCGGTGCCCACTCCGCCCAGTGCCAGGCTGGACGCGACCGCGATGGCCGTGCCGGAACTCGACCCGCCGGCATAGCGGTCGGCGGCCCAGGAATTGCGCGGCATAGGGAACCCCGAGGCGGGGTCGTTGGGGCCGAGGGCGAACTCGTTCGTCGTCGCCTTTCCGACGACGATCGCGCCGGCGTCCCGTAGCCGTACTACCACGGTCGCGTCGCCGTCGCCGCGCCACTGCCGGGGCACGACCAGGCTGTTGGCCCGGGTCGGGCCCTCGATCGTGGCGATGACGTCCTTGATCGCCAGCGGGATCCCGTGCAGCGGGCCGCGGTCTCGCCCGGCGGCCAGGTCCCGGTCCATACGGTCGGCGGCCTCCAGGGCAGCGTCGCGGAACGTACCGACGTATGCTCCGAGGTCGGTGTCGAGCCGGTCAATTCGTGCGAAGACGTTGCCCGTGAGTTCGACAGCCGACGTCGTCCCGTCGCGAAGCAAGGACGCGAGGTCCCGGATCGTCGGGGCGGTTGTCCGGGGGCCGGCCGAATCGACGGGGTCGACCGCCTTGAAGGCTGATGGTGTCGAGGTGTCGCGGGCGATGCCGTCGGCGCAGGTCCGGTGCAGTTCGTCGGCCTGGTGCCGCATCGTCGGGTAGTCGCGCGCCATGGTGGCGATCTCTTCGGTGCTCATCTCCAGGCCGGCGATGTCGAACAAGATCCGTACCCGCTGCTCGGCCGACGTCATCGCCCACCGGTCCTGGAGCGCGGGACGAGCGGACGCCTGCCGGTCACCGGTCTATCCAGCTCGTGTAGCGGCCCTTGAGCATGTCCCGGCTGATGATCATCCGCTGGGTCTCGGTGGAGCCTTCGCCGATCCGGCGGATCCGCAACTCGCGGTACCAGCGCTCAAGCGGGAGGTCCTTGGTGACCCCGTAGCCGCCGTGGATCTGGATGGCGCGGTCAACCACCCGTCCGGCGGCCTCGGTGGCGGCGATCTTGGCGATCGCCACCTCGGTGCGGAACGGCCGACCGCTGTCGGCGCGTTCGGCGGCGTCCAGCGTTAGAGCAGCCGCACCCCGCAGATCCATCTCGCTGTCGACGAGCATCCATTGGATCCCTTCATGCTCGGCGAGTTTGGAGCCGAAGACCGACCGGGTGCCGGCGTACTCGACGGCCATGCGATGCGCCATCATCGCCACGCCCAGGCAGCCGGCGGCGTAGGGGATGCGGTTCTTGGTCAGCCGCTCGTTGGCCATCGCGAAGCCCTGGCCGACGTCGCCGAGAACCGCCTCGTCCGGCACGCGGACGTCCTCGAAGACCAGTTCGGTCGGGTAGTGGCCCGAGCGCAGGGTGTGGATCACGCGCCGGACGA
Organism: Actinomadura verrucosospora; assembly: GCF_039540335.1. Lineage (NCBI taxonomy): Bacteria > Bacillati > Actinomycetota > Actinomycetes > Streptosporangiales > Thermomonosporaceae > Actinomadura > Actinomadura verrucosospora. Next base: position 94,694 of record NZ_BAABEV010000024.1, on the reverse strand, counting down.
TCAGCCCAGGGGTGTCGGCGTCCACGATGAAGCAGGTGATGCCGTCGCGCCCGGATCCCTGGTCTCCGGTGCGCGCGAAGACCAGCCCGAAGTCAGCCGAGTCGGCGCCGCTGATGAACGTCTTGTTGCCGTTGATGACCCAGTCCGAGCCGTCTCGCTTCGCTCGGGTCTGGATCGACCGGGCAGGGTCGCTTCCCCCGGCCGGTTCGGTGAGCGCGAAGAAGGAGCTCTTCTCACCCCGCAGGACCGGGAGAAGATAGCGTTCCTTCTGCTCGTCGGTCGCCTCGTACAGCTGCGCCATGTCGGGCTGGCCGAAGGCGGCGTAGCAGGGCGAGTACAGGCCGGCTCGGTGCTGCGACATCTCCATGGCCAGCAGTGTCCGCGTCACGGTGTCCGCGCCGACTCCGCCGAATTCCTCCGGGGCGTCGAGGTTGTACAACCCCATCTGCTTCGTCTTGGCGACGAGACCGGCGAGGACCGATGGGCTCAGCTCGCTCTCGTCGGGGTCCAGATCGTATTCCAACGGGATGATCTCGGTGCGAACGAAACGCCGGACGTTCTCGATCAGCGTGCGCTGCGTCTCGGTGATGGCGAATCCCATGGTCGCCCCTCCAGTTCTAGTTCGATCGAATACGTCCGGTCGGCGCGTCGCCGCCCGCCAGGTTCCGGGGAACCGCGCCGGAGTCGTTGGTGAACACCTGCACGAGCTCGCGGTAGCGCGAGAGGTACGCGTTGGTCCGCTCGTATCGGAATGACAGCCCCGCCTGTCGGCCGAGCCATGCTTCGAGCTCCCCGCGGAGGCCGAAGACACTGTTGCCGCCGGCGAAGTCGATGGCGATGACACCGCTCTCGTCGGCGATTTCGAAGACGCCGACCGAGGCGGGCACCGCCGCGACGTTCTCCGGCCTCAGCGGCGTCCAGGGCTTGGACATGGACACACCCATCTCGTCTTCACCGCCCCACTGAGTGATCGGCTACCGCGTGCCCGTCGGGCAGCAGGACCCGCGGGATCTCCACAAATCGTGAACGCACGTATTCCCCCAGTCCTTTGGCCTGCGGATCGGGACGCGTCGTCGCGGCGACCCCGTCACCGAGCAGCCTGCGGACGACGAAGTTGACGGCCCGCAGATTGGGCAGTTCGTACCGCTCGATGGCAAGCTCCGCGGCCTCGGTGAGCAGGCTGCGCAGCCGGTCCTCGTCGAGGTGGGCCTGCAGCCACTCGAACGTCTCGTCGGTGCGGGCCCACAGGCCGATGTTGGCGTCCCCGCCCTTGTCGCCGGACCGCGCACCGACGACTCGTCCGAGCGGCGCGAAGACCGTGTCGGCGAACGCCGTGTCGTCGTCCATCGCCCGCGGCACGTGGGCGGCTTCCCCGCGGTGCGGGTCGTAGCGCTCGGTGGGCGGGCACGGCACCGGCAGCCGCCGCCCGTCCCGCAACACGACCTGTGGGCACAGGACGTCGACCGGCACCAGCGCCGGCCAGTAGACGCCGTAGGCGCTCGCCGACCGCTCGGCCCGCTCCAGATACATGCCTGGGTAGCTGGACAGGCCGAACTCCGCGACGGCATTGAAGAAGCGGCGCCCCACCTTGCGCTCGTCGCGATCCTTCACCGTGACCCGCAGGCGGGCCTCGGCCTGGACGTTCTCCGGTGCGTCCGCGACGTCGGTGCGCAGCAGCCGGACGTCGGTCTCCTCGAACGTTTCCGGCCCGCCGAGTCCGCCGACGAGGGAGCGGACGGCGTGGTCGGCCTTTGCCTCGATGTCCAGGCCGGTGACGATGAATGTGGCGCTGTTGCGGTAGCCGCCGTGGTAGTTGAGGCAGACCTTGGCGGTGTCGGGTGCGGGACGGCCCCGGACACCGCTCACCCGCACGCGGTCGGGGCCGTCGTCGGACAGGGCGATGGTGTCGAACCGGGCCACGACGTCTGGGTTGAGGTAGTCCGGCGCGCCGATCTCGTAGAGGATCTGCGCCGTGACCGTCTCGACCGTCACTGCGCCGCCCGTGCCGGAGTGTTTGGTGATCACGGACGAGCCGTCCGCCGCGATCTCGGCGATCGGGTACCCGGGCCGTCGGCCGTCCGGCAGCTCTGTGAAGAAGGAGAAGTTGCCACCGGTGGCTTGAGGGCCGCATTCGAGGATGTGCCCGGCGACAACGGCGCCGGCCAGCCGGTCCCAGTCGTCGAGACGCCAGTCGAAGGCCCAGGCTGCCGGCCCGACCACCAGTGAGGCGTCGGTCACTCGCGGGCACACGACGATGTCGGCGCCGCAGCGCAGCGCCTCGGTGATCCCCCAGCCGCCCAGGTAGGCGTTGGCGGTGACGGGCTCCACGGCGGCCTCGGTGAGGCTCTTTCCGGAGCCGAGATGCGCGAGGGGGTGCCCCTGCCGCTGAAGTTCCGGAAGGCGGTCGAGGAGGTCGTCCCCCTCGATGTGCGCGATGGTGGGATGCAGCCCGAGCCGCTCGGCCAGGCGCCCGAGCTCGATCGCGAGCCCGGCGGGATTGAGCCCGCCGGCATTGGTGACGACCTTGATGCCGCGGTCCAGGCAGGTGCCGAGCACCTCTTCCATCTGCGCCAGGAATGTCGTCGCGTAACCGCCGCCCGGGTCCCGTCGCCGGGACTTCCACAGGATCAGCATCGTCAGCTCGGCGAGGTAGTCGCCGGTCAGGATGTCGATTGGGCCGCCCTCGACCATTTCTCGGGCCGCGGCGAAACGGTCCCCGTAATATCCGGAACAGTTTCCGATCCGGAGGACGTCGTATGTCGCCGGCATGTTCCCCTTTTCCTGTTCGCTCATGGTCACAGCGGCAATTCGATCGTCGCGGTCGCGATGGCGCACACCGTGCCGTCGGATTCCCGGGTCTCGGTGACGCCGAGGCGGACCAGCCCGTGACTTTCGCCGGCCTGTTCGACGTCCTTGACCTCGCCGGAACAGACGAGGAGATCGCCCGGTACCGCGTAACGCCGGACCGAGACCTCCAGCCTTGTGAGGCGCCCCCTCCTGCCCATCCAGTCCGTGCACAGTGACACCAGGAAGGCACCGTGCAGATGGGACTGGACGAGAACGTCCGGATATCCCTCGGCGGCGGCGTAGTCCGGATCGAAGTGGATGCGATGGGTGTTCCAGGTCACCGCGCTGTATCTGAAAAGCTGAAGCCTGGTCGGCGTATGACGCGCTTCAGGCAGGCGGTCACCGATGCGCACGGCACCGAACCGCAGATCCCGGCTGGTAGCCGCGCTGGAGCCAATCATCGGAGCAGAACCTTCCGTGTCGAGGTCACCAAGGGGAGCCCGGCGTCGTCGACGAACTCATGTCGGTAGCGGACGACGATGAAGCGGCCGGTGCGCCCCTGCAGCAGTTCGGCGTCGATCATCGTGGATCGCTCCACAACGGTCGTACCGGCCGTGATGGGCGTGTGGAACTCCATGTCCTCACCGCCGCCCATCACCCGCACGCCGCTGGTGGGAAGACCGCTCAGCTGCGGCGTCCTCGGCGTGCCGTCGGTGCTGAGATCCTCGGCGGCGGGTCCCTCGTCCCAGCAGGTGATCGCGGTCACCAGGTTGGGCGGCGCCACGATGTCGGCATGTCCGCAGCCGCGGGCGAACTCAGCGTCGTAGTGCAAGGGGTTCGACTCGCCGATGGCACGGGCGTAGCGCCGGATCATCAGGGCTGTGATCGGCCCGAGAGTGTGAGTGGTCTCCGAGCCGATATTGGTCCGGATGGAGTCGAGCAAGGTTTCGTCGACGGGCATGAATTCTCCTAGACGATGTTCTCGTCGCGCAGTTCGCGGACTTCGGAGGCGTCCAGGCCGAGCCGCCGCACCAGGATCTCCTCTGTGTGTTCGCCCAGGTCGGGGGCCGCCTCGGCCGGCAGCGGCGGCGAGTCCGCAAGGCGCAGTGGACTGCCGAAGACGTACGCCGGGTGGTCGCCCGCCCCGCGCACCGGCCGGATCATGCCGTCGGCGCCGACGAGCGGCCCGGCCATGACGTCGGGCAGGCCGAGCACGGCCGCGCAGGGCACCCCGGCGGCCTGCAGCCGGCCGACGATGGCGTCCCGGTTGAGTTGCCCGGTCCACATCGCGACGATCTCGTCGAGCTTGTCCATCTGCGCCACGCGGGCTGGCGGTGACGCGTACGCAGGGTCGCCGGCGAGATCCGCGCGATCCATCAGTCGGCACAGGGACTGCCAGTGCCCGTCGGTCATGCACAGAATCGCCACCCAGCCATCCGACGCTGGGTAGACGTTGTAGGGGCAGACCGCCAGCCCCCCGTGCCTGTTCCCGGTCCGTTCCGGGAGGGTCCCGCCGCTGTCGAGGTGACCGGCGATGCTGGATGCCAGGGACGGGGTGACCGCGTCCTGCATCGCGACCTCGACATGCTGGCCCCGTCCGGTCACCGTGCGCTGGTACAGCGCCGCGGCGACCGCCCCCATCAGGTGGGTGCCTCCGAAGAAGTCGGCGACCGCGGGGCCTGCCTTGGTGGGCGGCTGGTCGGGCCGCCCGGTCGTGGCCATCACTCCGGTCACGGCCTGGATGGTCAAATCCATGGCCCGCATCTCGGCCTGTGGCGTGGACGCGCCGTATCCCCGGCCGGACGCGAGGATGATCCGCTCGTTGGCCTGCGCCAGCACCTCGTACCCGAGGGACAGCCGCTGCAGAGTACCGGGGGCGAAGTTCTCCACGACCACGTCCGCCCGCGATACCAGGCGCAGGAACAACTCTCGCCCGCGGGGATTCTTCAGATCCAGCCGCAGGCTCTTCTTCCCGCCGTTCAGCAGGTCGAACGCGGCCGTCTGCTGCTCGCCGACGACGCGCCACCGCACGGGCTCGCCCCGGAACGGCTCGATCTTGATGATCTCCGCGCCGAGCTGCCCCAGCAGCAGGGTGCAGTAGGGGCCGTTGTACACCTGGCTGAGGTCGAGCACGACGATGCCATCGAAAGCCCTCCGTTCTGTCAAGGCAGGTCCTTTCTCCGGAACAGGACAGGGCGGAGCGGCGAGTAGGCGTTCCATCTGACCTAGATCGGGCCCTCACCTGCGAGCTTGCACGAAAAACATACTACCGCGTATCACTTTTTGGAAGAGGTTGTCGGGCATCCAGATCGACGGAATGCGATCGGGACGGGGAGCCGGGGGGCCTGCCGGCATCCAGCGCGCGCGGCAGGCCCGGCCGTGCCGCCAAGGGGCCGTGGATCGGTGATGCGATGTGCCCGAGGTCGGCTTCCGGCCGTCAGTGCGCGCCCAGTTCGCGGAGGGCCACGACGGCCGGGTCACGGTCGTCTCTGTAACCCCTGCCGAACGTGTCCGCTCTGGGCGCGGGCGGCGCGTCACCCAGCTCGCGGCTCCAGTCGATTACGCAGATGCGCCGCAGAATCCGCCAGGCACCGTTTCGCTTTTCGAGCCTGTCGACATAGCGGCCACCGAACATGCTGATGGGCGCGATCGCCCGTGATCCGCCGAGACCCTCCATGTAACAAAGGAAGTAGGCCTCGGAGACGGCGGATCCGCCCCGGACATCGATGAGCACGTTCCCGATGAGGTGCTGGCTGACGCCCTGCCCGGAGGGCCGTTTTCGCAGCGCGGCGGTGAACTCCTCGACGGTCCCGCTGGCGTAGCCGTGATCGTCGTACGCTCCCGGGTGATAGCAGGACGCAACCAGGTCCACGTCACCGCGATCGACGCCGTGCGCGTACTGCAGGACGATCCGGGCGATGTCCCGTTCGTCCAGCAGCAGACGCAGGAGCTCGGGGCCCGGCCGCTCGTCGTGTGCCGTTTGATCATCGAGGGTCCGGCGCTCGGTCATGGACGACCTTCTTCGTCTGTCCACCGGTTCCAGCGGGTGATGGTCTCGATGGGAGGGCGTTCGGCGGGTCTGAACTCGTCACCGATCGTGTAGGCGACGGGAAGAAGGGCGATGGGCGTCATCGTGTCGGGCAGCCCCAGGATCTCGGTGTACCGCCGTTCGTCCTCCCCCACGAACGGCGTCGTCAGCACCGAGCCCATCCGGCGGGACCGCAGCGCGAGCTGCAGGCTCCAGATCGCCGGGAAGATCGAGCCATAGAACGCGGCGGCATTCGCCGCGCCGGGCCCGTCCAGCCGTCCCCGGACGCACGGCACGATCAGCACGGGGACCCGCGCCATGACCGTGGCCAGGTAGCGGGCGCTGTCGTAGACGCGCCTCGTCTGCGGATCCCGGATGCGCGGATACTGCCGGTCGATCGTCTCCAGGGTGCGGTGGGCATACAGGTCCGCCACGTCCGCACGTACCGCGGGGTCGTCCACGACCAGCCAGCGCCACGCCTGCTTGTTGCCGCCCGTGGGCGCCTGCACCGCGAGGCGAAGGCACTCGAGGATCACCTCGCGCTCGACCGGCCTCTCAAGATCGAGCCGGCGGCGTACGGCGCGCGTCGTGGAGAGCAAATGATCCGTTGCCGCGATGTCCATGAAGTCCCCCGAGGGTGACACGGCCCGGCTGGTCCGGGTCTTGTTCGTCCCCGTCGACGTTACGCTCGCACCGGCGGATCCCCCGGTGCAGTGCTCGGCGGCGCGGGTCGTGGTCGTCATGTCCTGCCGTCCTTGGCGAGGAACTGGGCGACGCGGTCTTTGATGTCGTCGGTGCCGAAGGACTCGTATTCGGCGGCGAGGGCGAAGTTGAGCACGTTGTTCGCCGAGTCGAGCAGATGCATGTTGAGAGCGCGCTTGGTGTCGCGCACCGACTGGGCCGGCAGCGCGGCGAAGCGATGCGCGAAGTCCTTGGCGGTCCGCAGCACCTCGTCGGCGGGCACGACCCGGTTGCACAACCCGGCCCGTGCGGCTTCGGCGGCGGGGATCCGGTCGCCGAGCAGCAGGAACTCCTTGGCGGTGAGCATGCTGGTCAGCCACGGCCAGGTGACCGAGCCGCCGTCACCGGCGACCAGCCCGATGCTCACATGCGGGTCGCTCATGAACGTGTCATCGGCCATGACCACGAAGTCGGCCATGGTGGCCAGGCTGCAGCCGAGCCCGACGGCCGGGCCGTGCACAGCTGCGACCACCGGTAGCTCGCACGACATCATCGCCCGCGCCAACCGCTCGCCTTCCCGGATGTCGCGCCGCCGCGCCACCGGGTCATGGTGATTGCGGAGGAAGTTCGGCACGTGCCCGCCGGCGCTGAACGCCCGTCCCGCACCGGTGAGCACCACCGCATGCGCGTCCTCGTCATCGACCAGCAGATCCCATACCCGACGCATCCCGACATGTAGCGCATCGTCGAACGAATTCAGCTCATCGGGCCGGTTCATCGTGATGATCCGCAGGGGTCCGTCCGCCTCCACCAGCAGTGTGGGCGCCAGAACCGAGTAGTCCATCCAAAGCCTCCTGCGTGCTCACTCCCCGCCGCACGGCGCGATCGGGATCGAGAAGCAAAATAACCTACGTGGTAGTATGTTTTCAATACATGCCCCTGCTTCCGCCCGGCTGCGCCTAAGGAGAACCCGCACGTGGCAGACCTGGAATACGCCGTACAGGACGGGATCGGCACGATCCTGCTGAACCGGCCGCACATGAAGAACGCGTTCACCCTCGACATGATCGACCGCTGGGAGGAGGCACTGCGCTCGGCGCGTACGGACCCCTCTGTACGGGTCGTCGTCGTCACCGGCGCCGGCGACGCCTTCTGCTCCGGCATCGACCTCAACGCGTTCGACGCGGAGGCCGATAGCCCTCTCGGAGTCAAGACCCTGCTCACCGATCGCATCCACAGGGTCGCCCATGCCGTCGAGGATCTGGACAAACCCCTGATCGCGGCCGTGAACGGAATCGCCGTCGGCGCCGGTATGGACATGGCGCTGATGTGCGACGTCTGCTTGCTGGCACGGTCGGCCAGGCTGTCCGAGGGCTACATCCGGATCGGACTCGTGCCCGGAGACGGCGGCTGCTACTACCTGCCCCGTCTGGTCGGGATGGCCAAGGCCCTCGAACTCCTGTGGACCGGGGACTTCGTGGACGCCGACGAGGCGCAGCGCATCGGCATCGCGACCCACGTCCACGCCGATGAGGACTTCGCGGACGCGTGGTGGAACTACGCGCGCAAGCTGGCGGAACAGCCGCCGATCAACGTGCAGATGATCAAGAGGGCGGCCTACCAGTCCGCGCGCTCCGACGTGCGGACCGCGCTCGACCTGATCTCGTCGCACATGGCGGTCGTGCACAGCACGCACGACTCGGCCGAGGCGATGGCCGCGTTCCGCGACCGTCGCACACCCGCGTTCGAGGGACGCTGACCACGGAAAGCGCCGCAAGCGCGGAAAGGTGGAGCATGACCGCGGAGACAACCCCGCCGACCGGACGGGATCCGGTGATCGTCACGCGAGACGGCGCGGCGGCCACCCTCACCCTCAACCGGCCGTCCCGTAGGAACGCCATCGACGACCAGGGCTGGCGATTGCTGCACGCCGCCATCAAGGACGTGGCCGACGACGACACGATCCGGGTCGTCATCGTGACCGGGGCGGGCAGAGACTTCTGCGCGGGCGCCGACCTGGGGCGCCAGTCCCGCAATGAGCACCCGATCGCGCGGATGCGGCGGATCGGCGGCATCGCCGCCGCGTTGAGCGAACTACCGAAGCCGGTGATCGCCAAGGTCGAGGGTGTGGCCGCGGGGGCCGGCTGGAACTTGGCGCTGGCCTGCGACTTCGTGGTCGCCTCGGACTCCGCCCGGTTCTCCCAGATCTTCGCCCGGCGCGGACTGTCGATCGACTTCGGCGGATCCTGGTTCCTGCCCCGGCTCGCCGGTTTCCAGCAGGCCAAACGACTGGCGATGCTCGCGGAGACGATCGGCGCCGGAGAGGCCCGCGAGCTGGGCCTGGTGACCTGGGTCAAACCGGAGGACGAACTCGCCGGCTTCGTCGCGGAACTGGCCGGACGGCTCGCGGTGCTCCCGCCGGTCGCGCTCGCCCAGTCGAAGGCGCTGCTGCAACAGAGCGCCACCCGGACACTGCGTGAGGCGATCGACGACGAATCGCGCGCACAGGTGGTGAACCTGGCCACCGAGGACGCTCCGGCCGCGTTCCGCGCCTTCCTGGAAAAGACCGAGCCGCCGGTCTACACCGGTCGCTGGGCGTTGCGCTGAGGGTCGGCCGAGGAGAGAGAGCGAAAGCCATGGATCTGTGGAATCTCGAACCTGTCACGCTTGCGCCTGAGTTCGACATCCTGCGGAGGGACGTGCGCGCGTTCCTGGCCGAGGAACTGTCGATGGGACGGATCACACCGCGTTGCGATCAATGGTTGGGGGGCTGGGATCCCGCGTTCAGCCGCAGGCTGGGCGAGCGCGGCTGGATCGGCATGGCCTTCCCGGCGCGGTACGGCGGGTCGGCCGCCGGTGCGCTGGCACGGTTCGTCGTCACCGAGGAACTGCTCGCGGCCGGAGCGCCCGTGGCCGCCCATTGGATCGCCGACCGGCAGTCCGGGCCGGGCTTGCTGAGGTTCGGGACCGAGGAGCAGAAGCAGGCTTACCTCCCCGGGATCGCTCGCGGTGAGTGCTTCTTCGCCGCCGGGATGAGCGAGCCCGACACCGGGTCCGACCTGGCATCGGTGCGCAGCCGCGGCAGGCGGGTCCAGGGTGGTTGGCGGCTGGGCGGGACGAAGACCTGGACGAGTGGAGCGCATCGGGCGCACGCCATGATCGTCCTGGTGCGCACCGAGCCCCGGACCGCCGACCGGCACGCCGGGCTTACCCAGTTCGTCGTCGATTTGCCCGATCCGGACGTGCACGTGCGGCCGATCCGTCTGCTCACCGGTGAACACCACTTCAACGAGGTCGTCCTGGACGACGTCTTCGTCCCCGACGCGCGGGTGCTCGGGGAGGTCGGCGCGGGGTGGCGGCAGGTCACCAGCGAGCTGGCGATGGAACGCAGCGGCCCGGAGCGGATCCTGTCGACCTTTCCCCTGCTGGACGTCGCCGTGGACCACCTGTCCCAGCAGGGCAAAGGGCCGGACACGGCTCGGGTCGGCGCGGCGGCCGGGCGGATGTGGGCGCTGCGCCAACTGTCCCTCGCGGTCGCCGGGAGGCTGGAGGCCGGCGTCGCACCGACCGTGGAGGGGGCGGTGGTCAAGGACCTCGGCACCCGATTCGAGAGCACCGTCATCGACACCGTCCGGCTGCTGAGCCAGGTCCTCCCGGACCCGGGCTCCGATCAGCGGCTGCCTCGCATGCTGGCCGAGTCGATCCTGCACAGCCCCGGCTTCACTCTGCGGGGCGGCACGAACGAGATCTTGCGCGGCGTAGTCGCGAAGGAACTGGGGGCGCGATGAGCGAGATCACCGCGGCACTCGCCGCGACCGTGCGGGAGGCGTGCGTCAGGGAGAGCGACGTCGGCACGGCTCCGTCCCGCGCGGACGACGGCTGGAACCTCGGGCTGTGGGCGGCGTTGGAGCAGATCGGTGTCACCACGCTGGCGGTGCCGGAGGAGCATGGCGGCGCGGGTGGAGACGTCGCCGCTGCCGTGGCCGTGCTGGAGGTGCTGGGAGAGTACTCGGCCGGCGTCCCGCTCGCTGAGACGGCGCTGCTGGCCGGCTGGCTGCTCGCCGGCTGCGGAGCCGCGGTGCCCTCCGATCCGATGACCGCCGCGGTCGCGGGCCCGGGACTGCGGACCAGTCCGGAACGCGCCGGGTTGTCGGTCTGGGGGACGATCGCCCGAGTGCCCTGGGCCCGATGCGCCCATCGGGTCGTCGTCCTGGACGACCGCCGCGTCATCGTCCTGGAGCCCGGCGACCTTCTGCTGACTCCAGGCGCGAACCTCGCCGGAGAGCCCCGGGACGATCTGGCCGTCGACGCAATCGTCCCCGCATCCAGGGTCTATGACGTACCCGCGGGCTCGGCGATCTCCGTGCGGGCGTTCCGCGGCCGGGCCGCACTCGCCCGGGCGGCGTTGATGTCCGGCGCCGCCCGCCGGGCCCTGGAACTGTCCGTCGCCTACGCGGGCGAGCGGGAGCAGTTCGGCAGGCCGATCGCCAAGTTCCAGGCCGTCCAGCAGCACCTGGCCGCGATGGCCGGCGAAACGCTGCTGGCCAAGGTAGCCGTCGAAGCCGCGGCGCTCGCCGTCGACGCCCATGGCGACGCGGACCTCGCGGTCGCCTCCGCCAAGGTGGTCGCCGGCCAGATGGCCGGCGTGGTCGCCTCGCTGGCCCACCAGGTCCACGGCGCGATTGGATTCACCGAAGAGCATTCACTGCGGCACAGCACCACAAGACTGTGGGCATGGCGCGACGAGTCGGGCAACGAGGACGCGTGGTCCGTGGATCTCACAAGGCGAGTGATGTCCGCGGGCACCGGCGGACTGTGGCCGTTGCTCACCGGAGCACACGGAAATGGAGTCCAACGATGAGTGTGTCATTCGAGTGCGCGGACCGGATCGCCGTCATCACGATCGACCGTCCGGAACACCGCAACGCCGTCGATCTCGCCGTTGCCCGGGGTATCGCGGCCGCGATCGACGAGTTCGAGGCACGCGAGGATCTCGGCGTCGCGATCCTGGCCGGCGCCGGTGGCACCTTCTGCGCGGGCCTGGACCTCAAGGCCTTCACCCGCGGGGAGATCCCGATCATTCCGGAACGGGGTTTCGGCGGTCTCACCGAGCGACCGCCCGCCAAGCCGCTCATCGCGGCCGTCGAGGGATGGGCGCTCGCGGGCGGATTCGAACTCGCGCTGGCCGCCGACCTGATCGTCGCCGCGCGGGGAGCGAAGTTCGGCCTCCCCGAGGTCAGGCGGGGCCTGGTCGCGGGGGCGGGCGGACTGCTGCGGCTCCCGAAGACCCTGTCCTACCAGCTGGCCATGCAGCTTGCCCTGACCGGGGAGCCGATTACGGCGGAGACGGCCCACGCGCACGGGCTGGTCAACCTCCTCACCGAACCGGGGGGAGCGTTGGCCGCCGCCCGCGACCTGGCGGGCAAGGTGGCGGCGAACGGGCCGCTCGCCGTCCGCACCAGCAAACAGATCGTCTCGATGTCGGCCGGTTATGCGAGCACCGAGGACTTTGACGCGCAGCGAACCCTGGTTGAGCCGGTGCTCGCCTCCGCCGACGCCCAAGAGGGCGCCCGGGCGTTCGCAGAGAAGCGGGACCCGGTCTGGACCGGTCAATAGCCGGGCCGGGATGCGTTGACGGGCGGTGCCGCCATGCGGCACCGCCCGTCAACGCGTCCCCTGTATCAGGGCGCCTCGTTCGTCAGGGCGCGCTCGGCGTGCCCTCGGCGCGGCTTGCCCGCCGGTTCTGATTCTGCCTGGGCCGGCGCTTGCCGCTCAGGACCGCGGCGCTCACCGCGGTGAGCAGCGCGAGACCGTTGAACAGATCCGTCACCCACAACTGGGTCCCGTTGAGTTGCAGCCCCTTCACGCCGATGGCGAGCAGCAACAGCGCGACGACGGTGCCCCCGACATTGAACCGGCCTGGCTTGAGCTGAGTCGTGCCCAGGAAACAGGCGGCGAAGCCGGGCAACAGGTAGGCCGGGCCGAGCGTGGGCGCCACATTGCCGATCTTCGCGGTGACGAGCACCCCGGCGATCGAGGCGAACAGCGACGTCACCACGAACGAGCCCGCGATGTACCGGACGGTCCGGACGCCGGCCAGCCGGGAGGCGTCCGGGTTCGCCCCCACCGCGAAAGCGCGGCGTCCGACGGGCGTGTGCTCCAGGACGTACCACGCGAGCACCGAGAGGATGACGGCGTACAGAGCGACGCTCGGGAATCCGAGGATCTCATGGTTGGCGATCTTCTGGAATCCGCTCGGCACCGGGCCGACGAATTGGTAGTCCGAGACCTGTTCGGTGACCGCGAGCAGTACCGAGCTCATGCCCAGCGTGGCGATCAGGCTGTCGATGCCGACCAGCGCCACGAAGATCGCGTTGAGCACACCGACCAGGAGTCCGATCAGTAGTGTGATCAGCACGGCGACACCGGGACTCACGTGGTGATGGACCATCAGGACGCTGCAGATCATGGCGCTCATACCGAGGTTCTGGGCGGCCGACAGGTCGAGTTGGCCGACCGCCAGGGTGACCAGCAGCCCCAGCGCGAGGATCATCGTGATCGATTGGTCACCGGCGATGCCGATGACCGTCGACCTCGTCGGGAACGTCTGTGGTAGCTGAACGGAGAACAGGACGATCAGCGCCCCGCACAGCAGCAGTCCGCTGTACCGGCCGACCTGCACCCGGCCGGCGATCAGGTGCGCGAGCCGGGTCGCCGGCGGCCTTCCGTCTCGGCCATCGGGCCGAGGGCTCGACTCGGTGGTGGGGGTCCGGGATTTCAAGCTCATGCGCGCGGCCCTTTCTGGGCGTCGTCGGCGGAGTCGCGGATCGTCTCGCTCACGATGCGCGCGACCGAGAGATCGCCCTTGGCCAGTTCGGCGCGGATGGCGCCGTGGCGCATGATGAGCACCCGGTCGCACACGGCGCAGAGCTCTTCGGCGTCGGAGGACGACAGCACCACAGCCCGTCCCTGGGCGGCGATGCCGGACAGCACGTCGTAGATCGACGCCTTTGCGCCGGCGTCGACGCCGCTGGTGGGCTCGTCCAGGAGAAGTACCCGGGCGTCGACGCGCAACCAGCGCGCCAGCACCAGCTTCTGCTGGTTACCGCCGCTGAGGAGGGCCAGCTGCCGGTCGGGATCCGCCGGCACGACGTCCAGGCGCTCAATCCACGGACGGACCTCCCGCCGTTCGAAGCGGGCGCCGAGCCAGCGAGCGGGCCCGGCGGCCGGAAGACGAGGCAGCGTGACGTTCTCGCGCGCGGTCCACTCGGGAATCGTGGCTAGCCGCTTCCGGTCGGCCGACGCGTAGGCCAGGCCGGCGGCGATCGCCTTGTCCGGCCGGTTCGCCGGCACGGCGCGGCCCCCGAGTCGCACCTTTCCGCCGCCGCGGCGGCGCGCCCCGAAGGTCAAACCGAGTGCCTGGTCGTATCCTGAGCCGACCAGGCCGCTGACGCCGACGATCTCGCCGGCCCGGACCTGCAGGGAGAAATCGGCCACCTGCTCACCCGACACCCCGGACGCGCTCAGCAGCACCTCCGAGTCCGGTGCCGGGAGGGGCGGGGAGAATTCGGCCGGAGCCCGGCCGATGATGAGCCGGACGAGTTCGTCGGCACCGTCGACAGTGTCGACGGGCCGGGTCGTGATCCGCCGCCCGTCGCGCAGCACCGTGACCCGGTCGCCGATGTCGAACACCTCACGCAGGCGGTGCGTCACGTAGAGGATTGCCGCGCCGCGGGCGCGAAGCCTGCGCAGCAGGTCGAACAGCTGCTCGACCTGGTGCTGCGGCAGCGACGCGGTGGGCTCGTCCAGCACCAACAGGGCCGGTGCCCCCTCAGTCGCCGCCACCGCCCGCACGATGGCCACCATCGTCCGCTGCCCCGGCGTGGCCGTGGCCAGCGGGCGGCCTGGGTCGAGGTCCAACTCGAACTCTGACAGCAGCCGGGCCGCCGCGCGGCGTTCGCGGCGGCCGGACAGCCACCACCGGCCGGCGTACCGGTTGCCCAGCGCCAGATTGTCCACGGCGTCCAGCTCGGCCACCAGTCCGAGATCCTGATGGATGAAGGCCACCCCCCGCGCGCGCGTCGCGGTGCCGCCGAGCGTCATCGGGGCTCCGTCGAGCGTGGCCACCGCCCCGGGGTCGGGCGAGTGATAGCCCGCGAGAATCTTGATGAGGGTGGACTTCCCGGAACCGTTCTGCCCGAGCAGGCAGTGCACCTCTCCCGCCCGCAGTTCCAGATCGACGTCGTCCAGCGCCTTCTGGGCAGGGAACGTCTTGGAGAGCGAGCCGATGCTCATGACGATGGGCGGAGCCGGGGAACTGGCCGCGCTCATCCCACGTGCCAAGCCGTGTGGTACGTCGCCGCGTAGTCCGGCGGCTCGGGCTTGGTGCCGGTCTGGGGCACATTCCCCTTGATGTAGATCTGCTGCCAACCGGGGGCATCGGCGCGGTCGCCGAGCGGGACGCCCATCATCATCCGGATGAGCTGGTCGACGGCGCGGTAGCCGCCGGCGGCGAGCTCCAGGCCGACCGAGGCCCACTGGGTCCCTGCCTGGATGGCCTTGAGGGAGGACGCGTCGGCGGCGCGGCTGAGGATCTTGACCTTGCCGGCCAGTCCCGCGGCCCGGAGCGCTGCGTCGAGCCCGGTGTTGTAGTCGACGACCGCGAGGGCCACGTATTTGGTGTCCGGGTGGGCTTGGAGATAGCTGACGATCTGCCCCTGAACCGTCTTGCCGATGTTGGCGTTCGAGACGTCCAGGACACCGGCCTGACGCCCGGCTCCCTTCAGCACCTTCTGGTAGGCGTTCTTGATCGGCCCCCAGGAAGCGACGAATGAGGGATCCCAGACGAACACCGACTTCGCCGGGCCGTCGGCGTCCGCCACGACCGCCTGGCCCATCAGCGTCCCGGTCAGCGCGGCGTCGCTCTGCCCGAACACGACCGCCTGGACCGGGCCCTTCTGCTTCAGCGGGTCGCCGAGCGGGGCCACTTCCGTGATCTTCGTGCCGGCGGCCTGGAGCTTCGCCAGCTGCGGCCGGATCGAGGAGTCCGGCACGGTCGGGATGTAGGCGAGCGCGTCCGGAGGGTCGGCGGCCACCTGGTCCATCACCGAGACGAAGCCTTGGGGCGTGCTGTTGGACTGCAGTGTCGTGACCGTCCAGCCCAGTCTGCTCGCCGCCTCCTCGGCACCTCTCGACAGGGTGACGCACACCGGGATCGAGCAGGTGACGATCGCCAGCCGCTTGCCGCGAGGCGCGGGCGAGGGTAGTGCGGGGACCGAGGCCGCGGGTTGCGGCCTGGTGTACTTGGCGTACGCCGCCTCCGCGTCGGCGATCACGGCCTTCGCGGCGGCCGAGGTGACCTGGCCGCCGTTCGCCTCGGCGCTGCCGCCGCTGCCGCAGGCGGCGGCCATGAGGCAGAGCGCGCCGGCGGCGAGTGCGGAGACAGGGGTACGGAGCCTTGTTCGCATGCCATCTCTTTTCGGCTGGTCGAGCGATGTCGCTCGGGACTGCGTTTGCGACGTTCCACTCCGCTGGGCCTCCCGCCGACGGGCGCGGGCCTGGAGCTCGGAGCGGACCGCGCTCCGGCGAAGTGGTGTGCATCACCCCAAAAAACATGCTACTCAGTAGGTTTTTATACGTCAATGACCAGCTTCGATGTCCACAGGCCGCGGGTCTATCCCGGTTCGGCGACGCGGAGGACGGCTTCCTGGGTCGTGCCGGCGCACAGCCGTCCAGCCCGGTCGAACAGCCGGCCGCGCGTCAGGCACCGCCCGCCACCCGCCCAGTCGCTCTCGACCTCGTAGAGCAGCCAGTCGTCGGCACGAGCGGGCGCGTGCTGTACGACGGAATGGCAGATCGTGGCGAACCACACCTTTCCGTCGGCGATGTGGTGCGGATGCGGTCGCAGGCTCGCCGCGAGCATGAACAGGTCGGACAGGTAGACCAGAGCCGCGGCGTGGATCTCTGGTGAGTCCGCGAGCGCGTGCCGGGTGCGCATCCACACGCGCTGCGCGGCGATGTGCCCGTTCTCCCCCCAAGCGCCCAGCGATCCGTCGAGGAAACGGACGTCGACCTCCAGCCGGCCGATCACCTCGGAGATGAAGCCCAGGGTCAGCAGGTCGTCCGCCAAGGCATCCTCCACGGAGGGCAGCGTCTCCGGCGTTCGCACCGGAGCCGGAGCCACCTGATGGCCGAGTCCGCGCTCCGGTTTCTGGAACGACGCGGTGGCCACCAGAATCGGGCCGCCCGGCTGGGACGCCTCGACCGTCCTGGTGCTGAAGGCGCCCCCGTCCCGCGCGACCCCGACCTTGTAGGTGACGGGCACCGTGGAGTCGCCGGGGAGCAGGAAGTACGCGCCGAGCGAGTTGAGTGCGCGTCCCGGCGGCGCCGTCCGGCTGGCCGCCAGCATGGCCTGAGCCGCGACTTCGCCTCCGTACAGCCTGATCCGCTCACCCATGTGGGCCCGGCTGCGGAAGATCAGCGGTTCGAGCCGCTCCAGTTCGAGGAGTGCGCCGACTCCGCCTTCAGGGTCGCCGCATCCGGCTCCCCCCACGTCCGTCGACTGCCCGATGCACAACTCGGCCGAACACATCTAAAAATACTACCACGTAGGTTTTTTTCTTGGCCGGCGGCCCGACCTGGCGAGGACGCTCGGCACCATTCGGCCGAGTAGTATGTCGCCATGCGGCAAACCTTCGCCAACGGACGGACGCTGAAACTGGACTCCAAACGCCAGGCGAGCGCACGCGAGATCCTGGACGCGGCGGCGACGGCGTTCTCGGAACGGGGATACGCGGCCACCTCGATCGACGACGTAGCCGATGTGCTCGGCTGCACCAAGGGCCGCATCTACCACTACTTCCGAACCAAGGGCGATCTGTTCATCGGGATCCACAGGCAGGCGCTGGAGTGGGCACTGGAGGCTGTCGGGCCGACCGCGGAGCGGCAGGATCTCGGCCCGGAGGAGAAGCTGCGCGGGATGGTGCACCACCACGCGATGCACCTCATGAACAGGGCAAGCTACATGGGTCCGGCGCAGTACCAGATCGAGATGAACCTCGCCGCCGAAGGCCGCAACAAGCAGGAGCAGATGGCCCAGATCATGAAGATGCGCCGCCAGTTCGAGGCGTACTTCGTGGAGGTCCTCAAGGAGGGGATCGAGGCCGGTGTGTTCCGCGACACCGAGGTGAACATCCTCGTCAAGGCCGTACTCGGCACGGTGAACTGGATGCACGCCTGGTTCCGTCCAGGCGGGTCGAGGGGGTCGGCGGCCGAGCGAGAGCGGATCGCGGCACAGCTCGCCGAGTACGCCGTCCGCGGTGTCCTCGCCTGACCACGGCCCATGGCCTCACCCCGGGCGCATGGTATGACCCCGAGCACCGCCTGTCCCCCGGGCACCAGCCCACCGGCCGGCGCCCGGGTTCCGCCACCGCGGATCGGCGTCCCTACCCGGGGCTCCGCGGCAGGCCCAGCAGCCGTTCGGCGAGAATGTTGCGCTGGATCTGGGCCGTGCCACCGTAGATGCTGCCGGCGCGGCCATAGAGGTAGCGGTCGAACCACTCGGCGCGACCGGGCGTGGTGGCGGCGGTGAGCAGGCCGAGACTCAGCGCCGTCAGCTTCTGCTCCACCGCGGTCATCAGCAGTTTGTCTATGGAGCTCTCCGGACCGGGAGGCGCGCCCGAGACGCGATCGCTCAAAGTGCGCAGGCAGTGCATCCGCAGCACCTCCAGTGCGGCGGCGACCTCGCCGAGCGCGAGCAGGGTGGCTCTGTCCGGTTCCCGCGCCCGGGTCCTGGCGACCGCGGCGAGTTCGAAGAGGTAGCGTTCGAACTTGGGCAGGTACCCGGTCTCGACGGCTCCCCTCTCGTAGTTGACCACGTCCATGGCGATCCGCCAGCCGTCGCTCGGCCGGCCGAGCATGTTCGCCTCCGGGATGCGTACGTCGTCCAGGAAGATCTCGGCGAACTCCTCGTCCCCGTTGGCCAGCACGATCGGGCGGACGGTCACGCCCGGCGTCCGCAGCGGGACGATGAACGCCGAGATCCCACGGTGACGCGGGACGTCCGGATCCGTCCGGGCCAGCAGCAGGCAGAAGTCGGCGAACGCGCCGTAACTCGTCCAGGTCTTGTGGCCGTTGAGCACCCATGCGCCGCTCTCGCGCACGGCACGAGTCTGCAGCGAGGCGAGGTCCGAGCCGGCTTCCGGCTCGGAGAATCCCTGGCACCAGATCTCATCGGAGGCGAGCAGCGGCGGCAGGTAGCGGCGCCGCTGCTCGTCGGTGCCGTACCTGAGCAGGGGCCGACCCAGGTGGCCGAGCGGCAGCAGGGTGGGAGCGTTGGCTCTGCCGAGTTCCTCGCTGAGGATCGCCTCCTCCATGGGACCTAGCCCCTGGCCGCCGACCTGCGTCGGATAGGACAGGGCGATCCAGCCGCTCCTGTACAGGCGCTGCTGGAAGTCGCGCATGTACGGCCAGCGTTCGGCGAGCATGGCCGGTTCCGGGTCGGCCGGTATGTTCTCCTCAAGCCAGGCGCAGAGCTGTGCGCGGAAACGAGCTTCTTCCGGGGAGTCGCGAAGGTCCATCTGTGATCGCCCTCAAACCTGGTCGAGTACGCGGCCGGCGAGCAGCATCAACGGCGCGTCCGTGTTGCCGAACGCCGCGTGGTGCAGGTGAGCACTACGCAGGCGCAGGTGGGCGTCGTGCTCCTGTGTCACGCCGATCCCACCGAGGACTTGGATTGCGGTCTCGCAGACTCTGATCGCCGCCGCACCGGCGTAGCTCTTCGCGGCCGAGGCCACCCTTTCCGCCTCGTCGATCGGGGCGTGCTCCGCGGCCCAGGAGGCGCCGTAGGCGATGGAGCGTGAGGTCTCGACGTCGAAAAGCATGTCGGCGCAGAGATGTTTCACAGCCTGGAACGAGCCGATCGGACGGCCGTACTGCTCGCGTTGCCGCGCATACTCGACGGCCTGGCGCAACGCTCCGTCGGCGAGGCCGGTCAGAAACGCCGCGGCTCCGGTCCAGGTCACGGCTCGCGCCCTGCGCGCCCCCTCGCCGGAGGCGGGGCCGGCGAGGATGGGCCGGTGGCGGCCCAGGCGGTGCAGCGGGTCGATGTCCGTGATCGGGTCGGTGTCGGCGAGGTCGTGCACCGTGGCGAGTCCGCCCGGGGAGAGCGCGACCCCCTGAGCGCCCTCGACCCAGTCGAACGCCACCGTTGCCGTGGCGAGCGGGTCTTCGAGGTGATCATCGAGAAGGACCGAGTAGGCCGCGCCGCGGCACAGGCGCGCGAGCGACTCCTCCGGCCCGCCCGCGAAGCGGAGCAGGGCCGCCGCCGCGATGGCGGTTCCGACATACGGCACAGGGGCGATGTGGCGGCCGAGCACCTCGGCCACGACGCAGGCATCGGTCAGTGAGCCGCCGGCGCCGCCCTGGTGCTCGGGTACCAGCAGCGCGACGAGGTCGAGGTCGACCAGCGTCGACCACCATCTGGCGCGCAGAGCGCCTCCGTCCGTTTGCGCGTCGCCCACCGGCGCCTCCGCCGACAGCCGTGCGCCGACGGCGTCCGCCGTCTGCTGGAGGACGCGCTGGCCCTCCGAAAGAGCGAAGTGCATTCGGCCTCCGGAAGTATCACTACTGCGTATGTATTCAGCGGAAGGATCGGTTCACAGCCTGAAGCCACCGTCGACGTAGAGCGTCTGCCCGGTGACGTACGACGCCTCGTCGCTGCACAGGAACGCCGCCGCGGCGGCGACGTCCTCGGGGGTCCCGACTCGCCTGACCGGGGTCTTCTCGGCCCTCGTCCGGCGGAACTCCTCGGCGTCCACGTTGAGCCGGCGTGCGGCGCCGTCGGTCATCTCCGAGATGATGAAGCCCGGCGCGATCGCGTTGACGTTGACGCCGAACGGGCCGAGTTCGATGCCGAGCGAGCGGGTGAAGCCCTGCAGACCCATCTTCGCGGTCGAGTAATTGACCTGACCTCGGCTGCCGAGCGCCGACGTGCTCGAAAGGGTGAGGATCTTGCCATACCGCTGGGCGACGAAATGCCGCTGCGACGCCCTGGCCATCAGGAACGCCCCTTTGAGGTGGACGCTCATGACGAGGTCCCAGTCGTCCTCGGTCATTTTGTGCAGCAGGCTGTCACGGGTGACACCGGCGTTGTTGACCAGCACATGGATGCCGCCGAGTTCCTCGACAACGCGCGCGACCGCCGCGTCGACCGCCGCGCCCTGGCTGACGTCGGCGGCGATACCGATCGCCTTCGCGCCCTTGGCCAGCGGCAGCCGGCCGGCGGCCTCCGCTGCGGCGGCAGCGTTGAGGTCGACCACTGCGATCGACGCTCCCTCTTCCGCGAGGCGGGCGGCGATCCCGAACCCGATACCGCGTGCTGCCCCGGTGATGGCGGCGACCCGCCCGTCGTAGCGACCCATTGTCTTCTCCTCGTCGTTGTCGGCGTTGCGTGCTGGGTCAGAGGGAGCGGGCGATCAGTTCCTTTTGGATCTCGTTGGTGCCGCCGTAGATGCGCTGCGCCCGGGCATCGGCGTACAGCCGGGCGATCGTGTACTCGGTCATGTAGCCGTATCCGCCGTGCAACTGCAGGCATTTGTCGATCACCTGGCACTGGACATCGGTGAGCCACCATTTGCACATCGCCGATGTCGGGAGGTCCAGCCCGGTCGACAGCTGGGTGGCCATGCACTCGTTGAGGAAGACGCGGGCGACCCTTGCGAGGGTGGCGCATTCGGCGAGCTCGAAGCGGATGTGCTGCTTGTCCATCAGTGGGCCGCCGAAGGCCTCGCGCTGCTTCACGTAGTCCACGGTGACCGAAAGCGCCAGTTCGGTCGCGGCGACCGCGGTAATGCCGACGATGAGGCGCTCCCGGGGCAGCTTGTCCATCATCATCGCAAAGCCGCTCCCTTCCTCGCCGAGGAGGTTCTCCACCGGCACGAGGACATCGTCGAAGAAGAGCTCGTTCGTGTCCGCCCCGTGCTGACCGATCTTGTCCAGGGGCCGCCCTCGGGTGAATCCGTCCGCTCCCTGGGTCTCGACGACGATCAGAGAGATGCCCTTCGCGCCTCTCGACGGGTCGGTGGAGCATGCGACGACGACGAGATCGGCACTGCCGCCATTGGTGATGAAGATCTTGGACCCGTTGAGGAGCCACCCCTGGTCCGTCCGGACCGCCTTGGTGCGGATCGCCTTGAGGTCGGAACCGGCGGATGGCTCGGTCATGGCCAGTGCCCCGATCAGCTCACCGGTGGCCATCTTCGGCAGCCAGCGCCGCCTCTGCTCTTCCGTCCCGTACTCGTATATATAGTCGGCGACGACTCCGCTGTGCATCGAGTTGCCCCAGGAGCGGTCACCGTGCCGCGCGTAGGCATCCTGAATCGTCGCCTGGTGGAGGAAGCTGCCGCCGCCCCCGCCGTACTCGGTGGGGACGCTCGCGCACAGCAGTCCGAGTTCGCCGGCTTTCAGCCAGAAGTCGCGATCGACATGACGTTGTGCCTCCCACCTTTCCCTGTTCGCCGGGATCTCACGGTCGAAGAAGGCGGTGGCCATCCCGAACAAGTCGGCCGCGTCGCCCGTCATCCAAGGCCGAGCCGTAGTGTCGATCATCAGGGCCCTTCTGTGAGTCGTTCGAGGACGGTTCCCGTCCCGAGCCCCCCGCCGCAGCACATCGTGATCAGTGCGTAGCGACCGTCGGTGCGCTCCAATTCGTGGAGCGCCTTGGTGATCAGGACGGCTCCGGTCGCGCCGAGCGGATGGCCGAGGGCGATCGCGCCGCCGTTGACGTTCACCCGGTCCATGTCCGCGCCGTACTCCTTCGCCCATGCGCAGGCGACCGAGGCGAACGCCTCGTTGATCTCGACGAGGTCGATGTCGTCCAGCGAGAGCCCGGTCCGCGCCAGGATCTTCGCGGTCGCCGGAATCGGCCCGGTGAGCATGAGGACCGGATCGGAGCCGACCAGGACCGAATCGACCACGCGCGCCCGCGGGCGCAGCCCGAGAAGCCCTGCCTTCTCCCTGGTCATCAGCAGCACCGCGGCGGCTCCATCGGAGATCTGGGACGAGTTCCCCGCGGTATGGAAGCCTCGCGGTACCCGGTCGGGCTGATTGAGCCTCAGCCCGGCGAGACCCTCGATCGTCGTCGACCGCAGTCCCTCGTCCCGCGTGATCGTCGTCGTCCCGACGATCACGCCGTTCCCGTCGGCGGCCGGGGCCTCGACGGGGACGACCTGACCGCCGAAGCGGTCCTGCTCCCACGCCACCGCGGCCCGGTCCTGGGAGGTCTTCGCGAACTCGTCGAGCTCCTCGCGGCTCAGCCGCCAGCACTCGGCGATGCGGTCGGCGCCCTCGAACTGGATCGTGGGTTCGTAGACCTCGGCGTACCTGCCACCGCGAGGGTTGCCGTGAGGCCCGTCTGGGGGCATGTTGCTACCGAGAGGGATCCGGCTCATGACTTCGACACCGCAGGCGATCGCAACATCGGCGGAACCGCCCGCGATCATGGACTGCGCGACAAGAAGGGCTTCCTGCGACGAGCCGCACCTGGGCGTTCACGGTCGCCGCGGGCACCTCCATCGGGAGGCCGGCGGTGAGCCAAGCGTTGCGCGCAACGTTCGCGGCCTGCATGCCGAGCTGCAGGACACATCCTCCGACTACATGATCGACCTCGGAGCCGGAGAGGCCGGATCGCTCAAGAAGCCCGACCAGGACATCGCCGAGCAGCTCGTTGGAGTGCTTGTGGACCAACCCGCCGTTGCGCTTGCCGATCGGTGACCGGACCGCATCGACGATGACGACTTCCCGCATATGAACTCATTTCCGCGTAGGCAAAACATACTACCACGTAGGTTTTTTGGCCCACCTGGTGCATCCGATGTCCGGCAGGTCAGCACGTCGGGCGTTCACGGTTCGGTGAGCCCAGGACGGTGACCACCGAGCAGCCCGCCGCCCGCGACGCGGACACCGGTTCGTCCTGCGCTCACCGGGCCCCCGCCCCCGCAGGGCGAAGCCGCGTCGTCCATCTCTTGCGAAGGGTGCTTTCGGTCCCTGACGTGGGGCTGCTAGTGCGGGCGCATCTTCGCGCCTCCTGCGGTCCGGTGGCGAGAGCGAGGTGTGACCTTGCAGGGTGAGCCGAGCGCTCAGCGGCATGATGCCGGTCCAGAACACAGGTCCAGTCACGAGGTCCGGCTGTACACGCCTGCCGAGGCGGCGGCGATGTTGCAGGTGCGCGAGTCGTGGCTGCGCAAGAAGGCCAGTGCGCGGGTCATCCCGTGCACCTTCATCGGCAAGCATCTGAGGTTCAGCGATCAGGACATCGCCGGGATCATCGCGGCCGGCGCCAAGCAGCCGGTGGTCCGCCGGCGGCGCGGCCGGTTCTGAGCCGCGGAAGACACAAGGAGGAGCAAGTCATGGCGTATGCCGAAAAGCGTGGAAACAAGTGGCGGGTCCGGTACATGCGGCCGGATGGCAGCGCGGCTTCGCAGTCGGGGTTCGAGACGAAGAAGGCCGCGCTGAACTGGGGTGAGGAGCAGGAGGCCGGTATCCGGCGACATAGTTGGAACGATCCTCGTGACGGGGCGGCGTTACTGGCCGACTGGGTCGAGCTGTGGTGGTCGGGGCAGGATCTGGAGGCCACGACCGAGGCCAAGTACCGGTACCTGATCGATCACCACATCGTGCCGACGTTCGGGAACCGGCCGGTCAACACCCTCACCAGCCCCGAGGAGATCGTGGCCTGGGAGAAGCGGACACGGACCAGAGGGTTCTCGCACCGGACCGCAGCCGATGCCCGGTCGCTGCTGGGCACGATCCTTGGAGATGCCAAGGAACGCGGGATGGTCGCGACCAACGTCGCCGTCAAGCGGCGAGGACGCGGCCGGAAGCGCGCACGTCGGGCCATCGCGGTGCGGGGGCCGGAGAAGGTCTGGGCCACTCCCCTGCAGACCCTGCTGCTCGCCGAGCGATGCGCGCTGCTGTCCGGGCGGGATGACGACTTCGTCCTGATCGTCCTGACCGCCTACACCGGTATGCGGTGGGGTGAAGTGCACGGGCTGGAGCGGCCGGCGTGCCGACTCGACCGGATCCAGGTCGACTGGCAGCTGCGGGAGCTGGCAGGGCGGCTCGAGAAGGTGCCGCCCAAGGACGATTCGCACCGGCCGGTCGATCTGCCGCCCTTCCTGTCGGCGCTCGTCTCGGAGCAGAGCCTTCGGACGCCTGGCCGCTGCGCCTGTCCGGGACGGGCGCCTGTCTGCGGCGGACGCGGGCAGTACCTGTTCCTCAGCTCGGAAGGTTCGCATCATCGTCGTTCCCGGTCGGTGTGGCTGCCGCTCATCGAGGGGCTCACGCCGCACGGGCTGCGGCATAGTCACAAGACCTGGATGCTGGAGGACGCCATTCCGGAGGTGCTCCAGGCCGAACGGCTGGGTCACACGGTGCCTGGCATCCGTGGCGTGTACTCCCACGTCTCGGACACCATGCGAGATGTCATATGCATACTCCAGCCACAGAGATAAGGAGACGGGCGCGCTGTCTTGGAAACCGTTGTGGTCTGACGCGGGCCTGGTTCATGCTGGCCGGAGCGCCTGCATTCTTTCAAGTACCTATATTTCTGCCGGGTACTGACATAAGTGTGAGTATGGGCCGGTGAAGGAGACGAAGAAGCGGACGTTCACCTGCGGTCTCGACGCTGCCATCGCCGTCATGGGAGGCAAGTGGAAGGGTCTGATCCTGTTCGCACTCCAGGACGGTCCCCTGCGCTTCGGGGAGTTGCGGCGCGCGGTGCCCGGCATCAGCGAGCGCGTGTTGATCCTGCAGTTGCGTGAGATGGAGACCACCGGGCTGCTGCATCGCGAGGCCCATTACCAGGTCCCACCGAAGGTGGAGTACTCGCTCACCGCGTTCGGCCATTCACTGAACACCGCGATGGAACCGCTCGGGCGTGGGGCGAGGAGCACATCGAGCGCATCGAGGCCATCCCGTGGGGCCAGGTGGGGTGAACTGGCGCGGGATCACGTCAAGCGGCAAGCGTTGTGACCTGGGACGGCGGAACCGGGGACAAGACCCGGTTGTCTGGCAGCACGGCCCACAGCACGTCGACCAAGCGACGCGCCAGAGCCAGTAGTACCTGAATTTGGATCTTGTTCTCGGTTCGTTCGCGCTGATAGAACGCCTTGGATTCGCCATCGGCTCGGATGCTGGACAGCGTCGAACGTCCCGCGTTGGCGAAGGCGGCGCGGACGTCCCCGCCGGTGGCGACGATGAACTGGGCGCCCAGCCGGGCGTCCTTCGCGTCGGTCTTGACCTCGCCGCGCCGGAGCCCCGGGCCGCTTGTCGCTTCCTATCCGACCTTGAGGGCCAGCTTCCCGACGTAGTGATTGTTCAGGGCGCGATGCGCATCCTTGACTCGCTCCATGGGGAAGGTCCGGGCGACGTGGACCTCGAAGGAGCTCGCCTCGATGATCGCGTTCAGCCGATCGGTGGCGGTGCGGCTACGATCGCCGTCGTAGTAGGACACCGTCGCGCCCGGCGGCGTTACGGGGACGGGTAGGACACCGTTCGGCCAGGCGATCTGTCCCGAGCTCTTGATCGCGCGAAGAGATCGTTCGGCGGTCTCGCCTCCCACGGTGACCAGCGCCGCGTCGAGCCCGCCTGGTGCGAACTCGAGTGCCGCGGCTAGCACATCCACTTTGCGTCCGTCGATGGCGTCCTCGGCGCCCAGCCGCCGGGCCAGGGCGACACCGTCGTCACCAGAGGCCACGACCAACACTCGGGTGCCGCTGTGCCGCGCCAGCTGCACGGCCATGTGGCCGATACCCCCGCTGGCCCCGAAGACCATGAGCGTCTCATCCGACCGCAGGCCGAGCAGATCGAGGCCGCTCAGTGCAGTCAGGGCATCCCAAGCCATCGCGCCGGCCTGTTCGGTCGGCATCCGGTCGGGCACGCGCGATACGAACTCCGCCTCAACGACGCCGTACGCGGCGTAGAAGCCGCCACGCCGCACCGGCATCGTCGCAGCGTAGACACGCTCGCCCACATCGAACCGGGTGACGTTGCGTCCGCCCGCAGCCACCGTACCCGCCGCGTCCCAGCCGAGGACATAGGGGAAGGCCGACGTGACGCCGAAAGCGTCGTCGTAGTCCCCCTCTCGCTCGACCGCGTCCCAGGACGCGACGCCTGCGAACTCCACCCGGATGAGGACGTCGTCGTCGCCGATCTCCGGGAGCGGTATCCGGCGCGGCGAGAGTTCGTCGACTCCGCCGAACCGGTCAAGGACGATCGCGTCCATCTGCGGCACCATGATCGCGCCATCCGCTGTGCTCTCGACTCTGCCGTCCATGGGCTCTCCTCGTTACTTGAGTGAATCAAGGATTATTGGACCACAGTTACTTGAGGCAATCAAGTAACTGCTCTAAACTGGGAGCCATGGCGCTGCCGAGCGGACCCGTAGCTACCTCGTCCGAGGCCGAGGCCGTCTTGTTCGACCTGGTCGACGTATATGACCGCGCCTACGAGGCGGCCGCGGCCGAGCTGTCGCTCAGCTCGGCGCAGGCATGTGTGCTCGGGCGACTCGATGAGCGACGCGCCATGGGCGCCTTGGCCGAGGAGCTCGGCTGCGATGCCTCCAACATCACCCAGATCGTCGCGCGTCTCGAAGCGCTCGGCCTCGTGACCCGCGAACCGGATCCCCGGGACCGCCGCGCACGACTCGTCGCGCGAACTTCCCGAGGAGACGAGATCAACCACCGGTTCGCCACAGCCTTCACCTTCGCCCGCACGGCGGTCGGACGACTCTCACCCGACGAACAGGATCAGTTGACGGCGCTGCTGCGCAAAGCACTGGGCTGACACGCGCCCGCAGCCCCACCCGACCAAGGTGGATCCAACCGCTTCATGGTGCGGGCAGCTGCAGCACAACGCCGCCAGCCGCGGCCGCTCATGAGTCAACGGTGGAGGGCGCCCGCGTCCGGGCCGCCCTCCGCCTGCCTCCCCCGACCGCGCCGCCGGCCGCTCGGCCTGGCATCTGAACCCTGCGGCGAGTGCCGCCAGCAGGCCCCGCGGGGGCGGGGTCTCGTCCAGGAACTCGCTGGCCAGGGCGGTGGTCCGGTCGCCGCCCCGCGGGTCGCCTCGTCGATCGCCGCCATCTGCGCCGCCGTGCCGGCGGCGCCCAGTAGGCGGGCCGGTTGACTGCGCGGCGGGTCGGCGTCTCGCGCCGAGGCGATTCGGCCCGGCACTCGGCCGAGCAGGGCCACCAGGCGGGCGGACCTCCAGCTCATCTGACACCCGACTGTTAATGCGAACGATTTCGCGTTATCCTGTGACACAACCCATAGAAAGGAGCGTCTCGGATGGACGCGAAGCCGCCCGCGACGGGGGCCGTGCGCCCCGGCGGCCGGACGGCGCGCACCCGTGCCGCGGTGCTGGCCGCGACCCGGGACGAACTGGAGGCCGGCGGCTACGCCGGGCTCACCCTGGAGAAGGTGGCCGAGCGCTCAAGCGTGCATCTGGCCACGCTGTACCGGCGATGGCGGACGGTCGAGGGACTCGTCGTCGACCTGCTGGGCGAAATGGGCAAGACCGAGATCCCGATACCCGACACCGGCTCGCTGAAGGACGACCTCCGGGCGCTCGCTCTGGACATCGCCGCCCTCTACCGGCAGCCCAGGGCCCGGGCGCTCGTCGAGGGCGTCGTGGCCGCCGCCGTCCGATCTCCCGAGGCGTCCACCGCCTGGGCGACGGTGATCGCCGAGCGCAACCGCCTCGCGTCCCGGATCGTCGAGCGGGCCGTGGGACGCGGCGAACTGCCGCCGGGGACCGACGGCATCGCGGTCACCAGCGCCGTCGGCGCCCCCATCTACTACCGCCTGCTCGTCGCCCGCGGGCCGGTGGACGACGAGGTCGCCGAAAGCGCCGCAGCGGCCGCACACGCCGCCGCCCTCAGCGGCGTCTTCACCCCCGGTGACCCCCCCGGCCCTCCATAAGGCAGCGGCGTACACCCGTCGCACCAGCGAAAGGACGCGCACAATGCGCCAGGACATCGAGTTCATCTCGGCCAGGACGACCGAGGTAGGCAAGAGCTTCGACGCCGACCGGCGCGCCCTGTTCAACGGCGAGGCGCCGGCCGAGAGGCAGCGCCGATTCGCCGTCCAGGCCTCGCACGAGATGCGCACACCGCTTGCCGCGCTGCGACTGGAGTTGGAAGAAGCCCTGACCAACAGGGATGTCGCCGACCCCTTCGCGGCGTTGAAGGAAGCGTTGCAGAGCGTCGATCGCTTGGAGAACACGGTCATCGCCCTGCTCTGGTCGCTCCAAAGGGACGCTTCGGAGCACCCTTAGGCTGCAGCGGCGGGCGAGTGCTACCGCCGCCGGCACCGGCATGGCGGGTCGGTCAGGGGATGGCCCGGTCAACGGACTGAGATGGGAGGCCGTTCTGCTGAGCGGCGGCCGGAGCCCACCGGTCCACCGTCTTCTTGGCGGCGCCGGAGTCGATGGCCGCTGCCGCCCCTAAGGCCGGCGGCCATGCGGGCGCGCACATCGCCGTCCAGCCCGCGGTAGGCGGCGATCGCGGCGGCCGCGTTGATCAGTACGGCATCCCTGCCCGGACCGGTGTCGCCTTCGACGATCCTGCGCGCGACAACGGCGTTGTGGGAGACGCCACCACCCCGCAGGTCGCCTGGGACGGATCGGGGTTGGCCGAATTCGGCCGCGTCGATGGTGGTGGGCGTCACGGCGTTGCCGGTCACCACCCACACACGTGTCGGTGCGGCGGTGGAGATCTCGTCGAGACCGTCATGGCCGCACACCACCAGCGCTGAGCAGCCGCGGTCGGCGAGCACTAGGGCGAGCACGGGCGCGACATCGGCATTGGAGCTTCGAGTATCCGCACGCCCCGCTTCACGTCCACCCTGGCCAACACCTCAGCCGCCAGGCGATCGGAGGCCCTGAGGGTGGCGTCGTTGAGGACGGGTTCGGTGGCGCGGTTTTCGGGGCAGGCACGCCGCCTTTCCTCGCCGACGTCGGGCGCGGCCTGGCCCGCGGCCGCGAGACCAAGGACCAGGCGATCCGCTGGCTCCGCCGGGCCGAGAACACCGCCCCCAGTGGATCCGCAACAACACGCCGGTGCGGGAATTGGTCGCCGTCCTGCTCAGCCAGGCCCGCACCGACGCCGGCGGCCGCGAACTGCGCGGCATGGCCGCCCGCATGGGCTTGCCCCACTGACCTGCAACGGATCAGACCGGCTGCTCACCACGGGGTTCACGCCTATGAAGACGGTCCGGTTCACGCCAGTGAGCGATCCCAGCCGCCTGGCACCCGGTGACCACGCGGGCTCGCCGTATCAAGTGGTCGGCAAGGTGGACGGTGCGCCGGTCAATGCCGTGCGCGGCGCAGGATAAGGAGCTGGCCGATCTCGGAGACGTTCTTCATGAGCTCGATGTTCACCCCTGCGCACATGTCGGCGACGGTGTGGCCCGCCTCCTCGGGCCAGGGGAACGCCGATCGTTCGTCGAGTCGGTCGGTGGCCGCCAGCGCCGTCCGCCATGCCTCGTGGATGTCGCCCAGCCATTCGGTGATCGAGGTGCAGGTGCCCGGCCACTCGATCTCTTCGCGTGCCGGGATGTCGGTCTGCTTCAGATGAGCGAGCGCCGTGGTCCACCACCAGCCGATGTGCCAGGTCAGCCAGGCGATCGTGGGGGCCGGGACGGGAGTGGGCTCGACGTCGGAGAAGTCCGGGGGCAACCGCCCTCGATCTGGTGCATGGTCCAGTGCGACGGTGCCGGTTCCCAGAACAGGTCGTCCTCGTGCCACTGCGGCGCGTGGTATTCGAAGAGCGCCCAAGCGGTCGACAGTTGCTGCGGGAGCACCTGCTTGACCTCGGTCATCCGGTCCACCTTCGTTCCATGCCGCGTGCCCGCCGCCCCGGTCTTCGTCGAGGCCGACGCCCTACAGAAGCGCCGTGGAGGAAGCCGCCGACAGCGTCCTCCGCCCATCGTGGCGATCGGCAGGCGTGCCCAGGGGCGGTCACGACGGGCGTGTGGACGAGCTCGCGATGATGGGGCACCCGAGCGGCCCGCTCCACGGCCATCTTGGTCGTGTCCAGCACCCAGCGGGTGGTGTCGTTGAGGGCGGGGTCCTTGACGCGGGTTTCGAGTAGCCGCACACCCCGCTCCAGGTCCACTTCGTGTAGCGGACGAACGTGTCCTCTCGGCCCTGAAGAGCGTCCTGCACAGCCTCTTCGATCCGGCGCGGTCACCACAGGCGGGCGGGTGAACGCCAGAAGCGGCCGAGGCGTTGAAACGGCGTGGACGAGGCGAGGAGGTGGCGCGGATTCGAGCTCGCGGCGGAGGAAGCCCGCGGCTCAGGCCGCGCTGCTGGTGGCCGGTGTCAGATCTGACACCAGGAAATCACTTCCCGCTACGTAACGAAGCCTTCGCGGAGGGGGCTTGGTGACGCAGACTCGGAGAACAGCCGCTGATATGCCGTGACCAGAACCGACGCCAGGGCCACCCCTTTCGCAGAGATGCTCCTCGATCTCCTGAGCACGTCGCCCGCGACATCAGCGCCACCTGGAACACCTCTTCGCGTCCTACCGTTTCGCGCTGCCCGTACGGCTCCTTCCTCTGCCAAGCCGAACCAGCCGCCCACGGTCTTTGTCAGGTGACCCGGATCAAGCCTTCCAGCAGGTGGCGAACGGCCGGGACGGGCGGGCCCGGCGGGACGGCGAGGTAGGTCGTCATCGTGGGAGAGGTGAGGCGGCGGACGGTGACGCGGGGGATTTCGGGGAGGCCCGCCACCTCGTAGAAGACGGTCCAGGACGGGTCGCCCACGCCGATGTCGGTGAGGGTCTCCTGGAACGTGGTGAAGGGCGGGCCGAGCGGCGGCGCGATCCCGGCCGTCCGGCAGGCGCTGGTGATGAGGTCGTGGAAGGGCGGGTTGTCCTCGCGCGGGGCGAGGCGGAGGGGGAGGTCCGCCAGATCCGCGAGGTCGAGTGCGGGGCGCTGCGCCGGGGCGTGCCCGGCGGGCAGGGCGACGTACAACGGGTCCGTCCAGACCGGGAGCAGTTCGAGACCGGGGGCGTCGCTGAGCGCGCGGATCAGAGCGGCGTCGAGCTCCCCGGAGCGGACGGCGGACAGCCGGTCGGGCAGGGCCAGGCGGCGGGGGCGGACCTGGACGCGCGGCGCCACGGCGGCCAGCTCGCTGAGGACGCGGTAGATCCGGTCGCCGGGGCCGTGCACGGTGCCCAGGCGCAGGACGCCGTCGACACCGGCGCGGACGTCGGCCGCGACCTGCCGTGTGCGGTGCAGGGCGGCGAGGACGGCACGCGCCTCGGGCAGCAGCCGCTCGCCCGCGCCGGACAGCTGGACGCGCCGGGTGGTGCGGTCGAAGAGCCGCACGCCCAGCTCGCGTTCGAGCCGGCGGACCTGCTGGCTCACCGCCGACTGGACGATGCCGATGCGCTCGGCGGCGACCCCGAACCCGCCCTCCTCGGCGACAGCTACGAAGTACTCCAGCTGGCGCAGTTCCACCCGGCCCCCCTCGATTCATCTCGATCCGTGATGACTCAGGGTCCAAAGCGCCTGTGGTTCGCGGGTTGTTCCCCGGCTCGAATGGAGCTCGGACGAAAACCCGATATTCGACAGGAGCGTGAGGTCGTTGCATCCCCTCGTTGTCATCCCGGAGGCCGCGGAGGCCGTCGGACTTCCGGAAGGTGGGGCGTTCACCCTGCTCGCCGACGCGAGCCAGACCGCGGGCGCGCTCGGCGCCAACCGGCTCACGGTGGGGCCGGGCCGCGACGGCGCCGCCCCGCACTACCACGCGCTGTCCACCGAGCTGTTCTATGTCGTGGACGGGACGATGGAGTTCCTCCTCGGCGATCGGGTTGAGACCGTCGCGGCGGGCGGGTTGGTCGTCGTCCCGCCGCGGCTACCGCACGCCTTCGGCGCGGCGGCCGGCACGGGCGCCGACCTGCTGGCCGTCCTCGCGCCCGGGGTCGAGCGCTTCGGCTACTTTCGGCGGCTGGCCCGCGTCCAGCACGGGCTGGAGCCGTTCGAGGGACTGCGGGCCGAGCAGGACCGCTACGACGTGCACTTCGTGGACGACGAGCGCTGGTCGTCGCTGCGGGGCGACCGGTGACCGCGACCGCGGAGGCCGGGGTCGCGGCGCCGCGCATGGGCCCGGCGCCGACCGCGCTGCGGCTCGGCGCACTGTTCGGGCCGTCGGTGTTCGGCGTGACGGCGGCGGCCGTGGCCCTCCCGGAGATCGCCAGGGAGTTGCACGCCGGGCCCGCGGAGGTCGCATGGGTGCTGACGGCGCACGCGCTGGCGCTCGGCGTCGGCACCGCCGTCTTCGGCCGTCTGGCAGATGGGTGGGGCACGCGGGCCACGCTGCTGATCGCGGCGGCGGTGCTGGCCGCCGGGGCGGTCGTGTGCGCCGCGGCGCCGAGCCTCGGCGTCCTGGTGGCCGGACGGCTCGTCCTGGCGGCGGGGTCCGGGGGGACGGCGGCGGTGGGGGCCGCGCTGCTCGCCGGTGTGGAGCCCGCCGATCGTCCGAGGGTGCTCGCCGGATACGGCGCGGTCATGGCGGTGTTCGCCTCCGCGGCGACGCTGGCCGGGGGCGCGGTGACGACCTGGCTGAGCTGGCGTGTCACCGTCGTGCTTCCTGTGCTGTCGGTGGCGGCCGTCCCGTTCTGCCTCGGGCTGGCGCGGCGGCCGGGGTCGCGCCGTTTCGTCGATGTCGCGGGGGCCGCCGCGCTGACCGCGGCCGTGAGCGCGATGCTCGTGCTCATCCAGGCCAGGACGCTCGACCTTGGCGGCACGGTCGTCGCCGCGCTCGCGGCGGCGCTCGTCCTCTCCGGCGGGGCGCTGGCATGGCGGGTGGCGCGGCGGCCGGACGGGTTCGTCCCGCACCCGGTGCTCGGCGAGGCGGGCTACCGGATCTCGGCGGTGATCGGGGCCGGGGTGTTCGGCGGGCTCTTCGCCGCGATGTACGTGGTTCCGCAGATCCTCGCTGGGGAGCACGGCTGGAACGTCCTCAAGATCGGCGCCGCGCTGCTGCCGGGCGCCGTGGTCGGCGCGGCACTGGCCCGGCGCGCCGGCTCTCTCGGCGCGCGGGGCGGCCGCCTGCTGCTGGCCGGCACCGCGCTCGCCGCAGCCGCCGCACTGGCCGCGGCTTCCACAGGTGAGGGCGGCCCCTGGCCGCCGGTCGTCGCGGCGTCGCTCTGCCTCGCAGCGTTCGCCGTCACCCAGGTCGTGATCACCGGTGAGGTGTCGGCACGACTCCCGATGCCGCTGCGCGGCGCGGGCATGGGCCTGCTCAACCTGACGTTCTTCGTCGGCGGCGGGATCGGCTCGGCTCTCGCCGGGGCCCTCGCGGAGTCATGGAACCCCTCCCCCATCCTGGCGGTCACGGCCCTCTTCCCCCTGACTGCCGCCGCCCTGGCCACCGCCCGCCGCTCCACTTGAAGGCTGCTGCGGCCCCCTCCGCCGGGCGGAGGGGGCCGCAGGTGTTGGCGGATCATGAGAAACCGTCAGCTCGGAGTGTCGTCGCTGGACGGTTCGCCGTTCAGGGCAGGCGCAGAACGAACCGGGCATCTTGCAGCCGTCTGAAATCGTCAGCAAACCGCCGTCAAACCAGGCGACCTCTAGAGCGATGGGCAAGCGTCCGAGGCCGACATACTTATCCCATGTGGGGATTCCTCGGTGTAATCGTGATGATCCAGGGCTTTGGCTCGGCAATCGCCACGATGTTCAGTGACGACGCGAAGTTCGGGTTCCTGCTGAAGTGGGCGCACGAGTACCAGCCGTTCATCGGCATCGCGACCGGGCTCCTCGGGATCGGGGTGCTCGTCCTGGGCGAGCGCAGCAAGAGTTCGAACGGCGGCTGATGGCGAGGGCCGATCCCAGCGAGAAGGACGGCGCCAGGACCACACCGCTGGTCCCTCGCGGCAGGAACCCACAACCGTGCTGCCGGGCCTCCGGTTCCGACGACGGCACGATTCGCAGCCGCTCATCGGCCAGGACCCGGTGCGCCTGCTGCTCGGCCAGACGGGCCGCGTGCCATCTGCGGCACCGCAGCAGGTGGCCGGTCAGCCAACCGCCGGCGGGAACCACCCAGGCAGCGGCCGTTCCCTCCGGCGGCCGCCACCCGCAGCGGCGGTCGCGCGCGACGGCATCCGCCCAGCGCGCGGGCCGACCACCGCGGAGGCTCGATGGACGTGACAGTGCACAGCACGAGTGCGGACGCCGCAACGGATCCCACAGCACACCGGTCACGGCCGCGACGCACGATAGGGCCGTCGCCACTGCCCGCGCGCGCCGGGGCCAGCGCCACCGCATCGCGATGATCGAGCCCAGCGCGACCGTTACCAGGAAGGGCAGGGTGAAGTCCGGCCGGTTCTCGAGCATGTTCCCGGCGTCCACCACGTCCACCGCGACCACGGCGCCCGCCAGCGGCACGTCCAGGGCCAGGGCTGGACTATCGTGCGAGGCCAGACGGTCTCCACCGCCTCGAGCAGGCCCTTGAGGCCGTCGCAGACCAGCATCAGGACGTCCTCGACGCCGCGGTCCTCCAGCTCGGTGAACACGTGCAGCCAGTACTTGGCGCCCTCACCGCCGTCGCCGGCCCAGGTGCCCAGGATGTCGCGGTGGTGGCCGGGCCGGATTCGCCGCTCGGCTCAACTGAAGGCCGGACCACTCGCCGCACTCGTCCCTCCGAGAGACGACTTCCCGACTTCCTCACCCCGGACCTGGTCCGCCGGGGGGTTCGGAGCCACCCCCGAAACCGTGCCGAACACCCCAGCCGCACGCATTCAAGCGGATCTCACCCACTGCGACACCGGCACGCGCCCCCACGCCGAACTGAATGCCGGCCAACCGGCCGCCGTGTATCCGCTGGACGCCGCCGGAGCTGCACGCGCACTACCCGATCGACCGCGGCTCGACCTCGTCGGCCGCGACCTCACCCCCTGATTGCCCCTCCCTCCCCTACCGAGTCGACGACAGTGGGGCGACCCCGGCTGTTCTGCGTCGCAGCTCTTCGCCGGCTGCTCGGGACCCGGGTGGCAACGACCATCCGCTCGCCGCGGACGCGGGCGTCGAGCTGCACCCGACGGCTCGCAGCGCACTTGGGCATGGGGCGATATATCCCCATCCATTGCGCCCGCAATACCCGGTTTTGACTATTTCTCTATGTTCGGCCTGGTCCGGTGAAGAATACGCTGTTGAGTGAGTCTTATGGAGGGACGGTGCTGTCAATGCCGCACACGTACGAGGCTTCAGACGGGGACGGCGGCCGCATCCCCGAGCGCGTACTCACCACTGCCGCACGACTGTTCTCCGAGCTCGGCTACGACGAGGCTTCCACGCAAATTATTTCCGATGCCTGCGGCATCGAGCACAGCGTGGTGACCGACCACTACGGCGGCAAGATCGGCTTGTACAAGGTCGTTTTGAGGGAGCTGACCGCACTCCGTATTGAATCCATGAAAGGTGCCTTGAAGGAGTTCACCCCCGACGTCGCCGGCCTCATCCGCCTGATCGACTCATACTTGGACTTCTGCCTGCAGTACCCAGAGTTGCCGGCGCTCTGGATGCACCGCTGGATGTCCGACGCCACTGACATCCCGGAGGCGGAGGTGCGCGACAGCCTTCGAGAGCTGGACCAGATCGTCGGCCTGATCGCTCAAGCCGTCGCGGAAGATGTGGACCCGGAAATGTTCAATTGGAACGTGGTCTGGGTGGTCAACAGCTTCATCAGGGGCGGAATCACCGATTCCGACGGAGTGAGCCATCGCGCCGACGATCCGGACACCCTTATGCGGTTCCGGCGTTATTTGCATCAAACTGCACAGTGGGCAGCCGGACCTCGCTTGCCGACCGGCGGGGCGTCGAGGTCACCGTACCGATGACCTCGACGCCCCTTGCCTGGCCCCCATAGGCATACCCCACGCAGAGTCAATGCCTTCGCGGGACGTCCGTCGTGGGGCGCTACTCACGTTTTCTCAGTGCAATGATCTGCGCGAGGTAGCGCGAAGTGCACTCAGACGGACGGGCCTGGTGTCGAGCCATAGATGCACACAGACGTAAAGCCTCTGGTAAGACAGGCCTCACCACAAGGTCATGCCCGTAGCTACCAGAGGCTTCACGTTGGTCACGTATGTTGCCACGCTCGACGTTTCGCGCACATCGTGGAGTACCTTGCGCGCCTGCTCGCCGCCCACCGCCGCCGGATCGGCACCCCGCGCCGCAGCCGGGCGCTGGGAGCGGCAGCGGCCGGTCGCGCACCTTGTCGTGCTCCGGCGCCACGCCACGGCCGGATCAGCACAGACGGGTAGGCCCCGTGACGGACCTCGATGGAGCAGACCGGTCCGTCGATCTGCTCGGTCGACGACGTACTGGAGCGAGTCCTCGATCGGGTCCCGGTGCCGAAGCGCTGCCCGAAGTCGTAGAGCGCCTCGGCCTCGAAGGCCCGTGCCCGCTCGATCGCCACCGCCCCTGACCGTCGATCACCTGCGTCAGCGCGATCTCCTCGGTGCTCACCCGCCGGGTCTCGTCGTTTCGGTGGAGCGGAAGGCCAGCCCCCGCCAGCGTCTGCGAGGTGCGCAGCCGGTGCACGTCGATGCCGCGGGTGAGCCCGTTCTCGAACCGTGGTGGCTGCGGTCGACCAGCCGTTGGCGCCGACGTCGGCGACGTTGATGCCCCCCGCTGTCCCGCCCGGTCAGGTCCAGGCCCGATGATCGAGATGTCGAGCACCTCGTCGAGGCTGAGCCCGCTGTCGAGCGCGGTCGCCACCCGACTCGGGACGGCGAAATGGCGCCCGTTCTCGGGCTGGCGCATCCCGTCATTGTACGAAGCGGGCCGTGGTGAGGGATCAGGACACGGACGCCCCAGCGAAGACCGGCGGACGCCGGTGCGCCCAGGGAGCTGCCTCCTCGAGTTGCGAGGCGACCCGGACGAGCAGGTCCTCGCGGCCGTAGGCCGCAACCAGCTGCACGCCGATCGGCATCCCGTCGGGGGCCCAGTGCAGCGGGAGCGAGATCGCTGGCTGGCCCGTGATGTTGAACGGGGCGCTGTATTG
Source organism: Actinomadura verrucosospora (assembly GCF_039540335.1). Classification (NCBI taxonomy): domain Bacteria; kingdom Bacillati; phylum Actinomycetota; class Actinomycetes; order Streptosporangiales; family Thermomonosporaceae; genus Actinomadura; species Actinomadura verrucosospora. The sequence goes on along the minus strand of NZ_BAABEV010000024.1, from coordinate 57,133 downwards.
CGTGGCCGCGTAGATGCGGTCGTGCGAGCGTTCACGGTCGGCCGGGTCGAAGTCGAGGGAGCCGAGAAGGAACGGCGGTACCGGCATCATCGGGGTGACCAGCAGGTCCCAGCCGTCGTCCGACCACCAGGTGGCCATGGCACGGGTGAAGCGGTTGAGGACCAGGCGCGAGTGGGTGGCGTCGGCGGCGCTCATCCGGCGCCCGGTCTCGATGTGGTCGCGGGTCAAGGGCTCGAAGCGGTCGAGGTCCAGCGGCTTGGCGAGGTTTCCTTCGAGTTCCATCATGGTCGCCGCGAACAGTGCTGAGAGCGTTCCGAAGAAGTGCGGCATCAGCTTTGAGCGCTGGGTCTGCATCGGCGCCGGCGTGGAGGAGTCCACGTCGTGCCCAAGCTCGGCCAGGAGCTCGCCGGCCTGGGTGGCCGCCAGCGCGCAGGCGGGATCGGTCTCGAAGTCGTCGAGCCCGGTGGTCACCCCAATGCGCAGTCGGCCCGGTGCTCGGCCGACTTCGGCGGCGAACGGTCGCGCCGGTGTCGGTGCGGTGTAGGGGTCGCCCGGCTCGCAGCCGGCGAGCACGTCAATGGTGGTCGCCGCGTCGCGCACGGTGCGGGTGATGGCACCCTCGACGGCGAACCCGGCGGGTTCCTCGCCCTGGTCGGGGCCCATCGACATGCGGCCGCGCGAGGCCTTCAACCCGACCAGTCCCGTCATGCACGCCGGGATCCGGATCGAGCCGCCGGCGTCCCCGCCGTGGCCCAGCGGGACGCTGCCCGAGGCGACGGCGACCGCCGAGCCGCCGCTCGACCCGCCGGGCGAGCGCGTGGTGTCCCACGGGTTCAGGGTCGGCCCGAACGCGACCGGCTCTGTCGTGACCGTGGGCCCGAACTCGGGGACGTTCGTGCGGCCGAGGACGACGAGGCCGGCGTCGAGCAGCTTGCGGGTGACGTTGCTGTCGTGGTCCGCGATCACGCCCAGGTCGCGGATCACGGCGGACCCTGCGTAGTTGGGCTGCCCGGTCATCAGGTTCTGCCCGAGGTCCTTGAGGACGGTGGGAACCCCGCGGAGGGGGCCGTCTGGGAGCGGTCCGTCGGCGTCCGCGAGGGCCTCCTCGTACCGCCGGTGGACCATGAAGTTGAGGGTCGGATCGGTCTCCTCGATCCCGGCGATGGCTGCTTCGACGAGCTCGCGCGGCGAGACCTCGCCCGTGCGCACGAGGCTTGCCAGCTCGGTCGCGTCCGCACCGTAGATGTCGTTCGGCATGGGGTCCCTTCTGTTCTGGCGATTATGCGCCCATGTCAGTGCGCGGCGTCCGGCTGACGCAGCATGCGGCGCATCAGCTTGCCGCTGGAGGTGGTCGGCATTTGGTCGACGAAGTGGATGGCACGCGGGACCTTGTACGCCGCCAGGTGCTGCCGGCAGTAGCCCGTCAGCTCCGCCGCGTCCAGGGTGGACCCGGGCGCCGGTACGACGTACGCGTGCGCGACCTCGCCCTTCACCTCGTCCGGCTCGCGACCGACGGCGACGAGCGCCACGCTCGGGTGCCCGATCAGCACCCGCTCGATCTCCGCGGGATACACGTTGTAGCCGGCGGTCAAAATCATGTCCTTGAGCCGGTCGACGACGAAGAACCGCCCGGTGCCGTCGTGGGTGGCGACATCGCCGGTCCGCAGCCAGCCGTCGGGCGTGATCGCCTCGGCCGTGGCCGCGTCGTCGCGGTAGTAGCCCAACGTGACCAGCGGGCCACGGGCCACGAGCTCACCGCGTTCGCCGGGCCGGCACTCGGTGACGCCGTCCTCGGTGCTGACCACCCGGAGCTCGTTCCCGGGAAGCGCCACCCCGATCGAGCCGCGGACGTTGGGGGCGTACAGGGCGTGAGTAGAGCCCAGGCCCGACAGCTCCGTCATCCCCCACAACTCGATCAGAGGAGCTCCGGTCCGCGTCTCCCAGGACTCGATCACGCTCTCCGCGATCGTCTGCCCGCCCACCGTGCTGCGGGTGAGGGAGGAGAGATCGGCCTCCGCCAGCGCAGGCGTCGCCAGCATGGTGGCATACATGGCCGGCACCCCCTCGAACATGGTGGCGCCGTACTGCTCGATGCGCCGGATCGCGCCCTCGGGATCGAACCGGGTCATCAGCACGACCCGGCCACCGGCCATCCACGTGCTGTGGAGCACGACGTTCCCGTACACGTGGGCCGACGGCAGGGCCGTGAGGACGACGTCCTCGGGCGTCCGCACGTGCATCGTCGCCGTGTACGCGCAGTTCAGCACCAGCGAGCGGTGCGACTGCATGGCACCCTTGGGATGGCCGGTCGTCCCGGAGGTGTAGGCGATACAGGCCGTGGACCCGGGGTCCACCTGCACAGGCTCGAAGGGCTCGGTGTCGGCCGAGGCGAGGAGCGACGCGAAGGGCGTGGCGGCCGGCGCGTCCGCGTCGTCGAAGGAGATGACCTGCTCCAGGCCCGGGACGCTCCCAAGTGCCGCCCCGACCGCCTGCAGGCGTTCCCCGGAGGCCAGCAGGACCTTGGCTCCCGAGTCACCCAGGATGTAGTCCAGCTCGCCGGCGGTCAGCATCACGTTGAGCGGGTTGACGACCGCTCCGCAGCGGAGGGCGCCGTGGTAGGCGACGATCCACTCCCACCGGTTCTGGGAGAACAGCGCGACGCAGTCACCGGGCCTGACACCGCGGGTGCTAAGTGCATGCGCGACCCGGCCCGCGAACTGGTCCAGTTCCTCGAAGGTGAGGGTTCGTTCATCGGTGACCAGGGCGGTACGACGAGGCCAGCGCCGCGCGGCTCGGGGCAGCAGCTGCCCCAAGCCGTCGAGGGGCGGGAACAGTCCGGCGTTCAACACGACCTCCGGGCTCGATCGGACGGGACACCGCATTGAATCCCGGAGGCCGAGCTGCCCGTCACTGCCGAACGGAAGGGTCTTTCGCCGTGCTCGGCTCGCGTCCCGTAGCAGGCGTCGGTGAAGCAGAGTCGCATCGCGGCCGAGCCCCGCCCTCTGGACGAGTGATTCTTAATGGTCGTACGCGGTCAGTGATCAGGTGATGGGTTGGCCGGTGTGGTGGTTGTGCCAGATCGCGGCGGTCATGGCCAGGATGCGCTGGGCGACTCGGACCGAGACGCCCTCGATGGTGGGCCGCCGTGCCGTTCCAGGTCGAGTTGGCCTTTGAGGGTGTCGTTGACCGACTCGATGAGCCGCCGGACCGGTTTGAGTAGAGGTTCAGCGGGCCGGTCGGGCTCGCTGCGCATCGAGGGGCGCAGCAGCTCGATGCCGCAGTGGGCCAGTTCGTCTTCGAAGCAGCGGGCTTTGAAGCCCTTGTCGCCGATCAGCAGCAGCCCCGGCCGGACGGCCACCAGGTCGGTTCACACATTGATCTCGGTCACCCTCTTCGCATGCCGGGACGGGCCGACCACATCGTGATCATTAGGGATCACTCGTCTGGGAGTCTGCTGAACAAGGGGTGATGGAGGCGGGATGGGCGCCGACATGGCCGTCTGTGCGGCGGGTGACATCGAGCCCATGGGGTTGACGGAGTGGTCGCCCTTCCCGCAGGTTCGATTTGGTGGAGGGTTCGGGGCCGTGCAAGGGGCGGCTGGCCCTGGTGGGCCCGGCTGTCAGGGCAGTGCCCAGCCGTGGGGAGTGTGGGTGAGGCCGAGGTCGAGCATTCGGCTTAGGTTGAGACCGGCGATGCGCAGGTGGAGCCAGAGGCCACCGTTGGGGATGCCGCGGTGGCGGAGTTTGCGGGCGCGGTCGTGGGGGCCGATCAGCCAGGCGATGGAGCGTTCGGCCATGGGGTGATGCTGCCGGTAGGTCGCTCGCAGGTCGGGGTGGTTGGCCCGGTCGTGGCGGGCTTGGCGTAGCAGCGCCTCGTGGGGTTGTTGCAGTTGCAGGGTTCGGCCGGTCTTGCTGGTGGTGCGGCGTTCACGCAGCGGGCAGGTGCGGCAGGCGGCCCCGAACACCACCGCCCGCGACGGTCGAGATCGATGTCGACGAACATCCGCCGAAGCTGCGTCCGCCAGCAGTGCCGGTGGGTGTCCTGCAGCCCGGGAATCGCGACGTGCCCCGGCAGCTCCAGGACCAGGACGTCCTCGTCGCCGACCTCGAGGCGGTGCGATCGCCGCGATGCGTCGGCCCTCGACGAGGACGTCGGCCTCCTCGAGGTCGCCCACCCGGCGTCCATCGTGAGCACGGTGACCTCGCGGAGCAGCGGCTTCCTGTCCGGGTCAGCAGATCGCCTGCGAAGCGGTTGAGCGCTGCGGAACTGTCCATACCTCACCAACCTCCGTTCGACTCCGGCACCCAGCAGTGGCCTTCCTGGAGCGCCGGGCTGGCCGTCACTGCCGAACGGAGGGGTCTTTACCGTGCTCGGCGCGGTGCCGCCTCAGAGGAGGCCGAGACGATACGCGTTGGCGATGGCGTCAGCCCGGTTCCGCGCCCCGATGCGCTGCAGGATCTCCTGCCAGTAGGCCTTCACCGTGGTCGGCCGGAGTCCGAGCTCCTGGGCGATCTCGCTGTTGGTCATACCGGCGGCGACGCAGGCGAGGACCTCGCGTTGCCGTGGTGTCAGCAGCGAGCGCCCAGTGGGCGAGTCGTCGTGGAGCCTGCCTTCCCCGGCCGCCCGGACCACGGCACGGAGATCGGCGGGTGCGGTGTCCTTCGGCACCGCCGTAACCGCGCCGGCACGTCGCGCGTCGGGGATCTGCGGGTTCTGGGGGTCGGCGGTGAAGAGCACGACGCAGGCCTCAGGCGCTGCCGCGTGCAGCGCCGTGACGGCCGAGGTGACGTCGGTGGCGCCGAGCCGGACGTCGAGCAAGATCACGTTCGGCTGTCGATGGTGCGCCGCCGCGACCGCCTCGGGGAGGGAGGTGGCGGCTCCGACGAGCTCGAACTCGTCCTCGTCAACGAAGACGTTCTGGATCCCGGCCAGGACGATGGGGTGGTCGTCTACGACGAACAGCTTGATGGTCACAGGGGGATCCGTGCCCTGATCGTGAAGCCCTCCGTCGCGTCGTCGTCCACGATGGACACGCTGCCGCCGACCCTCGCGATCCTGGTCTCCGCGCTGGTGAGACCGATCCCCGGCCGGACCATGGGCGGCGCGAGGCCGTCGTTCGAGACGGCGACGGTCAACTGGTTGGGCAGCGCAGCCACGGTCACCGAGGCGCGCGTCGCGGACGAGTGCCGTTCGACGTTGGCCAGCGTCACGGCGACGAACCGGACCAAGGCCTCGACGCGCGCGGCGTCCAGCGCCGGGAGGGTGCCGAGGAAGACGGCGATCGCCTCGATCCCGGTACGGCGGCGGAAATCGTCGACGGTGCCCTGGATCTCGGCCCGCAGGTCGGTGGTCGCGCTCGCGTGCCACCCATGGATCAGGTCCTGCACCATCCCGCTGACCTCGGCGACCTCGTGCTGCAGCGTCTCCAACTCGCGGGCGAGCTCGAGGTCGGCCGCTCGCCGATGCACCTTCTCGGTCCGCGACGAGATCGAGAACAGCAACGCGCTGACGCTGTCGTGGATCTCCTCGCTGATCCGGCGCCGCTCTGCTAGCGCGGCGGCCGCCGCGTTGTCACGGCTGCGGCGCGCGATGCCGAGCGCGAGGCTCGCCCGCTCGGCCACCTGCTCGATGTGAGCGATGGTGCGATCCGCGAACGGTCCCGCGTCGCGTCGTCCGACGGTGAGGACACCGAGGACCTCCTCCTCGATGGAGAGCGGGGCGGCGATCATCCGCCGCACCCGCTCCGCCTCGATGATGTGGTCGAACTCGTGCGTGATGCTGGCGGCCTCGGCGTACTCCTCGACCCAGTGGATCGAAGACTGCGCGAACACGAGGCCGGTGAGTCCCCGACCCTGGCGGATGCCCAGGCTCTCCAGTTCCGAGGTCCGTTGCCCCAGCAGGTGCTCGATCACCAGGCCGCCGCCGGGATACGGCAGCGCCACCCAGGACACCGCCGTCTGCCGGCCCTCCGCCTCGACGACCTCGCGCAGAGTCAGCGTGAGCGCCGACCTCTGGTCGAAGACTGTGCGGATGTCGAGCAGCGCGTCGAGCACGTGCCTGCTAGGGACGCTCTCGTCCGTCATGCTGCCTCCTCCCGCGGTGCCGCTGAGTCCATGATAAGGAGGGGATCAGCCCACGCCCCAGGCCTGCTCGAAAGCCTTCTGGAAGCCGTTGTACGTCGGGTACAGGGTGGTCAGGTCGCCGTCCTCGATGTTGGTCTTGTCGATAAGCCGCATCGGAATCTTCAGGTTCTCCCTGGGCGTGCCGGACAGGGCCGCCAGCACCGAGTGGACGGCGAGCCAGCCGATGTAGTCGTTCGGCGGGAAGGACATGTCGGCGTCCTGCACTCCGCCGTCGCTGATCATCTGGAGGTTGGGCGCCAGGCCGTTGGCCGAGATGAGGGTGACGTCCTTGTTGATCCGCTGTGCCGGCGGTCCGGCGAAGGGGACCGCGGCGTCGAAGCCGACGGCCAGGTAGTTGATGCCCGGGTGCTGCTTCATCATGCTCTGCACCTGGGTCGGAAGGCCTGTGGCAAGGTTCGCGACGTCCATCTCGATCGTGTGGACGTCACAGGCGGAGCACAGCCGCGCTATCTCGTTCTCGGTGACCTTGCCGACCTCGTGGCTGAGTGGGATGGACGCCGGCAGCGAGACGTTGCCCAGCTCGAGGTCGCAGCCGGTGCTGTGCAGCGCGTAGTCGGCCCACGCCTTGCCGACGTGGTCGGCGCTCAAGGTGATGTCGGCGTAGACGAGCGGGTCGTTCGGGGCATCGACGTCGTCGGCGAGAATCGTGATCACCGGGACCCCGGCGTTCTTGGCCTTCTGAAGCGGGTTGCTTGCGATCGAGGCGTCGATTCCGCTCGTCACGATGGCGTCGGCGCCGGCACCGAGCGCGGCGGACAGGGCCTGGTTGGCGGACTGGGCGGTGCCGTTCCCGTTGAGCTCATGGAACTCCATGCCGAGGGCTGACGCGGCGGCCTTGATTCCCGCGTCGATGTTCTTCGTCAGGTCGTTGCTGAGCAGGTTGACGACCCAAACCGACCTGCCGGCCGCCACGGCGCCCTTGGCGGCGGCGTCGGGGATGTACAACTCGGGAACGGCGCGAAGCGCGTCGACGGCGTCCGATGCCGCGGCTTTGCAGTCGGCCTGGGCCTTGCCGGACCCCCCGGACGAGGTGCCGACCTCACCGCAGCCGGTCAGGCATGCGGCGACGGCCACGAACGCGGCCATCATGCTGACGTGCTTCTTCACTGGATCCTCCTGGTGTGTTCGGTGAGATCGTGGGTCGGTTGTCCCGAGGAGATCAGTCCGCTGGAGGCCTTGAGGATCTGCTCCTCGGTGACCTGGTCGCCTTCGAGGACCGTGGCGATGGCGCCGTCGTGGAGCACGAGCACGCGGTGGCACAGCGCGGCGACCTGCTCGTGGTCACCGGAGGCCATCACCACGGCGATGCCACGCGTCGTCTCAGAGACGATCCACTGGAGGAGGTCGTGCTTGGCGGCGGCGTCGACGCCCTGGGTGGGCTCGTCGAGCACGAGCACCCGCGGAGACGTGTTCATCCACTTCGCGAAGACCAATTTCTGCTGGTTTCCGCCACTGAAGGCGGAAATCGGCAGGTCCGGCCGGTTCGGATGGACCCCGACACGCGCCATCAGGTCCTCTGCCCGTGCGCGTTGCCGGCGCGACCTCAGCAGCCCGCGATGGACGAGCGTGCCGAGCACCGGCAGGGTCACGTTCTCCTGGGCCGTGGTCCCGGTCCACACGCCGTCGCGGCGCCGGTCGCCCGGAACCATCGCCATCCCGGACTCCAGGGCGTCCCGCACCGTCGTGATCGACCGCCCGCCGACCTCGACCGCGCCTCCGGCGGCAGGGGCGCCGCCGCACAGGAGCATCGGCACCTCCTCCTGCCCCATGCCGACCAGTCCGGTCACCCCGACGATCTCCCCGGGCCGGACGTCGAGGTCGAGGCCCTGGAGTCGCCGGCCGTGCAGCCCGCGCACTTGGAGCAGAGGCTCGCCGCCGGGGGCCGGCTGCTTCTCCGGGTAGTACGACGACATCCGCCGGCCCAGCATCGCCTCGACGTAGTCGTCGTGAGAGACCGCCGAGGTCGGGCTCTCGAATACGACGGCGCCGTCCCGGATCACGGCCGCCTTGTCGCAGGACGCCATCAGCTCCGCGAGCCGGTGGGTGATGAACAGGATCCCGGCCCCGCCTGCCGCGAGCCGGCGCATCATCGCGATGAGACGGGCGCTCTCGGCCGCGGACAGCAGCGCCGTCGGCTCGTCGAAGAGAATGAGCGGCCGGCCGTCACCGCCGCCCGGCTCGAGCTCCCGAAGCGCCCGGATCACCGCCACGAAGACCCGCTCCGCGGGGCTCAGCTCGCTGACGAGCCGCCACGGGTCGAGATCGATGCCGAGGCGCTCGCCGAGCCGCCGGCAGGTGCTGAGCTCTCGTCTCCGGGACCTCGGCAGCAGCGTGCGGGTCGCGTACCCGTCGCCGATCCCGACGTTGTCGAGCACGCTCAGCTCCGGGTGCAGCCCCAGGTCCTGGTGGATGACGACGATGCCCCGGCGGGAGGCGTGCCGGACCGGGCTTTCGAGCACCGAGCCGTGGAAGCGGATCTCGCCCGCGTCCACACGGTGGATGCCGGTGAGGATCTTCACCAGCGTCGACTTGCCCGAGCCGTTCTGCCCGAGCAGGCCGACGATCGTCCCGGTCTCGACGACCAGATCGACCGAGGTAAGGGCCCGGACGGCGCCGAAGGACTTCGCGATCCCCGTGAGCTCCAGCACCGGGGCGCTCATGCGGCGGCCGCCTTGCGTCCGGCGAGGCGGGCCAGGGTCACGGCCACGACGAGAGCGATGCCGTTGAAGGCCAAGGACACCCAGGTCGGAGCGCCCATCAGCTGCAACCCGGTGACGCCGACGCCCAGGAGGTAGAGGGCGAAGAGCGTGCCGAGCGCGTTGAACTGGTTGAGCCGTATCGTGGCGGCGCCCAGGAAGACGGCCGCGAACGGCGGCAGCAGGTACTGGTTGGTCGTCGACGGGTCCGCGGCACCGAGCTGCCCGAGCAGGAGGAGCCCGATGAGCGCCGCGAAGATCGCGCCGCCGACGAAGCCGAGGAACCGGATGCGTTCGACCCCGACGCCGGCGAGGCGGGCCACGTCGCGGTTGCCGCCCACGAAGAGCAGGTGGCGGCCCAGCGGGGTGAAGTCGAAGACGTACCAGGCCACCAGGACGAATAGCCATCCGATCCAGGTCGCCGAGGTGAGTCCGAGGACGTCGGTCCTCGCCAGCGAGACGATCGGGTCGGGCACGGTGACGACCGCGGTCGATCCGGTGACCCAGTAGATCAGGCCGCTCACGAGGGTGTTGACGCCCAAGGTGGTGACGAACGCGTCGACACCGACCACGACGACCAGGAGCCCGTTCAGGGCACCGAGCACGAGCGCCGTCAGCAGCACCGCCACGAGGCACGTCGTAAAGCCCTGGCCTTCCTGGGTCAGCCGGGCCACGAGGGCGCCGGACAGCACCATGGTCGAGACGAGGGACAGGTCGAACTCGCCAATGCGAAGTTGGAAGCAGGCGACGATCGCCAGCATCAGGACGATGCTCTGCGCGTCCGCCATCGACACGAAGTTCACCGAGGAGCGAAAGTTCGGCAGCGTGATCGCGAAGTAGGCGGTCAGCACCAGGAACAGCAGCGGCACCATGTAGCGCCCGACGGTCTCGCCCAGCGGGCTGCGCCGCCGGCCGGTGCCACCCGCGGCCTCACCGGCGAGCCGGGAGCCGGACCCCTGGGGCTGAACGGATCCCTGGCCGTGCTCGGACGAGACTGTACTGGACATCGCTCTGCCACCTTCGTCGTCGGACCTGACGCCGCATTCAAACCTGGGTGATGAGATGTGCGTCACTGCCGAACGGAAGGGTCTTCGGAGCCCTCGGGGAGTCAACCGCGGGTATTGAGCGGCTGGAGGCGCCGGGCGTCCAGGTCCGCGTGATGTGCCGCGATCGCCGTACGGCCGCATCCCGGCGACGAGAGATGCCAGCGGTTCGTCGCCGTGGCCATGCTGAACAGTGCGCGCGTCGTGAGCACGACGTCCTCGGCGCCTTCAGCGCCGCCTCGGCCTCGCGGAGGACTAACAGCGCCACATGACGGTCACGCCCGCCGACCCAGTTGATGCGCCTCTTGGAGCAGCAGCCTTCCGAGTGCCGGCTGCCGCTCGGCGCCGAAGCGTTGCTCGATACCTGTGAGAGTCAGCGCCGCCTCCGGCCTGCCTGCGTTGTCAAACACGGCGGCCGCCATCCCCCAAGAGCCTGCAACAACGTGTCCGGGGTTGAGGGCCCAGCCGTTGCGCCGAGCGTCCGACAGGTGTGCGCGGATCTCGTCCTCGGTGTGGTGTGGACCCCAGTTTCGCGTGAGGTCGGCGCGAGATAGATACGTGTCGATCTCGCGGCTGGGAAGATGAGCCAGGATCGCGAGCCCTGCCGACACGACACCCAACGGAAAGCGAGCTCCCTCGTTGAGGACATGAGATCGGATCGGGAAGTCGCCGTCCTCCCGGATCAGGACCACCGTCTCATCCCCCCGACGTACCGAGAAGAACGCGCTCTCGCCGGTCTCGCGGGCGAGCCGGTGGACACTCTCGCGCGCCTCGCTCGTCATGTCGTAGCGGGTGGCCGCCGCCATACCCAGGACGTAAGTTTCGGGACCCAGGAACCACCCGCCAGTCTGACCGTCGCGGTCGACCAGTCCCTCGCCGGCCAGCGTTTCCAACAGGCGGTGAGCGGTAGCGCGCGGGAGCCCAGTTGACTTTGCCAGTGACGTCGTAGACACACCGGTGTCGGTTCCAGACGAAAGGGCGCGCAGCAGCGCAGCGGCCTTTCCGACGACACCCGATGGCGAGTCCATGTACCAACCCCAGCGTCCACTCAGTGGACGCTGGTCCGTCAGGCTTCTCACCGAGCGGCCGAGTTCGACCCATCTCTTGACGTGGAAGGCCACCTCCGGCGAGAACGGATCCATCCGTTCAGTAGACGTTGGTCCTCAGGAGTGATGACGTGTTGACGAAGTTGGTGGCCGATGCCGAGGCGGCGGTCGCCGAGCGACTCCGCGATGGCATGACGATTGCGGTGGGTGGGTTCGGCCTCTGCGGCATCCCGCGTGACTTGATCGAGGCCGTCCGCAATAGCGGTGTGCGCGACCTGACCATCGTGTCCAACAACATGGGTATCGATGGCAGGGGCCTCGGCCTTCTGCTGGAGAACAGCCAGGTGGGCAAGGTGATCTCCTCGTACGTCGGCGAGAACAAGCTGTTCGCGCAGCAGTATCTGGACGGCGCGCTCGAGGTGGAGTTCTGCCCGCAGGGGACCCTCGCCGAGCGGCTGCGTATCGGCGGATCCGGGATCGCTGGCTTCTACACCCGCACCGGTGTCGGCACCGAGGTTGCGGAGGGCAAACCGCACGAGATCTTCGACGGCGAGACGTTCGTGCTCGAGCGCGGCATCGTCGCCGACCTGGCCCTGGTTCACGCCCACACCGCAGACGCGGAGGGCAACCTGCGCTACCGGGCGACCGCCCGCAACTTCAACCCAACTCGTCGCGATGAGCGGCCGGGTCTGTATTGCCGAGGCCGAAGTCGTCCTCGACGGCTACCTCGATCCCGACGATGTGATGACCCCCGGCATCTTCGTCGACGTCACCGTGCACGCGACCGACCGCCCCAAGGACATCGAGCAACGCTTGGTGCGGTCGCGGACCAGCCAGACGAGCGGTGAAAGGATCGGAGCCTGACATGCCTTGGACCCGCGAGGAGATGGCAGCGATCGCTGCCCGTGAGCTCAACGACGGCGACTACGTCAATCTCGGTATCGGCATTCCGACGCTGGTCGCCGACCACCTTCCACACGGTGTCACCGTGCTGCTGCAGAGTGAGAACGGCCTGCTTGGCATGGGACTGTTCCCGTATGAGGGCGAGGAGGACGCCGACATCATCAACGCGGGCAAGCAGACCGTCACGACGACCCCCGGGGCGTCGTACTTTGATTCGGCGACGAGCTTTGCCATGATCCGCGGCGGTCATATCGACATCGCGATCCTCGGTGCCCTTCAGGTCGCAAGCAACGGCGACCTCGCGAATTGGACCGTCCCCGGAAAGTTGGTCAAGGGCATGGGCGGCGCGATGGATCTCGTCGCTGGGACCCGCCGGGTCGTCGTCATCACTGACCACGTCGCCAAGGACGGCACCCCGAAGATTGTTGAGCAGTGCACACTTCCCCTGACCGGTGCCGGCGTGGTCGACCGGATCATCACCGACCTTGCAGTCTTGGACGTCACCGCCGATGGGCTGACCCTTCGAGAGGTCGCTCCAGGCGTGAGCCGCGAGGAGCTTCGAGCGCTTACCGCGGCGCCGATCTCGGAGCTTGTCGCGTGAGCCGCCTCGTCCGGTACGACCGGGCCGTCAGCGCCGACCGCGCCCACGCTGTCATCACCCTAGACTCCGACCGGAATCGGAACGCGCTCTCCTCTCAACTGCTCGAGGAACTGCGCGCCGCCCTGAACCGCGCGGAGGACGACGACGTCCTTGCAATCCAACTGCGGGCCGAGGGCCGCGCCTTCTGCGCCGGCGCAGACCTCCAGGAGGCCTTCCGGGAAGGGATGGACGTCTCAGCACACCGCCTCGCCGGCGTTATCCGCGCGATCCTTTCCCACCCGCTACCCGTGATCGCCCGCCTCCATGGCCCGGTCCGGGCAGGTGGTCTCGGCATCGTCGCCGCGTGCGACCTCGCCATGGCCTGCGACGACCTGACCTATGCCTTAACCGAAGCCCGTCTGGGCCTCACACCTGCGGTGATCTCGCTCAGCGCGCTTCCACGCATGAGTGCCCGAGTCGCACGGACGACGTTCCTGACGGCCGCCACCTTCGACTCGCAACTTGCACTGGACAGCGGCCTCATCACGCACGTGGTATCTCGAGAGCACCTGGAGCGTGCAACCGAGGACCTCACCGCCAGCCTTACCGCCGGCGAGCGGCAAGGTCTCGAGGCCACAAAGCGGCTCCCCAATGCCGACGTTCTCATATACTTCGACGACCGAGTCGACGAAATGGTCTCGCTGTCTGCGGCACTGTTCGGCTCCGAAACTGCACGCTCCCACCTAGCCGCCTTCCTCCGCTAGACCGATGCAGTCCCTACCCCGAGCTCCGCTGCACAGGGTCCCCGAACACCCTCGGGATCGATGGCGGCCCCTTTCATGGAGAATCCCTTACGCGCGTTCGTTCCACAACCGACTCGAACGACGTCGGTAACGGCTACGACTACTGCCTCGATCGCGACCACCCCATTACCTTTTTCACGTCCTGCCGACCGCTGGTCGGTGAGAGCCAGGTCGCCCGGGCCGGCATGACTCAAGCCTCCTGTCGCAAGCATGATCCGGGGGGTGTTGTCACCGGATGGGTAGCGTCGGTGGACCGCTCATAGGGACCAGGCAACATCGTCTCGCCGTAACGTGGATGCCGGCAGCCGTCGCCGGACTCGTGACCAGGTCAGAGAGTGCATCGACTCCCGCACGACGTAGGTGGCTTTGAGCTCGGAGTACGCGGTGTTCCTGGGGCTAGACGTCGGCAAGGGCGAACACCACGCCTGTGCCCTGGCCCGTCCGGCAAGAAGCTGCACGACAAGCTCCTCCCGAACGACGAGCAGCGGCTACGCGCCCTGTTCACCAAGCTCGGCCGCCACGGCCGGGTGCTCGTGGTGGTCGACCCCAGCCCGCCTCGATCGGCGCGCTGCCGGTCGCGGTCGCGCGCGCGGAGGGCTGCCAGGTCGCCGACCTGCCTGCTTGAAGATGCGGCGCCTGGCCGATGTACATCCGGGCAAAGCCAAGACCGACGCCCGCGACGCCTTCGTCATCGCCGATGCGGCCCGCCCCCTCCCACACCCTCCGCCGGGTCGACACCGGCCAGGAGACCCTCACTGAGCTGGAGGTTCTGGTCGGGTTCGACGACGACCTGGCTACCGAGTCCACGCGGCTGGTGAACCGGATCCGGGGTCCGCTCGCCACCATCTACCCCATGCTGGAAAAGCCGATCGGCCCGCGGCTGCACCACCCGGCCGCCCTGGAGCTTCTCATCACCTACGGCGGCCCGGACGGGCTGCGCGTCGCCACCGCCGACCAGCTCCTGGCCACCGCCAAGCCGCTCGCGCCGCGCATGGCCGGACGCCTGGTCAAAGCGATCAAGAACGCGCTGGACGTCCAGACCGTGGTCGTTCCCGGCACCATCGCGGCCTCGACCGTCCTGCCGCACCTCGCCCGATCGCTGCGATCGGTCCATAACCAGCGCAAACAGGTCGCCGTCCAGGTGGAGGAGATCCTCCATGCGCACCCTCTTGCCAGAGGTCCTGGTCTCAAAGCCCGGCTTCGGGATCAGGACCAGCGCACGGATCCTGCTGGAGATCGGTGACGTCTCGGCGTTCGCGACGCCCGGGCACCTGGCCGCGTTCGCCTCGCTCTCCGACCCAGTGAGCGATCCCCCAGATAAGGGCCACGATCGTTCATTGATTACACATTTAGCATTGGATCTGGGCCTCGCCCGCGTTGCCGGGCTCGGCGCACGACCTGACCGCGGCCCGCGCACGGCATCATCGACGCGCTCACCAGCCGCACGATCGCCTGCAACGCCGACAAGGGATACGTCGGAGCAGGCGGCGCAATCGGAATCCCCTTCAAACGCAGGAAGCGCCGTAAGCTCGGCAAACAGGGCCTCCTCGCCGTTCTCGACGACCTCCTCCAGCTCCTCCAAGTGGGCCTGGTTGGGGTTGCCGGGGTGTGTGGTGCGCTTGGGTGCGGCGGCGGCATTGCGCATCGCCGGGTGGGGACGTGGCTGGTCGAGGAAGAGTCAATACCTGTAGATCAAGTCAGCCGTGTTGGTGACCTTGCCGACGGAGCCGTTGGCTGGCTGCCGCTCGAACCCGTCGGGTCCTTCCTTGGCCGGCAAGGAGGGCGAGGGCATCGGGTGATGTCGGGACTTCGACGGCCTTTCGCTGGAACCAGTCGGATGCCGCGGTGACTTGGGCCGGCGCCCATGGTTTGTCCTGGGCGATGGCAGCCAGCAGCGTCCATTCGGTCAGGCGGCGGGTGAGAAAATCCCGCTCGCCGATGACGCCGGTCATGGTGTGGACCCAGCCGGGAAACCGTTCGTCGGTCAGCAGGAGGCGTGCCCGGTCGTCGATGTGGCGGGCCACTGCGGACTGTGCCATCTCCTGGTCTGGGTCCTGCAGGATCTCGTTCACCAACGTGGGCTCATCGTCGGCGTCCACGGCGGCCAGGGCCCGCAGGTGGCAGGCGTAGCGGCGGTGTTCGTCCGGCTCGGCGGGGTCGTCAGTGGGGCTGCTCACGCGGCCGCTCCTTTGGGACGCTCGACAAGCCGGCTGCGGCCGTAGCGAGCCCCGGCGCGGACGAGGGCGACCCGGCGGGGGGCGTTCACTACGCGCTGGCGGGCCTGGGCCGGCTCGATCAGTTTGCACGCCATGGCCGACGCGGCGGCCCGCGAGCCGGGTCCTTTGGTGACCTTGGTGCGGTGCCGCATCGTGGCGAAGGTGCTCTCGATCGCGTTGATGCCGTGCGCGGGGGATGAGGTCCTGCACTGTCCTGCCGGGCATCAAGTAGGTGTCCCCGGCCGGGACCCAGTAGGCGGTGATCTTCAACGCCACGATGGCGTGCGCGCCCTGCTGCGCCGCCTGGTACGCCAGGCGGTCGAGGCCGTGCCCGATCTCGGCCTCGTCCGTCCAGACCGGCCAGGCGCGCTCCACCGGCCCCGCGTTCGTGATCGGGACGCCATCGGTCGTGTAGATCGGAATCACCGGATCGTCTTCCCTGTCTCGGCACGTCGGACAGCGACCATGATGTCCGGGCGCCCGCGGCCTACGGCAGGGACCCCCGCCCGGACGTGAGCGTGAGGTCCCCAGGGGCGCGCGGGCGAGTTACCAGGGTTTGGTGGTCCTGTACTTGTTGCCGCCGCCGTTCTTGATCGACGGGGTGGAGCACTTGCCCCAGACCGGCGGGCTGCCCTTCCCGCCCCAAAGGATCATGGACTTCTTCTTGTTGCCGTAGCTGTTGCCGTAAATGTTCTTGCTGAAGACATTGCCCTTGCCGCACCCCTCGCCCTTCGTCGTGTCCCGCCACTCGCTGAACGTGGCATAGGAGCCCGAGCGATAGAACTTGTTGCCACTGACGAGGTTGTTGCTGCTGACGCGGACGCGGACGGGGTCGCCCGTCACGTACTCGAACCTGTTGCCGGAGATCGTGCTCCTCGAAGTCCGGACGAGATAGATGCCGTGCATCTTGCCCGAGTTCCTCAATTTGGAGAACAGATTGTTCTTGATCTTCAGCCCGGAGGAGCTCTCCGTGTGGATTCCGCCGTACCCTTTGGAACCGCTCAGATTCTTGAAGACGTTCCCGGTGATGGTGATATTCGTGTTGCCCTTCAGCCTGATCCCGTTCGGGGCGTTCTGGAACGTCTTGCCGGAGATGGTGAAGCTCCCGTACCCGGCCTTGATGCACAGGAGGTAGGTCGCACAGGTCGTCTCGCCGGGGTAGCGGCTTGCCCGCGCGGTATTCATCCGCGACCCGTCGAAGACGACGCGGCCCGTGCCCGGGGCGGTGTCGAAGACGACGCTCGCCCCCTTCGGGGAGTAGTCCCAGACGATGGGCTCGGTGAGGTGGTGGACGCCTCCGACGATGAGCAGCCGCACGTGCTTGACGCCCCGGCGCTTCGCGACGTCCTGGACCTGCCGGAAGGACGTGAAGGCCGTGGCCTTGGCATTTCCATCCCGTTTCGCGAGGCCGGACACGCCGGATTGGCCGGGGTCGACGAAGAAGACCGCCTCGCCTGGCGCGGCGTTCGCCGGGGCGGCGAGCGCGGCACCGGCCAGCACCACCGCGGCCGACATCGGAAGAAGCACAGTTCTGCGCATGTCCTCGCCCTTTCCCACCGTGAACGTTTTCTTGGCAGGATTAAACCCGGCTCCCCCGGATCCCGTCCAGCCGGAAAGGAATTCGCTCCGGCCGGAAGACCCCGCCTAGATCATGATCATGGATGAGAGGAGCCTGCTCGTTGGTTCCGACGGGCCGGTGACCCGGAGCCGGATCAGCCGCGACCTGGAAGCGCTCGGCCTCGGCCGCGGCGATGCGGTCATGTTCCACACCCGCATGTCCGCCATCGTCTGCGTGGCCGGCGGGCCGCAGACCGTCATCGGCGTGCTCGGTGACGTGGTGGGACCGTGGGGCACGCTCATGACGTACTGCGGCTGGAACGACGCACCGCCCTATGACTTCGTCACCTGGCCTCAGCCCTGGCAGGACGCTCTGCGCGCGGAGCACCCCGCCTACGACCCCGGTCTCAGCGAGGCCGACCACGGCAACGGACGTCTCCCCGAGGCCCTGCGCCGGTGGCCGGGGGCGGTGCGCAGCCGGCACCCGGACGTCAGCTTCGCGGCCCTGGGGGCGGCGGCCGACTTGACCGCCGACCATCCGTGGGACGACCCTCATGGCGCGAACAGCCCGCTCGCGCGGCCGGTGGCCCATAACGGCCGGGTCCTGCTGCTGGGCGCTCCCCTCGACACCATGACACTGCTGCATCACGCGGAGGCGCCCGGCAAAAGGTTCGTGGACTACGAACAGCCCATCCTCGTGAACGGCCGGCGGGTCTGGCGCCCTTCGGCACGCCACAGCGAAGTTCAGGGAAGATCAAGTCTATTGCGCTCTCCCGCAATTGACGTCCCGCCGGGAGCGGCAGCGTGCAACCCACCGTAAACAAGGAGGCTCGTCTGTTCCCCAGCGAGCCGAGCTAATCAGGGTTATCGGGGGATGGCGGTTCAGTGAGTGGACGTGCTGGTGGCGTGAGCGTGTGCCGGTGGCATGGCCAGATACCCCCAAGGTGGCGGGCAAGGCGGTCATCGTCAGCGCGCACTACGACAGCGTCCCCGGCTCGCCCGGCGCCAACGACGACGGCAGCGGAACCGTCTTGTGCCTGGAACTGGCCCGCGTCCTGAAGCGGCTCCCCACCCAGCAGGCCGTCTGCGTCTGCCTGTGGGGGGGCGGAGGAGAACGGCCTGGTCGGCGCCCGGCACTACGTGAGGCAACTCGACGACGCGGGCGCCGAGCAGATCACCGGCTGCTTCCAGAACGACATGGTCGCCACCAGCCACCCGCAGGCGGGCACGTACTGGCTACTGCCGGTGGACGGCGCGGACGACACCACCACGGCCGCCGTGAACGCCGCCGCGCAGCGGCTCGGCTACGCCGACCAGAGCAAGGGCCCCACCGCCCGGGGCTCCAGCGACCACGAGGCCTTCTACGAGCGCGGCATCCCGGCGGGCAACTTCAGCTGGCGCGGCGGTGAGTCGCCCAGCCGGCTGGAGCCCCTCTCCACACCCCCGAGGACACGATCGCCCAGAACGTCAGCCCGGAACGCCTCTGCGTCTCCCTCGAACTGATCGGCTGCGCCCTCTACGACGTGGCCCGCCGCAAGAGACGCGGAACCCGGCCGGACACGCTCGGCGTGTCCGGCCGGTTCGCGCCCGAGCGCGGGCACCAGCACACGGAGGACATGAGCCGGAGACCTGTCAGGGCCCTGTGCGGGTTCTCCGGGGCCGCTCGGTCGCGGCCGTGATGTTCTCCCGCATCGTGGCGAGGGACACCGGAGCGCGCAGCGCCTTCCGGCAGGCGATCACCACTCGGGGCCAGTTGACCGCGACCGCACCGGCGAACTCCCCGGCGGGGTCGGCGTACAGGACCGCGAAGCCGTGGTCCGGATCGGCGCCGGGGAGGATGACGTGGTCAAGGCCTCCGCCCGTGCGGCCGACCACCTGGATCCGCCAGTCGTATTGGTCGGTCCATGCGTACTCGACGGGGTCGTGTGCCCGGAGATCGTCCGGGTGCGTGATGTTGTGGGCGACGCGCTCGGCCTGCTCGACGGCGTTGGTCCAGTGTTCGGCCCGGACGAGCCGGCGGCGCCGGGGATGGAACCAGCGGGCGACGTCGCCCACGGCGTGGACGTTCGATGCACCGCGCGCCCGGCTGTACCGGTCGCACACGACGCCGTCCGCGACGGTCAGTCCCGAGCCGCGGACCCACTCGTCGTTCGGCACCGCGCCGATGCCCACGACCACCGTGGCCGCGGGAAGGCGGGACCCGTCGTCCAGCCCCACCACGAGCCCGCCGTCGACGGCCTCGACGCCCGTGACCGCTGCCCCGAACCGGGTCCGCACCCCGCGGTCGGCATGGAGGCGGGCGAAGCGCCGGGCGACGGCGGGACTCAGCACGCGGCCGAGCGGAGCGCGCGCCGGGTCGACGAGCGTCACGTCGGCGAGACCCATCGCAGTGGCGGTCGCCGCGACCTCGGCGCCGATGAAGCCGGCGCCGACGACGACCAGCGGCCCGCCGCACCTCAGGTCCTCGCGTAGCGCGACCGCGTCGTCCAGGGTCCGCAGCACGTGCAGGCCGGGCGGGGCGCCCCACGGGGAGGGACGTGGCCGGGCACCGGTGGCCACGACGAGCTCGTCGAACGCCAGGCGCCGGCCGTCGGCAAGTTCGACCGCACGTCCGGCCACGTCCACGGCGGTCGCGGGAGTCCCCAGCTCCAGCCGTATCCCGGCGGCGTCCGCCGTGTCCTCGCCGAGCAGGGTCAACTCCCCCCGGGTCGCCGTTCCGGCGAGGAAGGCCTTGGACAGCGGCGGCCTGTCGTAGGGCAAGTGCTCCTCGGCGCCCACGAGAACGATCTCACCCGCGTGCCCGGACGAACGCAACGCTCTGGCGGTGCGCACGCCCCCGACCGAGGCGCCGACGATGACGACGGTCGACACGCTCACCCCGGGCTCACGCGGGTGCGCCGATCGAGGCGTACCTGGTCTCCAGGTACTCCTGGACGCCGAGCTCGCCGCCCTCACGGCCCAGGCCGGACTGCTTCACGCCGCCGAACGGCGCCGAGGCGTCGGAGACGTGTCCCCGGTTCACCCCGACCATCCCGCACTCCAGCGCCTCGACGGCCCGGACGGCGCGATCGAGGTCCCGGGTGTAGACGTAGCCGACCAGGCCGGACTCGGTGTCATTGGCCAGAGCGAGGCCCTCCTGCTCGGTCGAGAACCGGTACACCGCGGCGGCGGGGCCGAAGATCTCCTTCCGTGCGATCTCGGCGGAGGGCGGGACCCGATCCAGCAGGACGGGTCTGAGGAACGCGTCACCGGGGCCGGCCGCGCCGTAGTGGACGACGGGCTCCGCGCCGTGCGCCACGGCGTCGTCGACCAGCCCGACCGCGCGATCCCGCTGCGCTTCGTTGATCAGCGGCCCGAGGGTCGACCGCGGATCACCCCCCGGGCCGACGACCTGGGCGCGCAGCCGCTCGGCCAGTCCGCCGACGAACCGCGACGCGACCGAGTCGGCGACGATGAAGCGGTTCGCCGCGACGCAGGACTGCCCGCCGTTGCGCAGCTTCGCCGCGACCGCGCCCTCGACGGCCGCGTCGACGTCGGCGTCGTCGAAGACGACGAAGGGCGCGTTGCCCCCCAGCTCCATGGAGGTTCGGAGCACGCCGGGCGCGGCCAGCGCCAGCAGCCTGCGGCCCACCTCGGTGGATCCCGTGAAGGAGAGCTTGCGGATCCGCCGATCGCCCAGGACCGCCTCGACGAGCGGGCCGGGCCGGCTCGTGCCCAGCACGTTGACCACCCCCGCGGGCAGCCCCGCCTCGGCCATCACGCGGGCGAGGAGCAGAGCCGACAGCGGTGTCTCCTCCGCGGGTTTGAGGACGACCGTGCAGCCCGCCGCGAGCGCCGGCGCGACCTTCCGGGTGATCATCGCGAGGGGGAAGTTCCACGGTGTCACCAGCAGGCACGGCCCCACCGGCCGGTTCAGGGTGAGATGGCGCGCGGTGCCGTCCGGTGCCGTGCGGAAGGTACCGGTGAGGCGGACGGCCTCCTCCGAGTACCACCGCAGGAAGTCGGCGGCGTAGGCGACCTCGGCACGCGACTCCGCCAGCGGCTTGCCCATCTCCAGGGTGATGAGCGCGGCGAAGTCCTCGGCCCGGTCGTGGACGGCCGTGAAGACCTCGTGCAGCAGCGCGGCCCGTCGCCGAGGCGATGTCGCCGACCACCGCGGGAACGCCGCCGCCGCCGCGTCCAGGGCGTCCGCCGCGTCCTCGACGCCGGCGTCCGCGACGGTCGCGATGACTTCCCCGGTCGCGGGGTCGAGGACGGGGAACCTCGTACCCCCGCGGGACTCCCGCCACTCCCCGCCGACGAGCATCCCGGTCGGCGGGGACGCCGACCCGGGGGTCCGCTGGCCGACGGTGTCAGTTCCTTGCTGCATCGGACGTCCTTCAGTAGCCCTGTGTGGTGTCCGCCGGCCGCCGGTGCGGCCGGGGGTTGGTGCACGCGGTCCCGCGCGCCCGAGACCGCGCGGTCAGTCGGACGCGACCAGGTTCACGTCGCTGTGGCCGGCCGAGCCGGACCGGGCCTCGGCATAGGAGGCGCGCAGGTAGGCGATGTCGTTGCTGCCGCACTCGGCGCAGATGGGGGCGCGGTCGGGCGTCGCCGGGTTGCGGTCCATCTCCTGAGCGATGTAGTGCCGTTCGCACGAGGCGCACAGGACCCTGGCCTCCCAGGGGTTCTCGACCTCCGAGCGCGGGTCGAACGGGCGGCGCAGCACGACCTGCCGCTCGCCGGTGGCGAAGCGGCCGGCCGCGTACATGACCGCCGCGAGCACGAACGTGATCGGCGCGGACCACGTCGCACCGAACGAGCCCGCCGCCTGGACCAGGGTGATACCCGCCGCCGACGCGGCGAGCCAGGAGAGCAGGCCCACGGCGTTGAAGGCGGGGATCCGGCCGGGCCTGAACTCGAACTCCTCGGCCGGGCGCCGGTCGCGCCGGGCGAACGCCAGGTACACCAGCGCGATCGCGACCCACGCCACGACGAAGACGCCCTGCCACTGCAGTGACTTCAGCAGGTAGGAGATCGGGTTGGTGAGCATGAGGCCGAACGCGGCGATGCCGACCAGGACGACCCAGGCGCGCCGCGACAGGTGGATCTTCAGCGCGCGGGCGAAGAAGCTCTCGGCGTTGATGCTCGCGAGGTAGTAGTTGGCCGTGTTGATCCTGGTCTGGCTGATCCACACCAGCGCCACCCCGAAGATCCCCGCGAGTTTCACGATGCCCTCGACCGCGGAGAGCTCGCTGAGCGGAGCGTTGGTCACCAGGGTGTGGGCCAGGTAGATGCCGACGACCGCGTTGACCACCAGGGTCAGGATGTAGAAGAGGGGGCCGAAGGTGAGCCGCCGGTGGTACGCGGCGTCGCCCGTCTTGGCCAGCCGCGCGTAGTCCCAGGTGAAGGGGATCATGATCCAGACGCCCATGTAGGTCGTGAACGCGAAGAACCATCCGGGCGCGTGCAAGTTCGTGTCGGCCACCGGGCCGGCCGTGAGCCAGTCGTTGGAGTAGCCGTGGCGCGCCACCGCCCAGATCACGACCACGATGAGCCCGATGTAGTAGAAGGGCAGGAGGATGCCGTTGATCTTGTCCAGCCACTGGCGCACCCCGCCGATGACGATGGGGATGCTGTAGGCGGCCACGACGAAGTACCAGAGCTGGATGGAGCCCCAATCGGTGTACTGGTGCAGCACTGACGCGATGACGGAGCCCTCGAACACGCCGTAGTAGAGCGCGGTGGCCCCGATGATCAGTGGTGCGACCACCGACCCCAGGTAGCCGAACAGACAGCGCGAGAACAGCGCGCTGGAGATCCCGGTGCGTGCGGCGTAGCGGCTGATCAGCCCGCCGATCACGCTGTAGGCGATGACGGAGAGTCCGAGCCCGATCAGGGTGTCCACGGTGCCCGCGACGAGGGCGACGGTGGCGCCGACGATGAGCCAGAACATCGCGCTCGCGAAGGCGTACCAGGCCATGAGCAGCGACACGCGGCCGGAGCGCCACGTGAAGGGGGCGACGTGCAGCGCGTAGTCCTCCGTCGCGGCGTTGCGCACGACCTCCGGGTCGTCGTGGTCGATGATGTGGAGCGGTCTGTTTCCCGGTGCCAGGCGTTCGCTCATGGCCGTCTCCTTGGAGAGATCTCGTCGGGTGGGTGACGATTCGGTTCGTGGGGTTCGTCGGTTGCGGGGTCGTCGAGACGGCGGAAGCCGGTGAGGACGAGGAATTCCTCGCGGCTGCCGCCTGGGGAAAGCGCGTCGCCTTAGTCGCCGATGGCCGATCGCCCGGCGAACGTGCGCCGGAAAGGCCCGGGGTCGTCGACCGCGATGCTCACGTGGCCGTCCTGGAGAGTGAGCCGGATCTCCCGGGCCGCGCCCGCCCCGCTCCCGCCGGCGCCCGCGACCAGCTCGGAGGCGACCCGCAGGGCCTCGTCGATCAGGTCGGAGGCCAGGCCCCAGCGGAGCAGGGTGTCGCGCGTGTGCCGGTGGGCGGCGGCCGCCGGCCGGGTCGTCCCGGTGAGGTCGAGCCGGCTGGTCCGCGACCCGGTGACGCAGCTCGTGTACGTCCGGCCGGCGGGCCGAGCGGCGGCGTTGGATTTGCTCATGATCTGTTCCTTGAATTGCCGGCTGGACACGTTCCCCGGCAGAGATAACCGCCGGCACGCCTTTCACTGACGTTCTCGATGGGACGCTCGGTCGAAATCGAACGAACGCGGTGAGGGGGTCCACGATCAGATGTGAAGTGCTTGATCAGGGTGTAATCCCTGGTCGTCGCCCTAGATACTCGCCCCGGCCTTTGGGGCGGGCAATAGTGAAGAGTGAGAGAACCGGGTGATCGGATTGTGCAGGTCTCCGACCGCTGCGTCCCGTCGCCGGGCTCGCGCGTGGCCGGCCGTCCCGCCCAGGACCGGTGAGCCGCCGGCCGGCTGACGGTGCGGCCCCTTCCAGATCCCGGACGTGGGCTCGAATCCACAGCCGGTGTGTGGGAGACCTGAACAATCCGATCGTGTCGTTCTCTCACTCTTCACTATTGCTTGCTCTAGGGGCCCGGACGAGTATCTAGGGCAACGACCAGGCATGACGTCTGAATCGGGCACTCCCGGGGCGCCCGCCCCGGCCCGAACACCTAGGTGCAGGAGGTGCGGGATGGCATCGCGCGTCGCGGTGGACGTCGGCGGTACCTTCACCGACGTCTGCGTCCTTGGGGAGCACGGGGAAGCGCCCCGCGTGGCCAAGGTGCCGACGACGGCCGGCTCCCCGATCGACGGTGTGATGCGCGGCATCGCACAGGCCGGCGCGGATCTGGCCGACACCTGGTTCTTCTGCCACGGCACCACCGTCGCCACCAACGCGCTGCTCAATCGCACGTTCCCCCGTGCCGCCCTCGTCACGACGCGTGGATTCCGCGACGTGATCGAGATCAGGAGGGGGACGAAGGAAGACCTGTGGGACGCCTACAAGGACGTCGCCCCTCCCTACATCGCGCGCCGCGACCGGCTCGTCGTCACCGAACGGGTCGATGCGACCGGCCGGGTGATCGAGCCACTGGACATGCGCGAGGCCCGCGAACTGGTCGAGACGCTCCGGCGCAGGCAGGTCCGGACGGTCGCCGTCTGCTTCGTCAACTCCTACGTCAACCCGGTGCACGAGATCGCGATGATGGAGTTCCTGCGCGCGGAGCTGCCCGACGTCGCCGTCTCGGTCTCCAGCGCGGTGCTGGACGAGATCCTCGAACACGAACGCTTCTCGACGACCGTGGCCAACGCCCTGCTGTCACCGTTGATCGGCCACTACGCGGCGAGCCTTGAGCAGAGGCTGGCGGAGTCCGGATACGCCGGCAGGCTCCATCTGATGCACGGCGGCGGAGGCGTGATGACGACGCAGGCCGCGCAGCGGCACGCCGCGCGCCTCGCGTCCTCGGGCCTCGCGGCGGGCGCGGTGGCGAGCAGGCACATCGCGCTGGCCTGCGGCTATGAGAACTCACTCGGCCTCGACATAGGCGGTACCAGCGCCGACATCTCCATGGTGTCCGGCGGCGAACTGAAGATCACACGGAACTGGTCGGTGGACTTCGGGCACCCGATCTGCTTTCCGAACCTCGAGGTGCTGACCATCGGAGCCGGCGGCGGCTCGATGGCGTGGGTCGACGACGGCGGCGCGCTGCGCGTCGGCCCGCAGTCGGCCGGCGCGGATCCCGGCCCCGCCTGCTACGGGCTCGGCGGCACGGCGGCGACCACGACCGACGCCCAGCTCGTCCTGGGGCAGATCGACACCTCGCTGGCCGCGGGGTCGCAGATCCTCGACGTCGAGCTCGCCAGGCGGGCGGTGCGCCGGATCGCCAAGGAACTGAGCTGTTCGCTCGAGGACGCCGCGGTCGGCATCCTGCGCGTCGCGTCGGCGAATCTGGCCGACGCCTTGAAGATCGTGTCGATCCGCCGCGGGCAGGACCCGCGCGACTTCGCGCTCGTCGCCTTCGGCGGCGCCGGCCCCATGCACGCGGTCCACCTGGCCCGCGAGCTCTCCCTCCCGGCGGTCGTGATCCCACCGCATCCGGGTGTCACCTCGGCGTTCGGGTGCCTGCTCGTCGACATCAGGCACGACTCCAGCGCCATGTTCATCCGCGAGGCGCACGCGGCCGACCCGTACGAGATCGAATCGACGTTCCTGAGGTTGGAGTCGCACGCCCGTAAGAGCCTCCTCGATGACGGCGTCGAGACCGAGCGGATCAGCATGCAGCGGTTCATCGAGATGCGGTACCGGGGGCAGTCGCGCTCGATGCCGATCGCCGTGGACCAGCCGGTCCGGGCGATCGACGGCCTGGTCGAGAAGTTCCACGTCCAGCACCGCGGCGAGTTCGGATTCAGCCGCGACCACTCCGATGTCGATCTCTTCCAGCTGTCGGTCTCGGCCCTGGGCGTCATCGACAGGCCGCGGTTCGGGGTGGCGGGCCGCGGAAACGGCAGGCCGGTCGAACCGGTGGGGCGGCGGATGGTCAGGTTCGTCGAGCCGCGATGCCGGCTGGAGACACCGGTGTACGACCGGTCCGACCTCTACCCCGGCGTCGAGGTCACCGGCCCCGCGGTCATCGCCCAACCCGACGCGACGACGCTGGTCCCCCCGGACTGGACGGCGCTGGTCGACCCGATGGAGAACCTGCGCATCTCCATGAACGCGGACAGGTAGGCATCATGGCGAATCAGCGGGCACTGCTGCAGATGATCGAAGACGACCGGGCGGACGACCTCGACCCGGTGACGGCCGAAGTCCTGCGGAACGCGTTCATGACCGCCGTAGACCTGATGGCCGAACAGCTGCTGCGCACCTGCCACTCCTTTGTGATCCACGCACGCGACTTCTCCGGCGGGCTGTGCGACGCCGCCGGAGACACCGTCGCGCAGGGCAGCCAGGATGTCGCCGTGCAGGTGGGAACGCTGCACTTCGCCGCGAAAGCGGTGCTCGACGCGTTCCGCGGCGACATCTATGAGGGCGACGTGTTCATCCTCAACGATCCGTACTGCGGCGGCACGCACTTCAACGACGTCAGGGTCCTGCGGCCGGTCTTCAGCGAGGGCGCGCTGATCGCCGTCGCCCAGTGCAACGGCCACTGGGCCGACGTCGGCGGCTCCGCGACCGGCTCCTTCGACCCCAGCGCGACCGAGCACTTCGGAGAGGGGCTCCGGATCACCCCGGTCCGGATCTGGTCGCGCGGACGCTACCTGGCGGACGTCGGACGGCTCATCGCCTCGAACACGCGGTCCCCGGAGGACGCCGAAGGGGACCTGCGCGCCCAGGCCGAGGCGACCCGGGTCTGCGAGCGCGAGGTCCACCGGCTCATCGAGCGCTACGGCCGGCGGACGGTCATCGCGGCGTTCGGGGCGTCCCAGGCCTATGTCGAACGCGTCGTGCGCCGGCGGCTGTCGAAGCTGCCCGACGGGTCGTGGGAGGCGGAGGACTTCATCGACGGCGACCCGGGCGCGGGCGAGGGCCTGGTCCCGATCAAGGTGCGGATGCGGATCTCCGGGGACAGTGTCCACTACGACCTCGGCGGATCGCATCCCGCCATCGGAAGCTTCCTCAACTCGGCCTTCGGCGGCAGCTTCTCTGCCGTGATCGCCGGAACCAAGCCCTTCTTCCCCGACGTGGCGCTCAATTCCGGTTTCTACCGGGCCGTAACGGTGGACTTCGGCCCCCGCGGGACGGTCGTCAACGCGTCCTGGCCCACCGCGGTCACCGGGTTCTACGCGGGGCCGTACGAGAAGATCGTGAACGCCATCTTCCGGATCTGGTCCCAGATCATGCCGGGGCGCGCGATCGCCACCTCGTTCAATCTCGAATACCTGCTCCTCGGCGGAAGGGACGTGCGCCACCACGGCCAGGAGCAGTTCATGTACTACGACTGGATGGCCGGCGGCTGGGGCGGGCGCAACGGGAAGGACGGGTCCAGCGCCACGGCGTCGATCTTCGGAGTCGGCCACGCCCTGCAGTCGACCGAGATGCAGGAGCTCACCTCCCCCATCGTGACCCGCACCTGCGAGCTGAAGACCGACTCGGGCGGGCCGGGCGAGTTCCGCGGCGGGCTCGGAATGGTGAAGGAGGTGATCCTCACCGACTGCGAGGGGGCGGTGATGTCCTACTGCTCCGACCGCGCCAGATCGGTGATCATCGGCAGCCTCGGCGGGTCGCCCAGCTGCCCGCACGGCCTGTGGGTCAACCCGGGTTCCAGCGGCGAGAGGTACCTGGGCGCCCTGGCGTCGCGGGTCCCGGTCGTTCCCGGGGACTCGCTGGAGCGGCCTTCGGCAGGCGGCGGCGGGTACGGCGATCCCCTCCGCCGGGCCCCGGGGGCCGTCCGCGAGGACGTCATCGACGGCTACGTCTCGATCGACCGGGCCCTTAAGGACTACGGCGTGGTGGTGGTGCGCGACGCGGACGACCCGGACCTGCACCGGGTCGACGAGGTCGCGACCGCCGCCGAGCGCCGGAGACTGCGGGCGACCCGGGCGGGTCTCCTGGAGACCGACCCGGTGCGCGTCGCCCAGCGGTACCGGGACGGCGAGCTGACCGCCTACGACCTCGTCCGGCAGTACGGCGTGATCGTCGACTGGGGCTCGGGCGAGCTTCTTCCGGAAACCACCCAGAAATATCGCGCGATCCTGCGCGAGCGCTGCTGCTCGCATTGGCTCGCCGAGTAGCGGCACGAATTCCTGACAAAACATGGTCGCCATTCCCGGGCGTGAGCGCGCGGGAAAATCGAGAGGAGCGGTTCCTTATGGCGCTGCTGGAACGATCAAGTTGGTACGACATCGCCCGCGACACGAACTGGACGCCGCGGTACGTCGAGATGGACGAGCTGTTCCCGCCGGACCAGAGCGATCCCTACGGGATCCCGGTCGAGGAGTGGGAGTCCTTCGACGAGCCCTACAAGGTCTCGTACCGCGAGTACGTGAGCGTGCAGCGCGAGAAGGACGCGGGCGCCTACTCGGTGAAGGCGGCGCTCGCCCGTTCCCGCTACTACGAGGACGCCGACCCCGCCTACCTCAGCATGCTCAAGCTGCACTACGGGGCGATCGCCCTGTCGGAGTACGCGGCGTGCCAGTCCGACGCCCGGATGACCCGCTTCTCGAAGGCCCCGGGAATGCGGAACATGGCGACGTTCGGCATGCTCGACGAGATGCGGCACGGGCAGATCCAGCTGTACTTCCCGCACCAGCTGGTGACCCTCGACCGCCAGTTCGACTGGGCCCACCAGGCGCACCACAGCAAGAACTGGGCCGCGATCGCCGGCCGGCACGCGCTCGACGACGTGATGATGACCCGGGACGCGGTGACGACCTCGGTCATGCTCAACTTCGCGTTCGAGACCGGCCTGACCAACATCCAGATGATCGGCCTGTCGGCGGACGCGGCCAACATGGGGGACTACACATTCTCCAACCTGATCACCAGCATCCAGTCCGACGAGGCGCGGCACGCGCAGATCGGCACTCCGGTCCTGGAGATCCTGATCAGGAACGGGCGGAAGGCGGAGGCGCAGGAGGCCGTCGACATCGCCTTCTGGCGGATCCACAGGCTCTTCGCGATCCTCACCGGCATCCCGATGGACTACTGGATCCCGCTCGACAAGCGCGACCGCTCCTTCAAGGAGTACATGACCGAGTTCGTCGGCGAGCAGTTCGAGCGCCAGCTGCTCGACCTCGGGCTGGAGCGCCCGTGGTACTGGGACATCTTCCTCGAGGACGTCGAGACCCACCACCACTGCCAGGCGGCCGCGACGTGGGCATGGCGCAACACGCTGTGGTGGAACCCGACGGGCAACGTCGGCCCCCGCGAGCGGGCCTGGCTGGAGAGCAAGTACCCCGGCTGGAACGACACGTTCGGACGGTACTGGGACGTGATCATCGAGAACATCCGCGCGGGGCACCCGGAGAAGTCCGAGGCGATCGGCATGCCGGCCATCTGCAACATGTGCCAGATCCCGATCTCGAACAAGGGCGGAACGGTCTGGCAGGCCCGCGCGCACCAGCTGGACCACGAGGGCCGGCTGTACAGCTTCTGCAGCACCGTCTGCAAGTGGATCTTCGAGCTCGAGCCCGACCGGTACAAGACCTTCGACACCATCGCCGACCGGATGTACAACGGCGAGATCTCCCCCAACACGCCGGAGAACATCCTCAGATACATGGGCGCCGGCGTCATCAGCCCCGGCGGGACCGACGCGCACGACCTGGCCTGGGCGCACGCCTGACGGCACGCCCCGCCCCCCGCACCGGCCGGGGGCGCGGGCCGCGGCCCGCGCCCCCGGCCGTCCTTCAGGAACGAGAGGAGACCGAGATGTCGACGCCCCTTGCCGTGATCGGACGGCTCCAGTACGACGCGCACACCCGGATCATCGACGTCGAGACCGGTTACACGATGGACGAGGTCGTGGAGGCCTGCCTGGCTCCCGCGGTGGGATACCAGGCCCGCCACCCCAAGCCGGGCGCGACCCTGCTGGTCCGGCTGACCACCGACACCGACGACGCGGCGCCCTTCCCGCGGACGATGACGGTCGAGGAGGCCGGACTCCGGCACTTCCAGCAGATCGACGTGTTCGTGGCGGAGGGCGAGTGAACGGCGCCGGGTCCGCCGACCTTCCCGCGGGGGTCGGGTCGGCGGACCGGCGCAGGGAGGGCGGGGATCGGACGGCCTCCGCGCCGGAGGCCGAGTTCCACGAGGTCTGCGCGGAGGACGACCTGTGGGCAGGGGAGATGCGGCTCTGCTCGGTCGCCGGTGTCAAGGTGCTTCTGCTGCGCACCGATGACGGTGACATCCGCGCCCTGCAGAGCATCTGCCCGCACCAGGAGCATCCGCTCGAGAACGGCGACTTCGACGGCACGACTTTGATCTGCGCGGCCCATCTCTGGGAGTTCGACGCGTGCTCGGGTCAGGGCGTGAATCCGGACGACGCGGAACTCGCCCGGTACCCGGTCGAGGTCCGCGAAGGCAACGTCCTCGTGTCGGTCAAGGGAATCAAGCCAAAGTACTCGCACGCCTGAGACGGTGACCGCCGATCACCTCGTCGAGGCGAGAACAGGACGGAACATGACCACCACACCGGTGCACGGCGGGTCGAATCTCGCCGGCCCGCTGTTTCGCGGCGGCGACATCTCCGTCGTGGCCGTAGAGGCGATCGAGCAGGACAACCCGGACAAGGAGATCCACGTCGCCGACCACCGGACCTACGTCCGGGTCGAGGCGGAAGGGGGACTGGTGATCCGGCGCCGGACGATGGAGCAGCTGCTCGGCCGGACGTTCTCGATGCAGGAACTGGAGGTCAGCCTGACCGGCTACTCCGGTCAGATCGAGACGCACGACGAATACATGCGCTGGTACTTCCTGAAGCAGTCCTGACGTCCACCCCTGAAGGAAAAGACCGAGGAGAAACCCATGAGCGATGCCAACGACGTCTCCAGGCCATTGAAGACGTGGAGTCACCTGGCGAAGAACCGGCGCCGGCCGACCGAGTACGAGATCGTCTCGACCAAGCTGCTCTGGAGCACCGACGACGAGGCCCCCTGGGCCATGGGGCCGGATGTGCCGCTGAGCAAGTGGTACGTCAAATACCGCAACGAATCGCCCCTCAGGCACGCCGACTGGGACGGTTTCCGGGATCCCGACCAGATCGTCTACCGGACGTACAACATGATCCAGGACGGGCAGGAGTCGCATGTCGACGGCCTGCTCGACGACCACAGCAAGAACGAGCACGACAGCGGCATGTCCGACGAGTGGGTCGCCCAGCTGGCGCGCCTCTACACGCCGAGCCGGTACCTGCTGCACACCGTGCAGATGTCGGCCGCCTACCTCGCGGCGCTCGCACCGTCGAGCACGATCGAGAACTGCTTCATCTTCGAGTCGGGCGACCACCTGCGGTGGGTCTCGCGCGTGGCCTACCGGACGGCGGAACTCGCCACCGCCCATCCCTCGGCCGGGTTCGGCCGTCAGGAGCGCGCCCGCTGGGAGGACGACGAGGCGTGGCAGGGATTCCGGGAGCTGATGGAGCGCGCGCTCGTCGCGTGGGACTGGGCCGAGCAGTTCGTCGCGGTCAACCTCGTGGCCCGGCCGGCGATCGACGCGGCCATGCTCCGGGCGCTTTCGGCCGTCGCCCAGGAGAACGGGGACACGCTGCTGGCCCTGCTGTGCCGTGCCCAGCTCGTCGACAGCGACCGGACCCAGAAGTGGTCGCGGGCGCTCGTCGACTACGCCCTGGAATCCGCTGACCACGGGAAGGCGAACCGCGACCTGGTCCGCGGCTGGCTCGACAAGTGGGGCGCGCTCGCCGACCAGGCCATCGACGCGTACTGCGACGTGCTGGTGCCCGGCAGCGATCTCGGCGCGGAGGTGAAGAGGACGGCGGCGAGCGCCAGGGCCTCGTTCGTCCAGGAGCCGGTCGCCGCCCGATAGCCCGGTCGCACCGGACCGGTCTCCGAGAGGCGGTCCCGCGGCGGCGCGACCCTGCGGGGCGCCGCGGGCCATGCCGCCGGGCCGGTCCGGTTCCCGCCCGAGTTCAGCCCCCTGACCAGCGAATTCAGGATGGATCCAACCCGCCGCACGCCGTAGAGTGTCGAGAACGCTCCCGTCAACGTGTCGTTTAGGGACGAGTGCGATGTTCACTATCGGAGACCTGCAACGCAACGTCGATCTCGGGCTCCAGCTGACCGTCGGGGGCAACCGGGCCAAGACCGCGGAGATCGCCCGTGCCGAGGTGCTGCAACTGGGACGGCTCCCGGCGGCCGAGCACCGGGCGGTGCTGCTGCTCACCAGCGGGCTGCCCGAGGGGGCGGGTCCCGGCAGCGCGGAGGCGCTCGTCGCGGCCGCGAAGGCCGCGGGCGCGGTCGGAATCGTCCACACGCTGGCGGCGGGCGCCGACCAACCGCCCGAGGCGATGGTGGCGGCCGCCGGAGCCGCGGACCTCCCGCTGCTCTCGGCTCCGGCCGACTCCTCCCTGCGCGCCATCAAGGACGCCGTCAACGAACGTGTGGCCCGCAGCGAGCTGGTCCTCTACCAGCAGTTGCTCGCGCTGCAGTCCAGCCTCATCGCCGCCGTGTCGACGCCCGATCCGACGGACTCGCTGCTGCGCCGCCTGGGCGCCCTGGTCAACAGCACGGTGATCCTCTACTACCCGGACGGGCGGCTCCTCGCCGCCACGGGGGACGGCCCCGCGAGCGTCATCTGGCAGCGGATCGACAAGTCTTCCCAGGAGCGGCAGCAGTTCACCGTCGGGCAGTGGCACGTCGTGGCCTCTTTGATCAACGGGCCGGAGGAGGCGCACCGCTGGATCGTGCTGGCGAGGCGCGGCCATCCCACCTCGCAGGAGATCGTGTCCCAGCTGAT
Source organism: Actinomadura verrucosospora (assembly GCF_039540335.1). Lineage (NCBI taxonomy): Bacteria > Bacillati > Actinomycetota > Actinomycetes > Streptosporangiales > Thermomonosporaceae > Actinomadura > Actinomadura verrucosospora. The sequence continues at coordinate 24,293 of NZ_BAABEV010000024.1, read as the reverse complement.
CACGACTGTCGAGCAGTTGCTCGACGTCATCGCCCTCAGCCGGCGCGCCGCGGCGAACGAGGAGGCGCTGCAGCGGGCCGACGTCCTCCAACGGCTGGTCTCGAACAACGGCTACGAGAAGTTCGGCTGGGACCATGTCCGCCGGTTCGGGTTCGAGCCGCACGGTCCGTGCTTCGTCGCCGCCATCGCCCTGCCGAACTGGAGCCAGCGGCGACTCGACCCGGACCTGCATTCGCAGCAGCTGAGGGACGTCACGCAGATCCTGCGGGGGTTGGTCTCCAACTCCTCCTCGCCGCACCTGGTGGGTTCCCACGAGGGCGTCGCGGTCGTGATCCTGCAGTGCTCCGACAGCCGCCTACTCGACGAGTCCGTACGCGTCCTGCGGGCCCGCGACCTCCAGGCGTCGGCGGGCATCGGTCGCAGGGTGGCCTCGCTCGACCTGATCGGCAACAGCTACCGGGACGCGCGGCTGGCGCTGACCCGCAGCCTGCACCGCCCGGCCGACGGCCCCGCGGTGCAGCGGTTCGAGGACTTCGCCGTCGCCGACATCGCCGTCAGCACCGCCGACGAGGACCAGCTGATACGGCGGTCGCACGACCTGCTCGCCAAGATCGAGGGCAGCGAGCACCTCCTCGAGACGTTGATCGTCTACTTGGAGAACGACCTCAGCATCAACGACACCGCGAACGTGCTGAACATCCACCCCAACTCGGTGCGGTACCGGATCGGCCGAGCCGAGGAGCTGATCGGCGGATCGCTGCGCTCGCTGCCGACCATCGTCGACGTCTTCCTCGCCGTCCAGGTCATCGCGCGCAACAGGGCGGGCTCGGTCTTCACCCTCCACGACGACCGGACCGGCCACGCCAAGGCGGCACTGGGCTAGTAGACCGCTCAACGCGAGGCCAGCGTCTATAGCAGCGCCGGTGAGGCCGGCCTTGAAGCCGCCCAGGAGGGTTTGTTGGTCGGATGGGGGGTGTTCTGGTGCTGGGAGACCACGCCGTAGACCCATCCGCCGATGGCGGCGCAGCCGACGACTGCGGTGCCGCCGGTGGCGGCGGCGCAGAGGCCGCCTGCTGCGATTCCGGCGATAGTGGCCTGGTGTTTCTTCAGAAAGCCGCCGACCTTGCCGACCTCGCAGCTCCAGCCGCACGATTTCTTGACCGGTACCGGGTTTCCGCCCCCGCTGCCTTTGCAGCCGACCCAGCAGCCGCCGCCCCTCCTCTTCTGAAGGAGTTGTGGTGCTGGTTGGCGTCGTCCCAGCTCGCGTGCTCCGTAGTTGGCGTAGCTGCTGGGCCCTGGCCGGAAGCCGTCGTCGCGGTATTGGCCGGTGGGGTCGGCGTGGTCGACGGGTTGTTGCCGGCGTAGAAGTAGCCGTTGGCGGTTAGAGGGTCACCGCCGCCGGTGACGGGGTCGGCGCTGAGGAACCGGCCGGTGACCGGGTCGTACTCCCGCGCGCCCAAGTGGGTCAAGCCAGTGGTGGTGTCCTTGGTGCCGCCGACGTAGCCCCTGTCCATGAGCGTGGGCCAAACACCGATCGGGCTGCTGCGCTCGTTGCCGAAAGGCGCGAACCGGCGGACGCTCCAGTTGTCCTGGTAGACGGCGTTGACGGTGGTGTCGGCGCTGCCCTGGTATTCGGGGACGAGGAACTGGACGGTGGAGCTGGAGACACCCGTCCGGTAGGCGACGTTCTGACCGGCGTGCCTGTAGTAGCGGACCGCGGTGATGGGCCCCGCCCGCAGACACCTTCACTTCCTGCCTGGGCAGCTAGAGGGTCATGCCGTTGGTGTCCCTGCGGATCAGGCGGTTGCCTGCGGCGTCATAGACCAGTTTCTGGCCGGGCGGGTGGTGGTGTTGCCGACCTTCTCGTAGGTGTACAGGTCGGTGGTCTCGGTGGTCCCGTCGTTTCCGCTGAGCGACTTCAACGCGTGCGGAGTTGGCGACAGCGCTGTCGCCCAGAGGCGCGGATGCACCGGGGCGGGAGCGGTCAGAAATCGCGGGTGGGGAGCACGCCTTCGAGCGGGGCGGGGATGGGGAGGTCCTCCCCCAAGGCGACCGAGACGATGTGGGCGTAGTCATCCCCGCGCGGCTCGGAGAAGATCGTGGCCTTTCCGTCCAACCGGTCGATCAGCAGGTACAGCGGGATATCGGCGGCAGCGTAGCCGCGCCGCTTGGGCCCGCGGTCCCGTTCGGCGCCCTTGCGATCCCGCCGACTCCCCGACGTCACTTCCAACACCATCGCCACCCCGTCGGGCTTGCTGTGCCACTCGCGTCCCGCAAACGCACCCTTGGGAGCGGCGATCCCGTCGGGTACGTACTCCCCCTCCGGGCTGATCAGCGTCAGGTTTCGGTGCAACCGCAGGCCGTGGACGTCACGAACCCAGTCGTCGACCGCCACGATGATGGTCTCGTGCTGCCCATCGGGAGTCGGGGACACGATGATCTCTCCATCCACCAGCTCGGCCCGGAAACCCGGCATCACCTCGAGCGCGGCGAGCGCCTCTCTCAGGTCATCACGGACGAACGGCGGCTCTTCAGGCATCGCCGTCATCAGAGCTCTCCTCGTGGTCTCAACGGTCCTGGCAGCTCACCCACAAACTAGCACCGAGGCCCGCCCTCGGACTGGACGTCGACCCGGACCTGGGGGAAGGTCCGCAACACCTGCGCTCGACGGCAACGCGAGTCGCCAACGGCCCCTTCGGTGTAAAGATGACCGTTTGGACGTCCCACGCAAGAGGCCTGGACCGGACAGCAGCACACAGCACTTACCAGGACCGGCCCACCCGGCCCACCCGGCCCACGCCCAGCCTGGCTGCACGGGCACAGCCGGTCACTGGCATCTCGACCATGGCGCGCATCACCGCCGCGGAAGGCGTCGTCAAGCACGACGAACTCTGCGGGCCTGCAACTGTCGGCCAGGGCAGCGGCCGCCGAGAGCGGGTCCGACGCTGTCAGCGGCCGCCTTGCCGAAGACCTTCATCGCGCTCCTCGGTCAAGCGCCAGCAGCTGAAGCGGTTGCGCCCGAGACGTTGACTGCAAGCGAGCCAACGAGGTTCTCAAGAAGGCCAGTACGGCTTCCGTTGCCGAACTCGGCCGACCAGAACGACGCAGTCACCATGATCGACCGCCTGCGTGAGCGCTGCGGGAATCTGCGAAGCGTACGGTGGCTCCCGAAACTGGCTCCCCAGACTACGAAGCGCTCATTGGAACACACGAGATCGAGCCGTTGACGACGCTCTGACCTGCGGAAACTTGGGGTGGGCGATACTGGGTTCGAACCAGTGGCCTCTTCGGTGAACACGATCGATCAAGCCCGAGAAAAGCCGCCTCTCGACATCGTCGCAGGTCAGACAACATCTTTCAGCACAGCACAGCGCACATCAGGGCAGATCAAGTCCACTGCGCTCTCCCACAGATAGCGCGCTGTTTCTGTCACCGGCGCGTGGCCGACCGCAGCCGACCGCGAAGGTGGCTTACCGTGACAGTCCACGAGCAGGCGCTCTCCGATGGGGCCCCAGGCAGCGTCAGGTAAACCAGGGGTGCCCGCTTGGCGCAGAGGACCAATGCGAGCCAAAGGTCATTAAAGCGCGGCCTCGCTTTGACGCGGAAGCCGGTCAATTATCCATCCACCCGCACTTCCGGGGCGATCACCACTTCATAAAGACACCTTCCCTAAAGGCTCAGTCAAAGAATTCCGCGGTCAACTCCACAGCGCTTTGGTTTAGCGGAGATTCTTCGACCATGACCACGACACGACGTGACGCCACTGGGCGTTCGTAGACGTTGGAGTCCATTCTCGCACCATATCGTTCGACTAGCGCAGCCGTCGCCGGCCTCCAAGGCGAAACGGCAAGACCCTTCACGATGCCAGCCCGACTGACGCCTTCTCGAAAACTGACGGTCAGTGTCGGGTTGTCACCGGAATCACATCCTTCGAGTCGCTCGATTGAGCCGATATCACCTCGTGGGATGAACGGAATCACGGCATCTTCAAGTTGCTGAAGAACCCTTTTCGCATCCTTGCCGCACCGAAGATCGACCGGCTGTGTCGGGCCACACCCCGACAGGGTTTGAACCAGCAGAACCGAAGCTACCAACCCCCAAGGAAGGGCGCGTTTGGCAGACATCGAAGAACCGTCCTTGCTTTTCGGTGAGACAGTCGCATCCCATCGTTCCGCACGCCCTTGCGCTAGGAGCGCGGTACGGGTCGGCCAAGCTTTGGCCGCGCCGATGCGTCGCTACATTAGATAGCCGTAACGATAGTACCAGTATCCATAATATCTAAGGAGGTAGAAGACGCCGTTAGCTCCCCAGTAGTAGTTGAACACCCGCAATGTGCCTCGATAGGCACGCGCGAACCACCGGGCTATGAAGTTATTGTATCGATCCTTCGCCGTATCATTGCCAGACTCGTAGATCTCATGAGCGTCTCCGATCAGCTTCGCCGCCCTGTAGCCCAGATAGAACGTGAGGCTACCCTGCCAGATGAAATGACGAACAGCGTTGGTGATTCCACTGCCCCCCAGGCCTTTTGACCATTTAGCAGCATTTACCGATATGCTGACCGCCTTGATACACGAACCGAATCCCAGGCGCATGCAGACACCGCTTTCGATGAAGTGCCGAAAGAGCTTTCGCCAAGAGATTCTGCCGTCGAGGTCGGTGCAGTTGACCGGGTCCGCGGTGCAGTATTCGTAGGCGTTTTCGTTTCCGCCGTGCACGGGATCGGTCTGCAGGAAGCGGCCAGTGTTGGGGTCGTAGAGGCGAACGCCCATGAGCGACACCCCGGTGAGGGTTTCGCTAGAGCGTTGGTACCCGCCGAGCCAGCCATAGCGGATGGATGGCGAGCCCTGGCGTTGGTTGCCGTATTCGTCGGTGTCGATGACAGTCGGCGCTTGACCGGCGTCTAGTGGCAAGATGACCGCGACGTGGCCGCGCAGGGTGTTCAGATAGAGTGCGGTACCTCCAGTCTTGGCGGTGGTGGCGGCCAGTTCGCCGGTGAGCCCGACGATGTTCCTGCTGATGGCGCCAGTGGCGGTGTTCTCAACGATCCAGCGGGGTCTGTCGGAGTCGTCTCCGTAGTGGTTGAGCTTTGCCTCGAACTGGTTCCAGGTGCCAGACGTGTTCGTCTCGGTGGTCCATGACCGATAGCGCATGGCTGCATCCAGTTGCCAGGTCCTGCGCTGGCTCCCGGCGGTCTGCTGACGGACCAGATCGTTGGCGTAGTAGGAGTAGCCAGCACCGCCGGGCACAGAGATGGTGCGACCGAAGGCATCGTAGGCGTAGCCGCTGTTGACCAGCCGGTCGGCGGAGTCGTAGTTGGAGGTCAGGCTTGTTCCTCCACTGGCAGGGCAGTCGATCCCCGGCTCGCTGACCAGAGTTCTCAGAAGGTTCCGGTTGGTGTTGTCGTCGAAGCCGTACGAGCGACGGGTGCAGATGTTGTCCGTGGTGTCCTCAGCCTGGACGAGGCGGCCCAGCTTGTCGTATCGGTAGGTCTGCTGTGTGACACCGCCGGGTGTGCCGACCCGCGTGGTGGCCTGCCCGAAGATCGAGACTGTCTGGGTGTCGCTGGCCACGATCATGCCGTCGCTGTTGCGAGTGTAGGAGCGTGCGACGGGGTTCCCGGCCGTGTCGGTGGTGGTGGTCGTGGTGTATCCGCCGGGAAGCGTCTGCTCGTACACTCGCCCGTCCGCGTCGTACCGGCCACTGAAGGTACCGGCGACTGAGTCAGTGATCGCGGTTGGCACACCGCGGGGGTCTACCGCGGTGTCGTAGGTGTAGGTGGTGGTGGACGGTGCCGAGTCGGTCACCTTGACCGGGCGGCCCAGCCGATCGTACTCGGCCTTGGTCATGCCGCCGTCGGCGTCGGTGTAGGACGTCTGCCGGCCTAGCTTGTCGTAGCCGCGGGTGATCGTTCCACCGGTCGGGGAAGCGCTGGTCGTGGTCAGCCCTGTGACGCTGTCATAAGTGGTCGTAGTTTCGGGAACCGCCGCGCCCGAACCGCCCGAGACGGTGGTCTTGAGGGGCCGCCCGGCATCGTCGTGAGTCGTCGTCGTAGTCCGGGTCGCACCGTTGGCGGTCTCGGTGACGGTCGTGGGCTGCCCGTACAGTCCGTATTCGGTACGGGTGGTCGCCAGTTCTGATGGATTGGAGCCACCGCCAGTGATCACTCCGGCCGGTCCGGTCGTGCAAACCAGATCAGCCCATTCGGGGCGTCCACCGCAGGGCCCGGTGCCGTCGGCGCTGTAGTAGGTGGTCACTCTCGCTCCGGCGTCCGTGCCGGAGCTCTTGGGCTGCGTGCTCTTGGTCTCTCTGCCTCTGGAGTCGTACTCGACCTGCCGGGTGATCGACAGGCTTCCGGGGTCTTCGGTGGTGGCGGAGGGAACGCCCTTGGCCCAGTCATAGCTGGTGGTCTGCACTCGGCCGTCCGCCAGTACGGTGGGATAGGCGGGCAACTGGGCTCCCTCGCTGACTTTGGTGACCTGATCCTGGACGACGGCGGAACCGTCGGTGGGGCGTCCCGCGTCATACTCGTTCTGTTTCCAGGGACGCGCCATGACCAGCAAGCCAGATGCCGCGACCTTCTCATTGGAGACGATCAGATCCTGATCGAGGGTCACCTGATGCAACGGTCCTAGCTTTTGTAGTTCCTGCACCCCATCGTCGCTGTAGGTGGTTCGTTCGGAGAGCATTTCGGCGCGCTCAGCACTCGGCAGGTTCGCGATCCCCAGCTCAGTGAGGGCTTGCTGGTCGGCGGCGGTTCCGCCGAGCGCGATGTTCCGGTTGGCGGCGCTCAGGGCACGCACCTTGTTGCCGTATCGGTCATATTCGGTCGTCGTGACGAAGCTGGCGGTGTTCGCGGTGTTCACTTCCCGGCCGGAGGCGTTGAGGTAGGTGATGGCAGCGCGTCTGTAGTCTCCGGCCGACAGGTCATCACCTGTGTGGGAAGCGGGTGTCGCGTCGGAGGGAAAAATCGCGGTCCCGTCGGTCGGACTCTCGGTCTGCCCCCACCGGGACCGTCCGACGATGCCGAGTTCCACAGGAGCCTTGGCCCCGGTGACGGGCACATCGTAGACGAGCGCCGTGACGGCGTCCCCCTCAACCGTGTCGGTACTGCCCTGCTTGAGCGCGGGGCGCGACGCTTTCAGCAGCATGCCCGCACCGGCCGTCTCGGTTTTCCCCGCGCTTCCGTAGGTGAAGGTCCAGGGGAGCTGCCCCGGCGGCGTCAGCTCGATTACTCGTCCGGCGTCGTCATAGCCGTACTGGGTCTGCAGGAGCGGAGTGATCCGTGGATCCCATCGCCGCCGCAAGTGTCCTCTGTCGTCGTAGGCATATCGGACGACCGGGATCGCCTCAGCGGCACTGGCTCCAGGCTTGGTGGCCCACAGCCTTACTTCGCTGACCTGGCCGACATAGTCGCCGAACGCGCTAGCCGTGGCGGTGGTGGCGGTGGCGTAGGTGAATTCGAGCACGCGGCATCCGCGGGTCGAGGGAGAGTTCTCACAGGTGCTCGATGCTACGCCGCTGGAGGCACCGATGATTCGCTTCGGACGAGCGAGCTTCTTGCCATCGACCGTTACGGCCTCGGACACGACGTTGGCCGTAGTGTCGTCCAAGCCAGCCCGCAAGGAAGTCGTCACCTGCCAGGTGACCGCGTTCGGTTCGGTCTTGGCGAAGCGGGTGACGGCTCCAGATGTGCTCTCGGTCAACGTGAACGTGCCGGTGAAGGAGCCTGTGAGTTTGAGGTCTTCGTTCCCAGGCTCGGGAACCCACCCCGTCTGGTCAGCATTGGCCGTGAAGTGCAGCGCTGATCCGTCCTCCTCAACCACGTCCAACGAGGTCTCCGAGGTTTTACGCAGGTGAGAGTAGTCGGTGTCCGTCGGGTCGGCGGAGACACCCGCTACCCATTGACCTCCGAAAATGGGGGCTTGCCCTTCCTGCTCGGCCCCGGCGCCGGGCAACCGGGACGAGGCCGTGCGGGACACCGACATTCCGAAAAGCGAGACGTCGGTCTCCTGCAGAGAGTAGTTACCGGTCAGAAGGTTCACTGCGCCTGGACCGACCGTCTTGGTCGCGGCACCGTCTGCGTTGCGGTCGACCACAAGGGCCAACGGCTGCGACTGGCCGACGGCGCCGTTGGGGCCGGCGAACTCAGCTCGCACTTGGACGTTGCCGTCCGGGTTGACCGTTGTGACCGCGTTCCAGGCGAGTGATGCGTTCTTGCCGTTGGTCAGGGGGACCGGCCAAGAGGAAAGCGCAGTGTCGCCGGAGGCAATGTGAGCGGGCGGGATCGGCGTCCATGGGTCGGCGTCACTTCGCCGCCAGGCGAACGTCACCTTGTCATACTTGGTCGGGTCGCCTTCGGCCACCAAGGGCACGCGACGGGCCGTGCGCTGGCCCTCCGTCGGGCTGTCGAACCCGCCGGGACCGACGTGGAAGGTGTAGGAGGCCGGCTCGGACACATTGCCGGCCTTGTCCATCGTGCGGATCTGTAGAACCTGGGTGCCGTCACTGGGCGGCGTCACCGAGAAGGTCTTGGCACCCGCTGCGCCGCTCGTTACCACCTTGTTCCAGTTCGTCCCATCCAGCGACCACTCCAACCATTGGTGGTCCGCAGAGGGTGGTGTGGCGGTGAACTTTCCCGCTTGCCCGGCACCTTTCACCCATGCGTTGGACGGGTAGTCCGTTGATCCCACGGCGCTTGGCGCGGACGGGCTGGTGGTGTCCACCGTGAAGGCGCAGTAATCCGACCAGATAGTGCCGTAGTGGGTGCCGTCATAGCCGCCTACGCGGAACTTGTAGGTCTTGCCGTTGCTCAACACACCGTCCGGGACTGTGACCGAGGCTTGTTGACCTGGGAGGACGGACGCTGACGACAGCACATCTCCGACCTGTGTGTTGGTCGCGGCATCGAAGATCTGGAAGTTGCCTTTGACTTTGTCGCCGTTGGCATCGCCGATCGTCGCACGCAGAGTCGGTCGGAGGGTGTTGACTGCGTAGACGCCGCCGTGCGCCAGGTAAGGCGGACCCGCCTGTGGGTTCGTGGGAGTCTTCGGACGGTAGTTGTAGGTGACCGTCAACTTGGGGACATTGCTCGCCGCGTTGCCCGAGTTCACTTGCTTCCAGTACTTGGTGCTGACCTCGTCGGGTGCCCGCAGTCCCATGCCGGAAGTCGTGTTCTTCGCCGATGCCCAGGTCTGGGCTAGGTTGGTGACGTCTGCATTGATCCAGCCGTCGCCTCCACAGCCGTCTCGCCCCTTGGTCTCAGTCGAGGTCGCTTTGGTGGTCCTCCAAGCCGGCTGAGCCGTCCAGCGCGAGGCCGTTGAAGCAAGTGCGGTGTCCACAGCTTCCCACGTGTACGCCGCACAATCGGAGTTTCCCGAGTGGAAGTTGTACAAGGACAGCGTGGCCTTGGACACAAGCGCGTCGGCAATCGGTGCGGTCTTCCAGTTGATGAACGCCCGTGCCTCCCGGCTGGTGCCGTCAGCGTTCTTGGTTCCTGGATTGCCCCAGTACAACTCGGAGTCCGCAGACCAGTCGACCGTCTCGCCCCGCTGTACCCGAGTGTCGAAGACGTTCGCCAACGCGCTCGTGGACGGGTCGACTGTCACCGGCCAAACCGTCTTCGGGTCGGCAAGGAATCCCGGGTCCGGCGTGAATACCAGATCGACGCCGTAACGCCGCGTCTTCACCTTCACCCCGACCTTGGCCTTATGCGGATGGTCGCTCACCCCGTCTGCCGACGTGGAGTCCCACATCACCGGCGCAGGCAGGTACGCCCTGCGTTTTCCTGTCTCAGCTTCGGCGAAGAGCACCGACCCGTCGCTTTGGGCGTCCGCCTTCAAGCCCTTGACCTTCAACGGCATCGTGTAGGAGAGGCCACCTGAGCCCGTCGGTGGCTTCTTGAGCTTCACGTATTGCTCGAAACCCATTCGCGTAGCTTCGACCACCACGTCCGCCGACCTGTCGATGGCATCGGGGTAGGTAGCCCGGTTTCCCTCCAGAAGCGGCCTCGGCAGCCCACCCCTCCACTGCAGGACAACCTGCTCGTCGCCTGACCCGAGCGTTACCAGATCACGGGCATCACGCTCGGCAGCCTTCGCTTCGCCGAAGGATCGTAGTCGTCTCCCGCCCTGGCCTCCGAGCCTCAGGCCCCGGGGATGCGCGCGCGGGACCACCGCACCATCCGCACCGACTGCCTGCAAGGTGACGTCAACGTCAATCCACTTTCCCGCCTGCACGAAGCGGACCGGTCCTGCGTACAGCTCAGTTGTACGCGAGCCATCCGGGTTTACCCAGGTCGAAGAAGTCTCCGTCCGCTCGGACAACGCTTCCACAGGTCGTCGGGACAATCGCGCGAGCATCCGAGCCGAGGCCGCAGTCTCTGCGCTCGTGGCCCATTGCCCCGGCTTGCCGGCCTGCGACGCGGGATCCGCGAGCGCCGCGTTCATCAGCGAAAAGGGGCTGATTTGGAGGAACGATCCTGCCAACGACACCGACATAACAGCTGCTACACGCCGAAACCAGCTCACACAAGCTCCAGAGGCAGACCCATAGGCAAGATCGCCAACGTCGGCCTAAACGTAACCAGCGCGTCCTCGCAGAGGAACGGTCAGGTTCTCGCACATGGCTATGACATAGATCACTCAAGGTGCAGACAACGGACTCCCCTGGCAACGCGTCGCTCAGGAATCACAAATAACGACTCTGACATGAAATCCGTACCGGGAGACGGCTCACGAGATAATCCGACTCCAAGAAACTATCGCAAGACAAGACGATCCGCGACGGAGCGGATAGTAGACCAGGTCACCGCGAGCACTCGTCAAGCATCCCCTCGCAAAGGAGGCGACTTTCACAGAGAAGCAGGCTGCCCAGCAAAGCTCTCCCAATCGCGACAGACAACCCCGCACACCGTCTAAAGGTCACAGCCCATATTTGCAATCATTATGCAAATTCCCAGGTCAAGAGCGTACAGCAACGCCGAGTCAAGGTTTGTGGCATCGCCAAATAGGAACGCAAAAGATTGTCGATGCGAATTCGCGTTGGCTGCCAGCAAAGATATATGGACTGCCTATACGAAAGTCGCGAGCGAAATATCTCATTCTGTCAATCTGGATAGACTTCGACTCAAACCAGATGCCATTATCCGACTTTGAAATCGATGAAACTTGAGTCACTCAAGCCGTTCTTCCGCAGAAACATCAAGAATAACCTGAGAGAAATATGAGCTGTCGAGCTAGGGAGTCGTCGATGATTGCCCACTTTACGGTCAGCATCAAATCATCAGTTGGGGTGACCCAAAAGCACCTTACTTCGAACCATTTTCTGGCCGACAGTGGACCTGAAAGACGTCGCGCTCCGCGACTCAACCGAAACGAGCCGTTGCTGGTCGTCTACGACGCCACATCTCGTGCGACAGCCCACCGGCTGCGGAACTTGCACCTCGTCAGCTGGGCAAGTCCATGGCAGCGCTGACATAACAACGAGAATCCGGAACGGCAAAATGTGGGCCTTCGGTGACGCAGGACCGGCCCTTTTACTTAAGCACGTATACCTAGAGTGGGGAATGACCGACGGACAGCAACCAGACGATAGGGGACGCAAGGCTTCAGGCGGGTGAGTAGAGCTCGGACTTGGCGAACCTGACTGGCGTCAGCGTCAGTCAACCGCCAAGCTGCCGTCCGCGGATGCATGCGACCTGTCGGGCTCTCGTTGATGTCCTCCGTGATCAGCTCGCAGATGAACACGGCCAGCGTGATGAACCCCCGGAATGCCGGGACCAGCCGCCAGGCCGCACACCCGGCCCGGGCGGGCTGGGTGCCCGCGGCCGTCAGACCGACGCTCTTGACAGGACGAACGAAGGTTCATCTCCCCTTGGAGGGTTTATGCGCGCACTGTCGAGTGGATTGCGGCGCTGCGAGCGGCGGCACGCAAGGTCATCCAGGCGGCTGCCATACGGGTGTTCGCCCGCCGGGGGTTTGCGGTGTCGACCATCCGCGACACCGCGCTCGGAGCAGATTCGAGTATCGGGTCGATCTATCGTCACTACGCCACGAAGGAAGAGCTGTGTTTCGATCTGCCCGGCCGGGCCGTCGCATGCCTCGTCACGCTCGCGGCGGACAGCCTTGAACCAGGGCGGCAGACCCCCTGGTTCACACGTTCACCACTCGTCTCCTAGCGGCGTCACAGCTGACGATGGCGCTGCCGAGTTCGACATCGTCAACCATGGGGTTACCTCCGACATACCCCGGCGAAGTCGATCGGTTTCGTTGAGGTACGCCGCTCCATGTGGCACACCTTCAAGGATCTCGTGGGGCGCGGTCAGGCCGCCGGCGGCGTTCCTCTGGTCCACGGAGAGCTGGGGTGGTGACCCTCAAGGCTGGGGCCGTTGCCCCCACCCGGCGAGATTATCTGCGAGCGACGACGAGCGGTCGGGCGGGCTGGATGTCCGGGCCTCCGCCGAGCTGATCGAGCGGGCCCAGGCAGGGGTGTCGCCGGCGGGCCCAGACGGGCTTGCCCGGTGCCACCAAGACGGTGCTGCAGACCGCGCCGGAAGCGCAGATTTCCGAGCATCTGCGCTACGAACGGGCGAATACCCGGCCCGCCGGGCGGTAGCCACCGCAACCGCCAACTCGTCCGCACTCGTGTCCACAGGACAAAATCGCGGTACCGCAGGACCGGACGAAGCCTTTACGTTGTAGATCACTACATTGTTCACATCTGCTCTGTACTGCTCTCCGCGAGAAGGAGCGGGAGCGTAAGCAAAAGGCCACTGGTATCCAGCGCTGCTTCTCGTCGGTCATGCCGGAGCGGGGGCGGTGAGGACAGCGTTGGCCCGATGGCCGGCCGGTTCTGCCAGCGGAGATCGCCTCCATCGCAAGAGATGACGGTGCCGGCGGGATGCACGGTAGTGGTGACGGCCTCGCGGGTCTTGACGAGGCAGCGGACGGCTCGTTCGAGCACGGCGACCGGCGGGTCTGCGCCCAGCAGGACGTCACGGCATGCGCGGATGACCGCGAAGCCGGAGCCGGTGAAGGCCGCGCCATACCAGCGGGCCTTCCCCGGGACGGGTCAGACGGTTCTACGTTGCAGCAGCGACGCCTCCAGACGATCCAGGTGACCTGCTATCTGCACCCGGCCCAAAGCAGGACGCAGGCCCCCTTCACACCGGCCCGTCGGGCATGCCACAAGGCAGACTCCAGCCCACCCCGGCTCGTGGTTCCTGAGCGGACATGCGGCGAGCACTCAACCCGACTTCGACCGCGTAGAGTGACTGGTAGCACGGTCTTCTTGTGGCCTCGTTCGCGGCGGGAGAAGGATGATCTCCCGAATTCCTCCCACCGGGCCCCCGTGGCCGCCCCCGGAGCCCCAAGAAGCCGCCCTGCGGGCGCGAGGCCGCGCACTACTGGACCGAAACCCGTGACCTCTTCGGAGCTGCGACAACGCCAAAGAGGCCTGCTCATCGTCCGAGCAAGCCTCTGAGCTGGGGAAACGTGGGCGATACTGGGTTCGAACCAGTGGCCTCTTCGGTGTGAACACGATCAATCAAGCCCAGGGGGAGTCACCTCTTAACAAAGTCGCAGGTCAGGCAGCGTCTTTCGCTTCACCACAGCGCACTTTAGGGAAGATCAAGTACGTTGCGATCTCCCACAGTTAACGCCCCCGCTGCCACGACCGCACTAACCCCACGGTAGCCAGAGCGCGGCGTGCGTTCGATTAGGCGAGGTAGAGGTACGCGCCTGGACAGGTTCGCGCCGGGGACTCCGTTGCGGGTTACACGAGTGCTGTGCAGGTCGAGAAGACCCTCGGGAACCGAGAGCTCAGCGGATGGGCGAGGCATCGTCCGACAACGGTGAGGGCGGCGACATCGGAATCGAGCTCTGCGGAATGCTTGACGTCTTTGATCGCCGCCGGACAACACCCGCCACTTGGCCGCACCCCTCAACCCCGCCTGGGCACGTGAGGCACCAGTGCGGAAAGTACCGCTCGACAAACCTTTCCAAAGTGAGAGCTCTCGGTGCTCGTCATCGAGACCACCAGGGCGGGAGTGGCGGGCGGGAGCGTGAAGTCCACGAATTCACTGTGCTATTCAAAATAGGTCGGTTGGGTCGCAAAGCGACCCAACCGACTCCTTGCTTTCGGTGGTGGTCAGCAGCCACCGCCTGCCTGACCGACCGCCCCGCCCCCGCTCGTGATCGACGGGCCTCGCGATCTCTCAAAACCTTGTCGTGGACGATGCCGGAAGGTCAAGGAACAGGTGATCAGTGGGAGCCTTATCGGTTGCGAGACGGCTTCGGTCACTCCCCCGAGCGCGGAGACAGGCTCGAAACAATGGCGCGCGAGCTTCTGTTGTCCGGGTCGGGGGCGAGGTTTCCTTCCATGTCGACCCAGGTGTCGTGCCAGGCGTGGCCGTGTTCGGGACCTTGCTGCCAGGTGTGGGTGACCCGCCCGCCCGGGTCGCGGGCGAACACCGACAGGTCGTCGCTGGGGTTGAGGACGACGGCGGGGTCACTGGTGAGCTGACCGCCCAGAGGCGTCCAACCTGACCAGGGTCCACCGGTTCCGGTCTGCCAGCGGTGGTGCAGGGCGCCGTCGGTGCCACGGGCGAACAAGACCATCCCGCCGTCACGGCCGACGAGGACGGTGGGCCGACCTTGGGTGGCGCCTTCCATGTCGACCCAGCCCTCGTGCCAGGCGTACCCCTCCTCGGAGCTGTGCTGCCAGGTGTGGGTGACGCGTCCGCCGGGGTCGCGGGCGAACACCGACAGAGCATCGTTGGGGCTGAGCACCACGGCCGGGTCGCTGGCCAGTTGGCCGCCCAGAGGCGTCCAACCTGACCAGGGTCCACCGGTTCCGGTCTGCCAGCGGTGGTGCAGGCCGTTGTCGGTGCCACGGGCGAACAAGACCATCCCGCCGTCACGGCCGACGAGGACGGTGGGCCGACCTTGGGTGGCGCCTTCCATGTCGACCCAGCCCTCGTGCCAGGCGTACCCGTCTTCGGGACCGTGCTGCCAGGTGTGAGTGACACGCCCGCCCGGATCACGAGCGAACACCGACAGAGCGCCGTTGGGACTCAGGACCACGGCCGGGTCGCTGGCGAGCTGGCCGCCCAGGGACACCCAGTTGGGGGCCCATGCACCTGCTTCGGACTGCCAGGTGTGCCACAGAGCCCCGTCGTCACCGCGGACGAACACCGCCAACTTGCCGTAGCGCCCCACCAGCGCCCACGGACGCCCCACCGCCGCCGCCGCAGGACGGCCCAGCGGCGTCCACCCCGACCACGCACCACCCGGCGCGTTCTGCCAGCGATGAATCACCCCACCGGAAGCATCGACACCGAACACCACCATCCCCGAACCGTGGTCCACCACCGACGGCACCCCCACACTCACCCGCGACACCCACTGCGGAGGCGTGCCTACCGCGGCTATGGCCTCGCTGAGGAGAGTACGTGCCTTCCCCTCGGCTTGGTCGTAACGGTCGGGGAAGGCGGAGCGCTGTACTTTCTGCGCCGTCTGCCCAGCGGTGAGGTGAGGAGACTGCTGCTCGACGCGCACGGCACGGGTGAAGAACTGCCCGGCCGCGTAGGGCACCTGCATGATCTGTTCCGGAGTCCCCCATCCCTGGCTGGGTCGCTGCTGGAAGACTCCGAGGGAGTCGCGGTCGCCGCACGGCAGGTTGTTCATGTGGGACTCGACCCATCCGGCTTCGAAACCGGCGAGCATGACCTTGTCGGAGACCTTCAGGTCACGGCCGACGATGTAGACGGCTTTCGTCACTTCCAGGTCGCGATCGGGCGGGACGTGGCAGGGCTTCATCGGGTGTTCCCCTCAGTTGGTCGGACGATTCGTGGAGGCGTGCAGGTGGAGCGTTGTCAGCTCGCGAACCGGTGCCGCGACAAACTCGGTTCAGCAGCACGCGGCCGCTGAGGCGGGGTGGGGAAGGTCGTCACCGCGAGCTAGGTGGCCCGTACATTGCGGAGTGGGTGGCCCCCAGATGCCAGTGGCTGCTTCAGGGTGCGACGCTGTCGGCCTGCGCTGGCGTGAGAGTCGTAGTTTCAGGCGGGTCGGGGGCGAGGTTTCCTTCCATGTCGACCCAGGTGTCGTGCCAGGCGTGGCCGTGTTCGGGACCTTGCTGCCAGGTGTGGGTGACCCGCCCGCCCGGGTCGCGGGCGAACACCGACAGGTCGTCGCTGGGGTTGAGGACGACGGCGGGATCGCTGGTGAGCTGACCGCCCAGAGGCGTCCAACCTGACCAGGGTCCACCGGTTCCGGTCTGCCAGCGGTGGTGCAGGGCGCCGTCGGTGCCACGGGCGAACAAGACCATCCCGCCGTCACGGCCGACGAGGACGGTGGGCCGACCTTGGGTGGCGCCTTCCATGTCGACCCAGCCCTCGTGCCAGGCGTAACCCTCCTCGGAGCTGTGCTGCCAGGTGTGGGTGACGCGTCCGCCGGGGTCGCGGGCGAACACCGACAGAGCATCGTTGGGGCTGAGCACCACGGCCGGGTCGCTGGCCAGTTGGCCGCCCAGAGGCGTCCAACCTGACCAGGGTCCACCGGTTCCGGTCTGCCAGCGGTGGTGCAGGCCGTTGTCGGTGCCACGGGCGAACAAGACCATCCCGCCGTCACGGCCGACGAGGACGGTGGGCCGACCTTGGGTGGCGCCTTCCATGTCGACCCAGCCCTCGTGCCAGGCGTACCCGTCTTCGGGACCGTGCTGCCAGGTGTGAGTGACACGCCCGCCCGGATCACGAGCGAACACCGACAGAGCGCCGTTGGGACTCAGGACCACGGCCGGGTCGCTGGCGAGCTGGCCGCCCAGGGACACCCAGTTGGGGGCCCATGCACCTGCTTCGGACTGCCAGGTGTGCCACAGAGCCCCGTCGTCACCGCGGACGAACACCGCCAACTTGCCGTAGCGCCCCACCAGCGCCCACGGACGCCCCACCGCCGCCGCCGCAGGACGGCCCAGCGGCGTCCACCCCGACCACGCACCACCCGGCGCGTTCTGCCAGCGATGAATCACCCCACCGGAAGCATCGACACCGAACACCACCATCCCCGAACCGTGGTCCACCACCGACGGCACCCCCACACTCACCCGCGACACCCACCGGGACGCGGTCCACCAGGTGGTCTGCTTGCGGGCGCCGGCCCAGTTGAAGCTGAAGTGCACGTGGTTGGTGTGCGGGTTGTCTCCGGTGTACGGTCGCCAGCCGGCGTCGGGGCGGTACGCCTCCCACATGCGCCGGTTCCAGATCATGTACATGATCCCGAAGCGGCGGGCGAGTGCGTGCGGGTTGCCGTGCCGGTCGGTGGCCAGCAGCCAGTCGATGAGATCGGCTGCGATATGGGCCTGGGTGTGGACGTCCACGCCCCAGTCCCAGGCACGTCCTTCCTTGTGTTCGCTGGGGCCGCCGCGGCCGCACTCCCTGCTGATTCCGAGGTCGTGTGTCTCGGGATAGGCGGCGAGCACCAGGTCACGGAACGCGGCCACTCCGGGCTTGGCCGCCGGGTCGCAATCCTGCTGGCCTTCGTACCTTGCGTACGGATCGATCTGGGGACCGAAGTCCGGCGGCCGAGGTGGCATGGCTGTGCTCCTTGAACAGGCAAGTGGTCCCGACACGACCTACTCTTCGCCCGCCCTCTATCGCCTCGGTCACCTCCCGGTCACGCGGTTGGGCCCCGGTCGCGCGGGGGTGTCGTGGTGGGCGTCCTCTGGCGGAAGACCTCGTCGGCGATGCCGAGCGCGAGCGTGACGCCGTCCTCGGCGTCGGCGCCGATTTGCCAGGCTTCGGCATACGCCTCCGCTTCCAGGTGCTCGCGTGCCCGATCCTTCGCGCGCGTGTGCTGGACATGGAGGGGGAGGAGGCCGGTGAGCGCGGCACCGGTCACCTGGCGTTGGCGATGCGCGGCTCCCAGCAGTTGAGCGGCATGATGATGACGCTCGAGCGCGCCCGCCGCCCAGGCGAGTGTCTCCATGGCCCATGCGGGACCCCACCGGTCGTCTATGCGGCATTGCCGCACCAGGGCGTCGCACAGAGGCAGCAGCGCACCGCTGGGATCTCCATGCAGGAGTTCGGTCAGGCCGGTGCACCATTGGGCCCAGGTGCAGGCCCACTCGGCGCCAGAGGCGTTGGCGTCGGCGACGTAGGCTTCGCACGCGGAAACGGCGATGCTCTGGTTCCCGAGGAAGGCGGCGGCAATCGCCCAGAACATCGTGGCCATGTGGGCGTCTCCGGTGTGGCCGGCGGCGCGGAAACCATCCCGCGCCCGCACCAGTTGGTCGATGCAGGCGGGGTCGCCGTGCGCCAGCAACGTGTGCACGCCTTCGACATAGGCCACGGCCGGGGATTGCGCGCGCGACGGATCGGCCGAGCGGCAATGGTCCAGGAACGTTCGGGAGGCCGCCTGGTCTCCCTGGAGGGTCGCGATGAAGGCCTTCATGACCGTCGCCACGATGGTCGTCTCGCAGATTTCGGGGGTGAGATTCGCCGACAGACTTTCCAGCCAGTGCCGCGCCTCGCCCAGAGTGCTGCTGAAGAACCAAGAGCGGGTGCGGGTGAGGTCCGCGGCGATCTGCGCCCCATTGTGAGCCCGCTCGGGTCGGGTGAGGCAGAACCCGAGGGCGGCGCGCAGGTTGGGGAGTTCTGTGCGCAGCCGGTCCAGCCATTGGACTTCTCGAGGGCTGCACCAGTCCGCGGCGGCAGATTTGGCCAGGGTCTGGTAGTGGTCGCAGTGGCGACCGCGGTACTGGACATCGTTGTCGCCTGCCCGGAGGCGGTCCAGCCCGTATTGGCGGATGGTTTCCAGAAGCCGGTAGCGAGCGGTGCCACCGGTGCGCAGCCGGATCTCGCCGTCGACCGCCAGGACCGACTTGTGGATGAGCCCGGTGATCAGGTCGAGCAGGTCGGCTCCGTTGATGCCGTCCCCTGCGCAGACGGCCTCGGCGGCTTTGAGGTCGAAACTCCCGGCGAAGACTGACATGCGTGTCCACAGCAGGCGTTCCGCCGGCGTGCACAGGCCGTAGCTCAGGTCCATGACGCCGCGCAGGGTCTGCCGATAGCGGTTCTCCGCAGGTGTCCGTGGGGCGGACAGGAGCCGGAAGCGGTCGTCCAGGCGGTCCAGGATCTCCGCGGCGGTAAGGGATGTCAGGCGGACGGCCGCAAGCTCGATGGCCAGCGGAATGCCGTCCAGCCGGCGGCATAGTTCGGTGGCCGAGCCACTGTCGCGCACTGGGGCTGCGCAGGCCTGCGCACGGTCGCTCAGCAGCCGGACGGCCTCGCAAGCCCCCTCGTCGAGATCGTCGTGAAGGTCCAAGCCGGAGACGACAAGCACGTGCTCGCCCGGCACCGCGAGCCGCTCGCGGCTGGTGGCGAGAACCCGGAGGCCTGGAGCCACGCGCAGCAGGTGCTGCATCAGCGGTGTCACGGCGTCCACCAGATGTTCGCAGTTGTCCAGGACGAGCAGCAGGCGCCGATCGCGCACATGGTCGGCCAAGGACTCCACTGCCGAGCGCACGGACTGGTCGCGTATCTCCAGGGCTTCGGCGACTGCGCGTGCCAGCAGCGTCGCGTCGGTCAGCGCGGCCAGGTCCGCCAGCCACACGCCTTCGGGGAAGGAGGCCGACAGCTGCCGGGCAGCGCGCAGGGCGAGCCTGGTCTTGCCGACTCCTCCTACTCCGGTCAGCGTGACCAGACGGGACAGGCGCAGGAGGCGCCATGTCTCGGCTAGTTCTTTCTCCCTGCCGATGAAGGACGTCGTTTCGGAAGGCAGGTTCCCCAGATCGCGTGCTGTGCGCGGGTGTACCGCGGCGATCTGCGGGTCCGCTGCGAGTATCCGCCGATGAAGCCGCTGGAGTTCTTCGCCTGGATCGATTCCCAGCTCGTCGGCGAGCAGACTGGTGACCTGGCGGTAGCACTCCAGCGCCTCCGCCTGCCGGCCGCATTGGAAGAAGGCGAGCATCTGCTGCGCCCAGAAGCGCTCCCGCAGCGGATGGCGCTCGGTCAGACGCCGCAGCTCGGGGAGGGCATCGCTGGGACGCCCGCACCGGATGACGGCGTCGATCCACGACTCCTGCGCGGCCAGGCGCTTCTCGTGCAGGGCCGCGACGACATCTTGAAACCGCTCTGTGGGTAAGTCCGCCAGGGCTTCGCCTCTCCATAGTCCGAGGGCCTCGCCGAGCACCACCGCGGCCTGCTCGTGGTCTCCCGCAGATGACAGGGATTCTCCCTCCTGGACGAGCGAGTCGAACCGGCGCGCGTCCAAGCCGTCCCGTGTCACGTGCAGCACGTAGCCGTGACGATCGGTTACCACGACGTTCGGTCCCAGGACCCGGCGAAGCCGCAGGACGTAGTTCTGAAGGGCGTTGCGCGCCCCATCCGGCGGGTTCTGCCCCCACAGTCTGCTCACCAGGGCGTCCATTGAGACGGTCTGATCGGCGTTGATGAGCAGCGCCGCTAGGAGACAGCGTTGCCGCTCGGCGCGGATCGTGACGCTGACGCCGTCGCGTGTGACGTTGAGAGGGCCCAAGATCCCGAACTCGTACCGAACCTTCACCGCACCAGAATATAGCAATTAGTTATCAGAGAACCACACTCTGCTATTGGCTTGTGGTACGGCCATGCCGCTCGGGCGGGACGGAATCCGCGTTCGCTGGGCGAACGAGAGTCCGGGTTGCAGCCCTGCCAGCTTGCCTTCATCCGGTGGCGCCCGCCCCGTGTGGCCTGGTACCGGCGCCCGCAGGACCAGCATCGTTGCCGCTCGGTTGTTGAGACCCGGAATGCGTGCGCGGGCCGCAGGGAGCCGGCCCGCGCCGTCCAGACCGTCCGGGAGCCACCGCGAGCGCGCCGCCGTGGCGCTGCTGGCGGTATGGGTTTCGGTGCTGTCGACAGTGGCCGGCTACCCCCAGACCAACGAGACGATGGCCTGCTCGGGTGTCATTTTGTCCGGAGGAAGAGGCAGACATCCTGGACCCAACCGTAGATGTCACCCACTCTGATCGGCCTCCACACATGGGCGCTGGCCACCTGACCGCACATGGGCCCATATCGCTCGCCCTCGATGGCACAGCCTTCCGCGACGACATGGGTCTTGGGGTCGAGCAATGTCACGATTCCGCTGACCGCGCTGGGCCCCCGAAGGAGACCGACGTGTTCGTTGGCGGTCTGCAGTTCCTTGCCCGTGCATTGGTCCTTGGCGGCCGAGGCCGCGTGAGCCGGTGCGGTGTCGAGGGAGGTCGCGCTGAACAGCGTGAGAACCGCTGTTCCCGTGAGCGCAGCTCGTCGCTGCAATGTGTTTCGAGTCATGCAGCCATGGTTCTGCTACGCGCTATCTCCCTGGTCACTTCCTGGTCACACCAGGTTTGAGGAAGGATGCCGGCCGCGCGACCGGGAGGCTACCGAGGCGATAGCGGATGGGCGAACAGTGTGCGGTGTCAGCACCACCCCGCCCGTTCAAGGAGCACTGCGCATGCCGCCTCGGCTTCTCCTGCGAGATATGACACTTAAAGTCATGAAACATCAACTTATAGCCACAGATTATGGTTGGGGCCACGCGTGCGGCGAGGACGGGTGAGCGTTGCCATGCGTCGACTGAGGTCGTGGGTTGCCGCTGGGCTGGTCTGCTGCGTGCTGGGCTCGGTGGCGGCGGCCGCGCCGACGGAAGCCGCCGCACGAACAGCGGCGCCTCCGGAACTGGGCGTACCAGCTGCACCAGGGCCGGGCGACCGGGTGGTGGCGCATATGCAGAACACCGGGTCGCGAGCCCAGGACGTGACCGGGGACGACTGGCCCGATCTGGTGGCGCGGCAGGCGGACACCGGGGAGCTGCTGGTCTACCCGCACGTGGGCCGCTGGGAAGGGGCCGGGAGCTGGCCGACCCCGGTGGTGGCCGGGCACGGGTGGCAGATCATGGACTGGATCGGGCTGGGCGAGGTCACCGGAGACGACTGGGTCGATGTGATAGCGCGCCGCGCCGACGACGGAGTGCTTCTGGTATATCCGCACACCGGGGCTTTCCGCGGGGATCAGACGTGGGGCGAGCCGGTCGTGGTCGGGCACGGGTGGGGCGGGCTGCGCACCATCGTGGTTCAGGACGTCACGCTGGACGGGTTCGACGACCTGGTGGTGCGGTGGAGCCGCGACGGCGACGACAGCACCTACGTCTACGTCCACAGCCGGACCTTCCAGGGGGTTGGCACGTGGGGTGAGCGAGAGCGCGTCGGTGAGCACGCCCTGGACAGCTGGCTGATGGCCACCGAGTGGTCCGGTGACGACGGCCCGGACCTGCTGCACCACAACTTCGAGCTCGGGACCTTGTTCCTGTCGCCGCACAACCGCGCCTACGCCCGGGAGAACACCTGGTCCAGCGCCCCGCCGATCCAGGTCAGCGGCGACCAGTGGTTCACCTACGACAGGGTCGACTACCTGCTGCTCGCAGACGCCGACGGCGACGGCTACGAGGACGTGCTGGCCCGCCAAGTCAACGGGGAACTGTGGGCGTACCTCAACACCCGCCGCCTGGACGGCCCTGCGACCCTGCGGCCCCCGGTCACGATCGGCTGGGGCTGGAACACCTTCGACATGATCACCTGACCCGCCGGGCTACCGAGCCCCGCCGCGCCCGCACGCCGTGGCCCGCCGTGCTCGTCTCTGCTTCCGCGTCCGCCTTCTGCCCGTCGTCTTCGGCCTGTTGGAGAGCTCATGCGTGACGTCCCCACCTGGCGCGCCGGTGTGATCGTGCTGGGACTGTGCCTGACATTGGTCCCCGCCTTCCCAGCCGACGCGGCGCACTACCCGGCCCACCAGCCCTCCCCCGGACGGTCCTCCGGCGGGCCGGCTGCCGGGCCTGCCGCGGGTTCCGCAGAGCTCGCGGGGCCGCCAGGACCCGGTCACCACGCGGCCAGCCCGGCCCTGGGCACCGCCGGCCGCCTCGCGCCGCCGCGGCGCCGCGCGCAGGAACTCCGGCGCGGCCTGGCGTCCGGGCCCACCGGCGCCCGGCTGCACCGGCTGGCCCAGGATGGCCGCTACCGGGCCGTCACCACTATCCCCCGCACCGGCCGCCACCTGCGCGAGCCCGCCGACGACCCGGTCACCTTCGACGAATGCGCCAACCACGGCGGCAACGACCACTACTGGTTCAAGAGCCGGTTCAGCATGTGCTACCGGGAACAGCGCCCCATCGTCTACCTGGCCCGCAACCAGCAAGGCGTCGTCTACGAGCAGGGTCGGTCGCTGGTGGCGATCGAGTTCATCGGCATCGCCCAGCCCCGCCAGACCCAGATCAACTTCGGTGTCCGGCTACGCCACCTCGCCGACCACAACCTGACCCGCAAGACCGACCGGCTGCGGATCAACCTGGTCTGCGCCAACCACGACACCACCCGCCATAGCGTCTGCGACCGCGACCCCCAGGAACCCGCTGGCGGCACCGAGCTGACCGTCCAGCAATGGCAGGACCGCGGCGGCGCCCCGCTGTGGTCGCACCGCACCGGCACCACCGCCCGCGTGCCCGACGACCTCTACCGAGACGAGAAACGCGGCTACTTCACCTTCACCGTCGAACTCACCCTCACCGGCCCCCTCGGCGGGACCTCTGACCACTTCACCCCCGAGTACTTCCGCTGCGACCTCGCCGACTACGTCGCCACCACACCCCGCTGCGTGTTCCACCACGTCTCATCCGAGATCCGCATGCGCGCGACCGACACCCGCTTCGCCGAGTCCGCCCAGCTCATCCGCGACGCCCAGACCGACATCACCCTCACCAAGCCCGGCATCGTCGGCAAGAAGGTCCCCGGCAAGGTCGGGGAGAAGCCACTCACCCGCCTCATCGCCCGCTACGACACCACCCGGTCCAAGGACGCCTCCCGCCGCAAGATCCGGCGGGTCTGCCAGCACAACTGGGGACTCAACTACACCAAAGGCCCCAACGGGCAGAAACGCCAATGCGACGAATACCCCCTTGCCAGCACCTACGAGAACGCCGCCCGAGTCGACAACAACACCGTGTGGGACTACGCCGTCCGCGCCCTGGACGCCGAACACAACCGCGCCGCCGGAGAGTTCATCGAGCAGTTCAGAAACAACGACCACGTCCTGGACGGCGACCCCTTCTACATCACCATCACAACCTGACCCCTCAAACCGTCGACGGAACACAGCCGAGAGCTGTCGCGCCGGGCGATGCATCAGTTCCGGCCGACCGCACACCGGGCTAAATTCGTGGCGGGGGTAGAGCCGGTTCTCATCGGTGTCCTCGTCCCCGGTGATCGGCTCTACGGCCAGCGCACCG
>NZ_BAABEV010000023.1:0-132279 GCF_039540335.1 Actinomadura verrucosospora | reverse complement strand
GAGGCGGGGTCGCCGGGGAGCGCCGCGGCCAGCGCGAGGGCGCCGGCGAGCCCGCCGGCCAGGACGGAGCCGCCCCGGCGCCGGCCCGGCGGAGCCGCCCGCCTCACGGGCTCGGGGAGACCTGGATCTGGTTGACCGGGTCGGTGAGCGGGTCGGTCATCGGCGCGTCGCCGGACGTGAGCGCGTGCTCGACCGCGAACCGGTCGAAGGCGGGCGTCACGGCGGGGCTGTCCTGGCGGCCGCCCGCCACGTAGGAGGCGGTGCCGAGGCCGAGGAACAGGGTGGCGGCGCCGACCACGAGGTAGCGGCGCCGGGGCTGGACGCGGATCGCGGCGGCGTGCCCGGCCGGGCGGTTGTCGCGCGGGCGGACGGCGTGCGGCGGCCTGACGGGACGGGCCGATGATCGAAGCGGCCGGGAGGGGTGCCGGGGGTGCGAGCCCGGGTGCGGCACGGGAGACTTCGGCGACAGGCCGGGAACGGGTGCCTCAGGGGCCGCGGGACCGCCGGGAAGACCGGACATTTCCGGCAGAGTGCGCAGTCGGCTCAGGAAGTCGGGGGACGGCAGGTCGTCGGTGCCGTCGGTCGCCGGCAGCTCCGAAAGGCCCCGCAGCCTCCCCTTGAGCCTGCGCAGCTGGTCGGCCTCCTCCCGGCAGCGGGCGCATCCCGCGAGATGGGCGTGGGCGCGCTCGCGCTCCTCGTCCCCCAGCTCACCGTCGACCAGCGCGGTCAGACGCTCCCCCAGACAACTCACGCCGCCTCCGTCGATTCCGTTCGGTCAGGCGCGCGGTCCCGCCCCGCGCGCGGTGCACAGCTTTACACGCCCTCCGGCAGCGGCCGGACGCCGCCCGCCGCGTGCACTCCCCCGGGCTCGCCCTCGAAGGCCGCGTCGGCGGCCTGGTAGTCGTTCCTGGTCCCGGGCCGGCGCCGGGTGGGCGCGCGGTGCTCCAGCGCCGAACGCAGCTGCGCCCGCCCCCGGTGGATGCGGCTGCGCACGGTGCCGAGCTTGACGCCGAGGGTCGCGGAGATCTCCTCGTAGGACAGGCCCTCGATGTCGCACAGCACGACGGCGGCGCGGTAGTCGGGAGCCAGCGCGTCGAGCGCGGCCTGGACGTCGGCGTCGAAGTTGCTGTCGTCGAACGCCTGCGCCGGGGTCGGCTCGCGGCCCTGGAGGCGTTCCGCGGCGTCGTCGGCGAGACCCTCGAAGCGGATGCGCTGGCGGCGCCGGGCCATGTCGAGGAACAGGTTCGTGGTGATCCGGTGCAGCCAGCCCTCGAACGTGCCCGGCGTGTAGTTCGACAGCGAGCGGAACACGCGGACGAAGACCTCCTGCGTGAGGTCCTCGGCGTCGTGCTGGTTGCCGGTCAGGCGGTAGGCCAGCCGGTAGACGCGGGCGGAGTGCTCACGGACGACCTCGTCCCAGGACGGCGGCGCCCATTCTGCCTCGGGTGCGTTCTCTCGGGTGCGAGCGGCGTTTCCCAGACCCTGCCTGGCGCCGACCCCCACAGCGCTTCTGAAACTGAGTGCTGCGACTCCCATGGTGCCGGGCTGTTCCTCTCTCGTGAGCCAAGGTCTCGCCTTGGAACGGCACGGTCTCGCCTGGGCTGGGGCGGTTCTGATACCGACTCGGTGCTTGCCTGTGTTGGTAACAACGCACTGAAACGCCAGTTGGTTCCCCTGCAACGATATGGTCTTTCCAGCATGAGCCATGCGGGGGTCCCACGAGGAGGCAGCCATCGACGCCATTGAGGCCACCCGGGCCTATGTGGAGGATTTCCTCCCCGAGGACGAGCCGCTCCTGAACGCCAGGCGGCGCGGCCAGGAGGTCGGCGCGACGCCGATCGGCCCGGCCGGGGGCGCCGCGCTGCGCTTCGTCGCCACGCTGATCGGCGCGCGGACGGTGGTGGAGGTCGGTTCGGGCTGCGGCGTGTCCGGCGTCTACCTGATGCGCGGCATGCCGAAGGACGCGGTGCTGACCAGCGTCGACATCGAGCCCGAGCACCAGCGCCTGGCCAAGCAGGCCTACCGGGAGGCGGGCCTGTCCGGCTTCCGCACCCGGATGATCATCGGCCCGGCGCTGGAGGTGCTGCCGCGGCTCACCGACGGCGCCTACGACATGGTGTTCTGCGACGCGGCGAAGCGCGAGTACCCCGAGTACCTGGTGGACGCGCTCCGGCTGCTGCGGCCGGGCGGCGTCGTCGCGTTCGACAACGCGCTCTGGCACGACCGGGTCGCCGACCCCGACCGGCGCGATCCCGACACCGAGGCCATCCGCGAGGTGCACCGCATGATCCGCGAAGACGACCGGCTCGTCCCGCTGCTGATGCCGGTGGGCGACGGCCTGCTCTGCGCCGTCAGGCGTGACTGAGGACGTCGAGCGCGACCGGGCCGCCGGGGAGGCGTTCGCGGTCCGGGTGCGGATCACCTGGCGCGGGATGTGGCGGGTCGCCGCGTTCGTGATCCTCTTCCTGGCGTCGGCGGCCTTCGTCGCGGGCGGCGCGATGCGCGGCGCGGCCGTCGGCGGCGTCGCGGTCATGGTGCTGGGGGTGGCGGGGCTCGGCCTGTTCGGGGCGGGCCTGCTGGTGTCGGCCGGGGCGATGCTGTCGCGGCGGCCCGTCCTGGAGCTCGACGGCGGCGGGGTGCGGCGTCCCGCCCGCTGGCCGCTGCCGCGCCGGTCCGGGCGGACGCTGCCCTGGGACGACGTCGCGGCGATCGCG
Organism: Actinomadura verrucosospora; assembly: GCF_039540335.1. Lineage (NCBI taxonomy): Bacteria > Bacillati > Actinomycetota > Actinomycetes > Streptosporangiales > Thermomonosporaceae > Actinomadura > Actinomadura verrucosospora. Next base: position 129,565 of record NZ_BAABEV010000023.1, on the reverse strand, counting down.
GCGCTGCGGCGCGGCGTCGGCGGCACCCGCCGCGGCGAGCAGGACTACCTGGTCTTCCTGCCGACCCCGGAGCTGGCGGAGATGGCGCGCACGTCCGAGCGGGCGCCGCTGGTGGCGCTGACGATGCGGGACGTGCCCGCCACGGCGGCGGCCGTCCCGTGGTGCTTCGCGGTCGAGCCGGGCTGGGACGCGACGCTTCCGGAGATCGTCAAGCAGGCCAGGCGGCGCCGCCGCGTCCCGGTGATCGACCGCCGGAGCAGGTGACCGGCGCCTGACCGCGAGGCCCGGTCAGGCCGTGAGCCAGTCCAGCAGGAGGCGGGCGCCGTAGCCGGTGGCGCCGCGGGTGATCTCGGCGTCCTCGGAGGTGGAGCGGCCGGGCCCGGCGATGTCGAGGTGCGCCCAGGGCCGCTCGCCCGCGAACTCGCGCAGGAACAGCGCCGCCGTGATCGAGCCTCCGCCGTAGCCGCCGCGCCCGATGTTGTTGACGTCGGCGACGTCGGAGTCGATCGCGGTGCGGTACTCCTCCACCAGCGGGAGCCGCCACACGGGCTCTCCGGCGGCCGCCCCGGCCCGGGTGAGCTCCTCGGCGAGGGCGTCGTCGCTCGCGAACAGGGCCGCGTGCTTCAGGCCGAGCGCGACCTTGGCCGCGCCGGTCAGCGTCGCGACGTCCACCACCGCGTCGGGGTCGAGCCGGGCGTCGGCGTAGGCGAGCGCGTCGGCGAGGACGAGCCGTCCCTCGGCGTCGGTGTTCAGCACCTCCGACGTCGTGCCGCCGTAGTGGGTGATCACGTCGCCGGGGCGCATCGCCGACCCGGACGGCATGTTCTCCGCCGCGGCGACCAGACCGGTGACGCGGGCGCGGACGCCGAGGGCCCGCAGCGCGCTCATCACGGCGATGACGGCGGCGCCGCCCGCCATGTCGGTCTTCATCGTCTTCATGCCCTCGTTGGGCTTCAGCGACAGGCCGCCGCTGTCGAACGTGATGCCCTTGCCGACGAGGACGACGTGGCGCGGGGAGGACCCGCCGGCGTCTCCCGGGTCGTAGGCGAGCTCGATCAGCCGGGGCGGGCGGGCCGAGCCGCCGCCGACGGCCAGCAGGCCGCCGAACCCCTCGTCCGCGAGCTCCTTCTCGCCCCGCACGCGGACGGTCAGGCCGGACTCGCCGGCGACGCGCTCCGCCTGGGCGGCGAGCCACGACGGGTCCTTCTCGCCGGACGGGGTGTTGGCGAGGTCGCGGGCGAGGGCGGTGGCCCGCGCCCGCGCGGTGCCGAGCTCGATCGCGGGGGCGTCGGACCCGGGGCCGGCCTCGGTCAGCACCGCGAGGGTGCCGAGCGCCTTCTTCGGTGGGGCGGCGCCGATCCTGAACTCGTAGGAGGCGAGCAGCGCGCCCTCGACGAAGGCGGCGAGGTCGCCCTCCGGGACGCCCGCGACGAGCGCCGTGCGCCCCCTGCCGCGGCGGGCCAGCGCGGCTCCGGCCCTGCGCAGGTCGGCCGGGGCGGCCTCGCCCACGCCGTAGAGGAGCAGTTCCCGTATCCGGTCGCCGACGCGGACCTGCGTGGCGACGATCTCACCGGGCTCGCCCTTGGCCTGGTGCAGCGCGAGCAGCTCGTCGAGCGTGAAGGGGAGGGAGGCCGCCACCTCCGCCGCCGGGGCGGCGGGGCCGGACCGGACGGGCACCGCCACCACCTCGGCCCCGAGGTCGACCGCGGTCTGCGACACGGTGCCGCCGGCGCCGTGGATGCGGGTCTCGATGGGCATGGCGGTGGTCCCCCTGGTCGAGCTGGATCGTCGCGCTGGATCGTCGCGCTGGATGGTCACGGAAATGGCAAGGGCCCCGGCGCCGACGCCGGGACCGTCACCAGAAGGCCGGGAACGCCGGGCCGTCAGCCCACGACGTCCTTGAGGGCCTCGCCGAGCTCCTTGGCCTCGTCGGCGGAGAGCTCGACCACGAGGCGGCCGCCGCCTTCGAGGGGGACCCGCATGACGATTCCGCGTCCCTCCTTGGTCACTTCGAGCGGACCGTCTCCCGTCCGCGGCTTCATCGCCGCCATGCGTGCATCCCCTTCCTAAGTAGGGCCGCGGCCTCGCACACCTCTGGCCGCGTGGCCGCGTGTCGCATCCGCGTCATCAGTAGTGGTCCATTATCTCGTCTTCCGGGCGCGAAGTGGTAACGATCAGCCTCCAGATCGGCAGCCGGGGCACGCGGACGCAGGTCGCGGACCGCTCCGGGCCTCCGGATCGGCGGGGGCCGCAGGGCCGCTCCGCCCGCCCGCGGACCGCCGCACCGGGCGGGACCGCCCTTGCCCAGGGCGCCGGTGTTCGTCGAAGGTGGCCTGGGAAGATCTACCGAGGACCGAGAGGACGACGATGTCTGAGACCGTGCTCTACGACGTGACCGGCGCAGTGGGGACAATCACACTCAACCGCCCCGACGGGATGAACTCGCTGACCGTCGAGATGAAGGAGGCCCTGCGCGCGGCGGTGGTGCGGGCCGCCGCCGACCCGGCCGTCCGCGCGGTCGTCCTGACGGGCGCGGGGCGGGCGTTCTGCGCGGGCCAGGACCTGCGCGAGCACGGCGACAACCTCGCCGCGGGCCGGGGGCTGGACGACACCGTCCGCAAGCACTACAACCCGATCGTGCTGGCGATCGCGGGCATGCGCAAGCCGGTCGTGGCGGCGGTGAACGGCGTGGCGGCGGGCGCGGGAGCGTCGCTGGCGTTCGCTTGCGACCTGGTCGTCGCGTCCGACAGGGCCCGGTTCGCGACCGCGTTCACCGGGATCGGCCTCGCTCCCGACAGTGGCATGTCGTGGACGCTCCAGCGCCTCGTGGGCCGCGCCAAGGCCACCGAACTGCTGCTGCTGGGCGAGCCGGTGAAGGCCCAGGAGGCCCTGGAGCTGGGGCTGGTGACGCGGGTCGTCCCGGCCGACGAGCTGGCCCCGGCGTCGGTGGAGCTGGCGCGCCGCCTGGCGTCCGGTCCCACGGTCGCCTACGGCGCGGTCAAGGCGGCGCTCGACCACGCGGCGACCCACGACCTGGCGTCCGCGCTCGAACGCGAGGCGGAGCTCCAGGACGAGTGCGAGAGGACGAGCGACCACCACAACGCGACCGAGGCGTTCCTGAAGAAGCAGCAGCCCGTCTTCGAAGGCCGCTAGGTCCTCGGGCTCTCCCGGGGGCGGGGGTGGGGGCTTCCCCCGTAAGAAGTGGGGAGGCCGCGTCAATGTGGGCCGGGGGCGCCCGGCGGTTTGCTGGACGGCATGACGCAGACAGCCGCCGCATCCCTCGCCGGACAGGTCCACGACCATGTCGCCGTCGCCCGCGACGTCGTCAGGACCTACGGGGCGGGCGAGAACGAGGTGACCGCGCTCCGCGGCGTCTCGGCGGCCTTCCCCCGGGGCCGGTTCACCGCGATCATGGGGCCGTCCGGCTCGGGCAAGTCGACGTTCCTGCACTGCCTGGCCGGGCTCGACACCGTGACCTCCGGCTCGATCATGATCGGGGACGTGGACATCACCCGGCTGTCGCGGACCCGGCTGACCAAGCTGCGCCGCGACCGGCTCGGGTTCGTGTTCCAGTCGTTCAACCTGCTGCCGATGCTGACGGCGGAGGAGAACATCCGCCTGACCGGGCGCCTCGGGAACCGGCGCGCCGACCGGGAGTGGTTCGACACGATCGTGGACTCGCTCGGGCTCCGCGAGCGGCTGGCGCACCGGCCGAGCGAGCTGTCGGGCGGGCAGCAGCAGCGCGTCGCGGTCGCGCGGGCGCTGCTGACCCGGCCCGAGGTGCTGTTCGCCGACGAGCCCACCGGCAACCTCGACTCCCGGTCGGGGGCGGAGGTGCTGGGCTTCCTGCGCCGAGCGGTGGACGCCTACCGGCAGACGGTGATCATGGTGACGCACGATCCGGCGGCCGCCGCGCACGCCGACCGGGTGCTGTTCCTGGCCGACGGGATGATCGTGCACGAGCTTCCCTCGCCGACGGTCGACGGCGTCCACGCCGTGATGCGCCGGATGGAGGGCTGACGGTCATGTGGCTGATCGCGCGCCGCTCCTTCGCCGAAAGCTGGACGCGGCTGGCCGCCACGCTGCTGGCGGCGGTGTTCTCCATCGGGCTGATCGCGGGCTCCCTGCAGTTCACGATGCGGGCGCAGGAGGCGGTCTCGGGCAGCGACGCCAGCGAGTACTCCCGCGCGGACGTGCTCGTCCAGGGCGGCTCGGCCGACCCCGACGACCCCTACTCGCCCCCGGACGGCCGGGTCGCGCTCGCCGCCGTGGCGGGACGTCCCGGCGTGGCGGCGGTCGCGGGCGACGCGACGGTCCCGGTGACCGCGAGCGGCGCGGACGGCGAGCCGATCCTGCCGCCCGCGGGGGCGGGGACGTCGCTGCGGCCGTGGACCTCCGACGGCCGCCTCAACCCCTACCGCCTGGAGTCGGGCCGCGCGCCCGCCGCCGACGGCGAGGTCGCCGTCACCCGGCACATCGCCCGCGCGGGCGGGCTCGGCGTCGGCGGCACCCTGAAGGTGCTGCTGCCGAAGCAGAGCCGGGACATGAGGATCGTCGGCGTCGTCACCGTCCAGGGGCACAGCTCCGTCGCGAGCGGCGACCTGGTGCTGGCGCCCCCCGCCACCGTCGCGCAGGCGGCGGGCCTTCCGGCGGGGACGTGGCAGAGCGTCTGGGTCAAGGCGTCGGGCGGGCCGGCGTCGGGACTCCGCGCCGCCCTCGCCCGCGACCTCGGCAAGGACGTCACCGTCCGCACGGCGGCGCAGGTCCGGCGCGCCCAGTCGGCCGACCTGGAGGGCGCCGGCGCGTCGATCGGCGGCGCCATCGGCATGCTCTCGTCCGTCGCGGTGTTCGTGGGGCTGTTCGTCGTCGCCAACACGTTCGGCACGCTCGTCCGGCAGCGAACCAAGCGGCTCGCGCTGCTCAGCGCGATCGGCGCGACGCCCCGGCAGATCAGGCGGCTGATCCGGTTCGAGGCCCTCGCCCTCGGCGCCGTCGCCTCCGTCGGCGGCGTGGCGCTCGGCTACCCGGTGTCGGCCCTGCTCACGCACCTGTTCGCCGAGGACGGCTTCGACATCTCCGCCGCCGACGCGCAGTACGGCTGGATCGCGCTCGCGGTCCCCGCCGCGGCGGGGATCCTCGTCACGCAGCTCGCGGCCCGGCGCGCCGCGCGCCGCGCCGCGAAGATCTCCCCGATGCAGGCGCTGCGCGCCGCGAGCACCGAGACGGCGGGCCGCCGCTGGCCGCGCCTCCTCGGCGCGCTGGCGGTGTTCGCCTGCGCCTGGATCTTCTTCGGGGGCGTCTTCGGCATCCGCTACGAGGAGCCGCCCGGCCCCGAACGCACCGCCGGCACCAGCGTGATGACCCTCATGGGCTGCATGACGACCGTGGCGGCGCTCGCCGTCCTGGCCCCGTTCTTCGTCGGCCCCCTCGGCGGCCTCGTCGGCCGCGTCGGGACGGCCGTGAGCGGCGAGGCCGGGCGGCTCGCCCGCGCCACCATCACCCGCAGCCCGCGCCGCGTGTCGTCGGCGGCGTCCTCCCTCATGCTCGGCGTCGCGCTCGTCGCCTCGACGGCGCTGATCGTCCTGTCGGTGGGCGCGCGGTTCAACGAGGCCGGCCGCGAGGTGATGCGGGCCGACCACGCGATCACCGCGACCGGGATGACCTCGAACGGGCAGGCGCCCCTCCCCCGCGACGCCGCCCGGAAGGCCGCCGCCGTGCCCGGCGTGTCCGCCGCCGCGGCGCTCACGGCGTCGGAGGTCAAGCTCGTCTCTCCCCCACCGCGGAGGCCGTCGCCCGAGGAGGCCCCGGAGCCCGTCTACCTCGCCGTCACGGGCGCCGACCAGAACGTCCTGCCGGCGGTGCTGAGGCTCGGCGGGCGCCTCCCGCGCCTCGGGGACGGCCAGATCGCCCTCACGTCCACGATCATGAAGGGCCAGAAGATCAAGAAGGGGCAGCGGATCGTGGTGCGGGGCGCCCGCGGCAGGGTCGCGCTCACCGTCGCCGCCGCCTACCACGACCCGTCCCACCTGTTCGCCGACCAGGCGCTGGTCTCGGAAGCCACGATGGACCGGCTCGACCCCACCGCGGCCGCGCAGGTCGTGCTCGTCAGCGGCGGCGCCGAGCGGGACCTGTCCCGCGCGTTCGCGGACGCGCCGGGCCTCAAGGTGGTCGACCGGGCCGGCTACGTGAAGGCGGCTTCCGACGCGATGACCAAGGGCATGAGCGTCATCTACGGGTTCATCGGCATGGCGCTCGTCCTCGCCCTGTTCGGGATGGCGACCACGGTGTCGATGAGCGTCGGCGAGCGGACCCGCGAGTTCGGCCTGCTCGGCGCCGTCGGCGCGACGGCGGCGCAGATCCGCTCGATCGTCCGCTGGGAGGCCGCGACGGTCGTCCTGCTCGGCAGCCTCCTCGGCCTCGGCACGGCGCTCGGCACGGCGACCCTGCTGCACCTCGCCACGGGCAGCTCGTTCCTCACCCCGAACGCCCCCTGGTGGCTCTACGCCGCAGTGATCACCGGCGCCGCCGCCGTCACCTTCGCCGTCTCGGCCCTCCCGGCGAGAAGAGCAGTGGCCATCGCCTCCACGCGTTAAGCGCCGCCGTGGCGGTGGCAACCGGTGAGGTGGTCGTCGACCAGGCCGCAGGCCTGCATGAGGGCGTAGGCGGTGGTGGGGCCGACGAAGCGGAAGCCGTGCTTCTTCAGCTCCTTGGCGAGGGCCTTCGACGCGTCGGTGTAGGCGGGAACCTCGGACATGTCGGTATAGGACGGGGAGTCGGGGTCGGCGTAACGCCAGGCGGTGGCGGCGAGGCCGCCGGGGAGGTCGAGGGCCGCGCGGGCGTTGGCGATCGTGGCCTCGATCTTGGCGCGGTTGCGGACGATGGAGGCGTCGGCCATCAGGCGCTCGATGTCGTCCGGCCCGAACGCGGCGACCTTCTCGGGGTCGAAGCCGTGGAACGCGGCGCGGAAGCCCTCGCGCTTGCGCAGGATCGTCAGCCACGACAGGCCCGACTGGAACGCCTCCAGGCACAGCCGCTCGTAGAGGCCCTGGTCGTCGCGGACCGGACGGCCCCATTCGTCGTCGTGGTAGGCGACGTAGTCGGGCGCCGACAGCCCCCAGGGGCAGCGCGCCAGCCCGTCCTCGCCCATAATCGCGGTGCTCACGCGCCCGTTCTACCTCATGGCTGCGACAGAACGGCGAGGCGGCGCAGCCCGAGCCTCATGAACGCCTTCACGACCGGCCCCGCGACCAGCCAGGCGGCGCGGCCGAGGGGGCCCAGCGGCAGGTCGACGCGCTCGGCCCAGATGACGCGGCTGCCCGAGCCCTCCGGGACGACCTTGAAGAACGCCTCGCCGCGCACCACGCGGCCGGTGTGCCGGACCGCGACGCGGCGGCCGGCCCGCCAGTCGGTGATCACCATGGTGTCGAGGAAGCCGACCGGGCCGACGCCGGTCCACGCCCGCAGCTCGTCGCCGACCTGATCGCCGCCCTCCGCGCGGGTGAACGGCATCCACTCGGCGTGCCGCGGCCAGTCGGTGAGGACGTCGAAGAGCCGCTCGGGCGGGGCCGCCGAGACCGCCTCCGCGTGGACCGCGACCGCGCTCACCGGCTCTCCTCCGCGTCCGCCTCGAAGGACTCCTTGCCGAGCGCCACCCCGGCGCCGGGCTCCTCGATGCCGTGCAGGGCCCCGACCGGGCCGGCCGGTTCGTCGTCGCCGGCGCGCTCGCGGACGTCGTCGAGCTGCCGCTCCAGGTCCGCCACGCGGACGTCGCGCTCGTGCAGGGCCTCGGTGAGGCGGTGGAACGCGTCCTCGGTCACGTGCGGCTGGTACCCCCACAGAGTCCGGGGGAACCGGAGGTGGGAGCCTTCCCAGCCGATGACGGGCCGCCCCTCGGCGTCGACGCTGACCGGCGGATAGTCGGGATGGGCCTCGGCCAGCCCGCCGCCCCGGCCCATGGCGAGGACGACGACGGCGCCCAGCACGGCCACGCCGGCCAGGACGAGAACCACGACCACGATCACGCTCCGATCTGACGGGACCCCATCGGGAAGACGATCCCCCGTCCCCGATCGTGCCACGATCGGGGACATGGGGATGCAAGAGCGCGGGGTCCTTCCACCGGGTGCGCAGGTTTCCGGCGGGTCGCGGACGCGGCACGGCGCCCCCGGCGAGCCGTGTCGAGCGGCTCGCCCCGTCCGGGGACGCCGTGCCGGTGGTCCTCAGCCGCGCAGGCGGTGCCAGGGCCCGGTGATCGCGAAGGTGGCGCCCGGGTCGGACTGGCGGTTGGCGAACAGGATCCGCCCGTCCGGGGAGAACGTCACGCCGGTGAACTCGCTGTCGTTGAGGGCGTTGCGGGCCATCGCGAACGGCTCGTTCCGGCGGGTGGTGCCGACGAGGTACTGCTCGCCGTCGCCGTCCTCGGCGAGGATCACTCCGCCGCCGTACGGGGACACGGTGATGTTGTCGGGGCCGTCGAAGCGCCCGCCCGGCTTGAAGACGAGCTGCAGCTCGACCTCGTTCCGGTGCGGGTCGTAGGTCCAGACCTGCCCGGCGTGGTCGGCGGCGCCGCCGTCGGACTTCCGGGAGTAGCTGCACACGAAGTAGGCCTTGCCGTGGCCCCACCAGGCGCCTTCGAGCTTCTGGCTCCGTGTGATCGTGTCGAACTGCTTGCGGACGGACGTCTGCTTCGCCGACGGGTCGGGCACCTCCACCCATCCGGCGCGCAGGCGCGTCCCGGGCTCCTGGACGGCCGACAGGTCCGGGACGCCGGGGACGTTCAGCGCCTCCAGCCTCCCGCCCGACATGTAGGCGTGGTAGCCGCCGCGGTGGGCGCGGGGCCGGAACCGGTAGAACAGGCCGAACGGCTTGGAGGCGTCCTCGGTCAGGTACGCGGTGAGCGTGTGCGGGTCGACGGCGACCGCCTCGTGCGCGAACCGGCCGAGCCCGGTGAGCGGGACGGGCTCGGTCCTGCGGCCGGTCGGGTCGACCTCGAACACCCACCCGTGGCTCTTGGTCTGGCCCGTGAAGCCCTCGGTCTCCTCGCAGGTCAGCCACGTCCCCCACGGGGTCCGCCCGCCCGCACAGTTGGTGGACGTCCCGGCGAGGCTGACGTACTGCGACAGCAGGTCGCCCTGGCTGTCGACCTCCAGCGTGGTGGTGCCGCCGTTGGCGGCCGGGTCGTAGGTCAGCTCGGGACGGCCCACGGCGCGGGTGCCGTTGTTGCTCTGCTCGTGGTTGCGCACCAGCCGGGTGCGGCCGTGGCGGCTGCCGGAGAACGTGGCCATCCCGTCGTGGTGCCCGGGGACGACGACGCCCTCGGAGATGGGTTCGCCTTCCACCGACAGCGTCTTGTAGGAGAAGCCCTTGGGCAGGTCCAGGACGCCCTTGGGGTCGGGGACCAGCGGGCCGTAGCCGTACGCCTCCCCGGTATCGGCGCCTGCGGACGTCTGGAAGATTCCGTCCAGGCTTCCGGCGAGGGCGATGGACAGCGCGCCGGCCGCGCCGCCCTTGACGACTCCGCGACGGGTCACGGACATGGGCACTCCTTCACGTAAGGGGATCACGCGGGAGCCTGGTCGCCGTCCCTGAACCGGGTATGAACGATCACTGGCCGGGAGGAGAAACCCCAGGACAACGTTGGTCCGCACTGACCGGGAGTGCCCGCGGGCTTGCGGAGCGCCGCCTCAGAGGAGGTCCACCGCGGCGTCGACGGCCCCGGCGACGTCGCCGTCCGGCGGATACAGCAGGGACCGGCCCACCACCAGACCCCGCACGGTCGGCAGCCGCAGCGCCCGCCGCCACCCCTCACGCGCGGCGCCCTGATCGGCGGCCACCTCCCCGCCCAGCAGCAGGGCCGGCAGCGTCGACGCCGCCATCACCCGCTCCATCTCCGCCACCACCGGCACCTTCAACCACGTGTACGCCGACGTCTCCCCCAACCCCGACGCGATCGAGACCGCACGCGTCATCGCCTCCGGCGACAGATCGTTGCGCACCCGCCCCTGCACCCGCCGCGAGACGAACGGCTCCACCATCGCCATCAACCCCCGCCCCGCCAGCTCGGACACCGCACCCGCACACGCCTCCAACGTGCGCACCGTCGCCGGATCGGCGTCATCCACCCGCAACAGCATCTTCCCGCCGTCCAACCCCGACGCCGCGATCGCACCCGCCCCGTACGCGGTGAAACGATCATCGATCTCGAACGACGCCCCCGCCAGCCCGCCCCGGTTCATCGAACCGACCACGACCTTGCCGTCCAGCACCCCCAGCAACAGCAGATCCTCGATCACATCCGGCGTCCCCAGCACCCCGTCCACACCCGGACGCTCCAACGCCGTGCACAACCGATCCAGCAACTCCCCCCGATCGGCCATCGCCAGCGGATCACCCCCCGCCGCCAGCGCACCCCGAGCCGGATGATCAGCCGCCACCAACATCAACCGACCCGAACCACCCAGCAGCGACGCACGCCTCACCCGCCCCCGAGCCGCCTCCGCCACCGCACCCGGACGCACCGCCCGCACCTCCGGCAGCCCCGCGATCCGCTCCGCCCGGGACCCGGCCGGAGTCACCGGGTCCCCCGTCCCACCAGCGCATCGATCATCGTTCACCGTTCCTGTCCGCGAGCGCGCGGCGCCGGGTCGCGCCGCCGGCGCCGCCGAGTCTGGTCAAGATCACGAAGGGCTGTCAAACCACCACGGGGCGCGCTCGCGGGCGGGTCCTCAGGCCCCCGCGCCCTTGTAGTCCGCGACCTCGGCGATGACGGACCCGGCGAGGTCGAAGCCGGCCACGCACGCCAGGTAGCCGGGGGCCTCCCAGTCGTCGCCGCCGGGCTCGCCGCCGAGCGGCACGTACGTTCCGCCCGCCTGCCTGACCAGCAGAAGTCCGGCGGCGATGTCCCACGCGTTGATGGACGAGTCGTAGGCGGCGTCCGTCCATCCGGCGGCGACGTGGGCGAGGGTGAGGGCGGCGCTGCCCGGGCGGCGGACGGTGGCGAACGCGTCGACCATCCGGCCGTAGCGCCGCAGCGCCTCCTCGCGCCCGAGGCTCAGGTCGTAGGCGCTCGGGTAGGACGTGGCGACGACGGCGGTGTCGTCGCGGGTCGCGCCGCGGCTGCGGATCGGTTCGCCGTTGCAGGTCGCGCCGTCGAGCGTGGCGGTGAACATGTCGTCGCGCACCGGGTCGTAGACGACGCCGGCCACCAGCTCGCCGCCCAGAGCCGCGCCGATGGACACGCAGAAGAACGGCAGGCCGACGGCGAAGTTGGCCGTTCCGTCGATGGGGTCGACGAACCAGCGCAGGTCGCCGTCGCCGCCGCCCACGCCGCCCTCCTCGCCGACGACGACGCTGCCGGGGGTGTGCTCGGCGAGCACCTGGCGGATCGTCTCCTCCGCCGCCCGGTCGTGCTCGGTGACCGGGTCGTGGATGTCGCGCTTGAGATCGACCTCGGGACGCGACCGGAACGCCGTCCGCAGACGGTCCCCGGTGGCGCGGGCGGCGAGTTCGGCGATCCCGGCGAGCTCCCGCGAGGCGGGGACGTCGACGCTCATCGTTCTCCTTCGATTACGGCAAGGTCACGAATACGCACAGCACGACCGTATCCGAGCCCCGCGAGGCGTCCGGGCGGGCCCTTTGTTACAGGGCCCCCGGCTCGGGCAGTGGGTCCCTGTGCCGGATCCAGCATCGCCGTCATGGGGAATGAGCATGAATTACAAGATCGATAAGGGCACGGTCGTCGTGGTGACGGGAGCCTCCGGCGGCATCGGGCGCGCCGCCGCCGCGGCGTTCGCGCGCCGCGGCGCCCGGGTCGCCCTCCTGGCCCGCGGGGACGAGGGGCTGGAGGGCGCCGCCGCCGACGTCGAGGCCGCCGGCGGGCGCGCGCTGCCGATCAGCGTGGACGTGGCCGACCCCGGCGCGGTGGACGAGGCGGCCGAGCGCGCCGAGAGGGAGCTCGGGCCGATCGCCGTGTGGGTCAACGTGGCGTTCTCCTCGGTGTTCGCGCCGTTCTGGGAGATCGAGCCGGAGGAGTTCAGGCGCACCACCGAGGTCACCTACCTCGGCTACGCCAACGGGACCCGGGCCGCGCTGCGGCGGATGATGCCGCGCGACCGCGGTGTGATCGTCCAGTGCGGGTCGGCGCTGGCCTACCGGGGCATCCCCCTCCAGAGCGCGTACTGCGGCTCCAAGCACGCCGTCCAGGGGCTGCACGACTCGCTGCGGGCGGAGCTGATGCACGAGCGCAGCGGCGTGAAGCTCACGATGGTGCAGATGCCCGCGGTCAACACGCCCCAGTTCGACTGGGTGCTGAACCGGATGCCGCGTCGCCCGCAGCCCGTCCCGCCCATCTACCAGCCGGAGATCGCGGCGGACGCGCTCGTCTACGCCGCCGAGCATCCCCGGCGCCGGGAGTACTGGGTCGGAGGCAGCACGGTCGGCACGATCCTCGCCGACAAGTTCGCCACGGGGCTGCTGGACCGCTACCTGGCCCGGACGGGCTTCAAGTCCCAGCAGACCGAGAAGCGCACGCGTCCGGACCAGCCGGCGAACCTGTGGGAGCCGGCGGACGGGACCCCGGGCCGCGACCACGGCAGCCACGGGCGGTTCGACGAGCAGGCGCACGCGCGGAGCCCGCAGATGTGGGCGGGGCGCCACAAGTACCTGGTGGGCGCCGCGACGGCCGGCGCCGCCGCGGGCGCCGCCGCGGGCGCGGCGCGGCTCCTGCGGCGATGACGCACGACCGACGACGAAGGAGAGAGCGATGGCGCAGCAAGTGGCCGACTACGTCCTCCAGCGGCTGACCGAGTGGGGCGTGAAGCGCGTCTACGGGTACCCGGGCGATGGCATCAACGGGCTGCTCGGCGCGTTCGACCGCGCGGAGGGCGAGCCGGAGTTCATCCAGACGCGGCACGAGGAGATGGCCGCGTTCATGGCCTGCGGGCACGCGAAGTTCACCGGCGAGGTCGGCGTCTGCGCGGCGACGTCCGGGCCGGGCGCGATCCACCTGCTGAACGGCCTGTACGACGCGAAGCTCGACCACCAGCCGGTCGTGGCGATCGTCGGGCAGCAGAAGCGCCTGGCGCAGGGCGCGCACTACCAGCAGGAGGTCAACCTGGAGAACCTGTTCTCCGACGTCTCGGAGTTCTGCCAGATCGTCATGCATCCCGGCCAGATGCGGCACGTCATCGACCGGGCGTTCAAGACGGCCCTGACCACCCGCGGCGTCTCGACGATCATCATCCCCGAGGACGTCCAGGAGGCCGGCGCGGTGCCGTCGCCGCCCAAGGAGCACGGCTCGGTGTACTCCAGCGTGGGCTGGAGCAGGCCCCGCGTCCTGCCCGACCCCGAGGAGCTGCGCAAGGCCGCCGACGTCCTCAACGAGGGCGCGAAGGTCGCGATGCTGATCGGCCAGGGCGCCGCCGGCGCCGAGGCCGAGGTGATCGAGACGGCCGAGCTGCTCGGCGCGGGCATCGCCAAGGCGCTGCTCGGTCGCGAGGTGGTCCCGGACGACCTGCCGTTCGTCACCGGCCCCATCGGCCTGCTCGGCTCCAGGGCCAGCGACGAGATGATGATGAACTGCGACGTGCTGTTCATGATCGGCACGAGCTTCCCGTACGCCGAGTGGCTGCCGGACGAGGGCAGTTGCAGGGGCGTGGAGATCGACATCGACGGGAGCATGATCGGCATCCGCTTCCCGATGGACGCGCACGTCGTCGGGGACGCCAGGGAGACGCTGCGGGAGCTGATCCCGCTGCTGCGCCGCAAGGAGGACCGCTCCTGGCGCGAGGAGATCGAGGAGAACGTCCGCGCCTGGAACACGGTCATGGAGAAGCGGGCGGGGCAGAGCTTCGAGGGGAAGGTCAACCCGCAGGCCGTCGCGCACGAGCTGTCGCCGCTGCTGCCGGACGGCGCGATCCTCACCGCCGACTCCGGCTCGGCCACCAACTGGTGGGCCCGCCACATCAAGCTCCGCGACGGGATGAGGGCCTCCCTGTCGGGCACCCTCGCCACGATGGGCCCCGGCGTCCCGTACGCCATCGCGGCCCGGTTCGCCTACCCCGACCGCCCGGTGATCTGCTTCGTGGGCGACGGCGCGTTCCAGATGAACGGCATGAACGAGATGCTGACCGTGAAGCGGTACGCCGACCGGATGGCCGGCCCGGCGCCGCTGATCTTCGCCGTGTTCAACAACCAGGACCTCAACCAGGTCACCTGGGAGCAGCGCGCGATGGGCGGCGACCCGAAGTACGAGGGCTCGCAGAGCATCCCCGACTTCCCGTACTCCGAGTACGCCGAGCTCTGCGGGCTCAAGGGCGTCTACTGCGACGACCCCGGGAAGGTCGCCGACGCCTGGCGGGAGGCCCTGGCGAGCGACCGTCCCGTCGTCCTGGAGTTCGTGGTCGACAACGAGATCGCCCCGATCCCGCCGCACATCATGAAGGACCAGGCCAAGAAGGCCGTCAAGGCGGGCCTCAGGGACCCGCAGAAGCTCGGCATCGCGGCCCGCGGCTTCCGGCAGAAGCTCACCGACATGTACGAGAACATGCCGGGCCGGAAGCATGACTGACCGGCGTCCGGAGCGGAGCGCCAGGCGGAGGACGACGGTCAGTCCCCTTCGGGGGTGTGGGGGTCGCCCCCCACAATGACTAGCAGGCGGGAAGGGGGACGGTCAGAGTTCGGCTTCGGCGTAGTCCTCGGGGGAGAACTCGATCCGGGGCTGGGACCGCTCCAGGAGGTCGAACGCCTCGGGGACCGAGCTCGTCCAGCCGACGGCGTCCCAGATCTTGGGGCGGGCGAAGCCCTGCTCGGTGAGGCCCGTCATCAGCTCGCGCAGCGGCTCGTAGACGCCGGTCGGGTCGAGGATGACGATGGGCTTGTCGTGCATGGACAGGACGCGGGCCGTCCACACCTCGAACAGCTCCTCCAGCGTGCCGATGCCGCCGGGCAGGACGAGGAACGCGTCGCTGCGCCGGTCCATCTCGCCCTTGCGGGCCCGCATGTCCGGGGTGACGATCAGCTCGTCGTTGTCCTCGTCGGAGATCTCGACGCTGACCAGCCCCTCGGGGATCACGCCGACCGTGCGGGCGCCGCCGGCCCGCGCGGCGCGGGCGACGGCGCCCATGCACGAGACCTGGGCGCCGCCGCTGACGAGGCTGTGGCCGCGCCGGGCCAGCTCGGCGCCGGCCTCCGCGGCGAGGTCGACGTAACGACGGTCGATCTTGCCGCTGGACGAGCAGAACACGCAGACGGCGAGGGGTTTCCGGGAAGTCACCCGGCCAATCTAACGGCTCGGGTCCGGGGAGGCTCGCCGATTATCCGGCGCCGGGGTCACGCCGTGGAGAGGTCGCGGCGGCGGAAGCCGAGGAGGCCGAGGGCGGACAGGACGGCCGCGATCGCCAGCAGCCAGAGCAGCGGCGCGGCGGTGACGTCGTGCCCCGGCAGTTTCGGGACGTGGGTGAACGGCGAGACGTCCAGGGCCCACTGGCTCAGGTCGAGCCCGGCTCCGAACAGCGTCACGACCGCGAAGACCCCGACCGCGGCCCAGGCGCCGCCGGTGAACCTCGGCGCGAGGCCGAACAGCGCGAGCGCAATCGCCCCGACCAGCCACACGGCGGGAAGCTGCGCGAGCGCGGCGAGCAGGACGCGCGGGACCTCGCGGCCGGGGTCGCCGGTGTCGACGCCGTGCGCCAGCCCGGCGGCCAGGCCCGCGACGCCGAGCCCCGCGACCGGGCCGAGCAGCGCGAAGGCCAGGTGGCCGGACGCCCACCGCAGCCGCCCGACGGGGGTGGCGAGCACCGGCTCGGCGCGCTGGCCCGTCTCCTCGATGCGCAGCCGCAGCGTGGCCGAGACCGCGTAGGCGGCGGCGATCAGGCCGAGCATGCTCATGATCGAGGCGAAGTAGGCGTCGGTGATCCCGCCCTGCCCGCCGAGCCGGGTGAAGATCTTCTCCAGCTCGGGGTTGTCCTTGACCATGTCGCCGACGCCGCCCGCCACCGCGCCGTACACGACGCCGAGCGCGGTGAACCCGGCGAGCCAGCCGTAGAGGGCGCGGCTCTGGAGCCGCCAGCCGAGGCCGAGGGGCCCCGAGAGCGGGCGCGACGCGTCCGCGGGGCCGAGCCTGGGCGGCAGCACGCCCGCGCCCACGTCCCTGCGCGCCGACAGCAGGCCCGCGGCGGCGACCAGGGCGGCCGTGAGCGCGGCGATCGGCAGGAGCGTCCACCAGCGCTCCCCGCCGTAGGCGCGCAGGCGGTTCTCCCATCCGAGCGGGGACAGCCAGCCCAGCCACGACAGCCCGTTGCCGGCGCCGCCGACGTCGGCGGCCATCCGGACCACGAACGCGGCGCCGACGGCGGCGATCGCCATGCCCCTGGCGGTGCCCGCGCCCTCGCTGAGCTGGGCGGTGACGCCCGCGAGGGCGGCGAAGACGCATCCCGCGGCGGCCAGTTGCAGGCCGAACGCCAGCGAGCCCGCGAACGGCAGGCCCTGCGCCGTCATGCCCGCGGTCAGCAGGGCGGCGAGGACGAGGTTCGCCGCCATGGTCACGGCCAGCGCCGCGGCCAGGCCGGCGCCGCGCCCGGTGACGGTGGCGCCGAGCAGCTCGCGGCGGCCCGCCTCCTCCTCGGTCCGGGTGTGCCGGACGACGGTGAGCACGCTGATCAGCGCCACGATCACCGGGATGAACCCGGAGCGCTGGGCGATGATCGCGCCGAGGCTCGTGTCGTACAGCGGCCCGTACAGGGCGAGGAACGTCGGGTTGTTCCCCGTGGTCTGCGCGTACTTGAGGCGCTCGGCGGCCGTCGGGTAGAGGCTGTCGGTGGCCGCCACGAAGTTCATCGGGATCAGCGCCAGCACGATCACCCAGGACGGCAGCAGGAACCGGTCGCGGCGCAGGATCAGCCTGATCAGCCCGCCGGTCCCGGTGAGCGACCGCAGGGGCGTGGCGCGGGACGGCGCGGCCGCCCGCGGTTCGTGGACCGTCGTGCTCATCGCGCGGCCTCCGACGCGAGCTCGTCCTTGTAGTGGCGCAGGAACAGCTCCTCCAGCGTCGGCGGGCGGCTGCTCAGGCTCCGCACGCCGACCTCGGTGAGCTGCCGCAGCGCCGCGTCCAGTTCGGGGGTGTCCACCTCGAAGCGGATCTTGTTGCCGTCGATGCGGACGTCGTGCGCGCCGGGCAGCGGCAGGCCGTCCGGCGGCGAGGCCAGCTCCGCGTCGATGGACGTCCGGGTCAGGTGCCGCAGCTCGTCCAGCGTCCCCGACTCCACCGCGACGCCCTTGCGGATGATCGTCACCCGGTCGCAGAGCGCCTCGACCTCGGACAGGATGTGGCTGGACAGCAGCACGGTGCGGCCGTCGCGGCGCTCCTCCCGGACGCACTCCTGGAAGACCTCCTCCATGAGGGGGTCCAGCCCGGAGGTGGGCTCGTCGAGCAGCAGCAGCTCGGCGTCGGAGGCGAGCGCGGCGATGAGCCCGACCTTCTGCCGGTTGCCCTTGGAGTAGGCGCGGCCCTTCTTGCGCGGGTCGAGCTCGAACCGGTCGAGGAGCTCGGCCTTGCGGCGCGCGTTCACGCCGCCGCGCATCCGGCCGAGCAGGTCGATCACCTCGCCGCCGGACAGGTTCGGCCACAGCGTCACG
The DNA here is from genome assembly GCF_039540335.1 of Actinomadura verrucosospora. Lineage (NCBI taxonomy): Bacteria > Bacillati > Actinomycetota > Actinomycetes > Streptosporangiales > Thermomonosporaceae > Actinomadura > Actinomadura verrucosospora. The sequence continues at coordinate 111,934 of NZ_BAABEV010000023.1, read as the reverse complement.
TCGCCGGGGACGTAGGCGAGCCGGCGGTGCAGTTCGGTCGCGTCCCGCCACGGGTCGCCGCCGAGCAGGCGGGCGGTGCCGCCGTCGGCGCGCAGAAGGCCGAGCAGGATGCGGATGGTGGTGGACTTCCCGGCGCCGTTCGGGCCGAGGAAGCCGTGCACCTCTCCGGGCCGGACGGTCAGGTCCAGGCCGTCCAGCGCGCGGGTCCGGCCGAACTTCTTGACCAGGCCGGAGAGGGCTATGGGGGGCGTGTTCGTGGTCACCGGTCCTCCTCGTCGAGGGGTCGCCCGCCGGGGGCGGGCAGGTTCTTCAGGGCGGCGCGCGTCTGCGCCACCAGCTCGGGCGACAGGAGCCGGTCGTCGAGGACGTCCAGCATCGCCAGCGCCATGCGGGGGTAGCCGTCGCCCAGGAGGACGTCGCCGCCGAGAGCCCTGGACATGTGCTGGTGCAGGACGATCACACCGAAGCTCATGCCGGTCAGGACGGTCGCGTAGCCGTGCAGGTCGTCGGTGTTCGGCGCGGCCATGCCGGGCGCGCCGCGTTCGAGCATCTCCTCGCTGAACGCGATCGCCTCGGCGAAGAGCACGGACGCGGCGGCCGACCCGTCGGTCAGGGCGCGGGCCAGGTAGCGCTGGACCGGCAGGGCCGTCCGCATGGCGATCGCGAGGAAGCTCGGGCTCGCCATCCCGCCGTTCAGGGCCTCCTGCTTGGTCTCGCGGATCACCTCGATCACGTGCTCGTCGCACGCGGCGCGCAGCGCCTCCTTGGTGCCGTAGTGGTGCTGGACGAGGGCGGGCGACACGCCGGCGGCCTTCGCGATGCCCCGGATCGTGGCGCCCTTCACGCCGTGCTCGGCGAACTCCAGCAGGGCCGCGTCCCTGATCCGGGCGCGCCCGGTCAGGTCGTCGGCCCGCTCCCGCGTCGCCATCCCCACCCCCCTGTACGCATGTTCAGTAGCCTGTACACTTGTACACTGTACTCACGTACAGGCCACCGTCAACCCGTTGGGGACGGGTGGCGCCGGCGGTCCGGGCCTAAGGGGCTCAACCGCCTCCGGGCAGCTGGCCGAGCGTCACCTGGACCTGCTTCTTCGAGCCGTCCGGCTTCTGGATCTCGACCTTCACCGTCTGGCCGGGCCTGAGGTTCGCGAGGACGGTGGTCAGCGCCGTCTGGTCGGGCGTCGCGGTGCCGTTCACCGCGAGGATCAGGTCGCCCGGCCGGATCCCCGCCTTGGCGGCCCCGCCGCCCTTCTGCACCTCCACGACGGCGACCGCCGTCCGCCGTCCGGTCTGCGGGTCGACGATCGTGCGCACCGCCACGCCGAGCGCGGCCCGGCCGGAGTTCGACACCTTCCCCGACTCGATGAGCTGCGGGACGATCCGCTTGACCGTGTCGCTCGGCGTCGCGAACCCGATGCCGGGCGCCGCGGCGCCGATCTGCGGGTCGGAGGCCGCCGCGGTCGGGATGCCGATCACCTGGCCGTCCAGCGTGACCAGGGCGCCGCCGCTGTTGCCCGGGTTGATGTCCGCGCTCGTCTGGATGGCGTCGGCGATGGTCGAGCCCTGGAAGGCCCCCTCGCCCTTGGTCGACACCGTCCGGTGCAGCGCGGAGACGATCCCGTTCGTCACGCTTCCGGAGAGGCCGAGCGGGTTGCCCATCGCCAGCACGATCTGCCCGACCTGCGCCGTGCTCGACTCGCCCCACGACGCCGGTTTCAGCGACGCGCCGGCGACCTTGACGACGGCCAGGTCGTCGGCGGCGAACTCGCCGACCAGGGAGGCGTTCATCGGGGAGCCGCCGCCGGACGAGGTGACCTGGATCTTCTTCGCCCCCGCGACCACGTGCGCGTTGGTGACGATGTCGCCCTGCGCGTCGAACACGACGCCCGACCCCTCCCCCTGGTCGGTCTGGATCTTCACCACCGACGGCAGGACGGCGTCCACGACCTTCACGTACTGCTGCTGCAGGTCCGACCCGGACTCCGGGACCGGCGCCGACGTCCGCACCGACGCCGGACCCGGGTTCCCGGCCCGCCCGGCGTTCTCGGACCCCCCGCTGCACCCGGCGAGCGTCATTCCTCCCGCCATCGCCCCCGCCAGCGCCGCCGCGCACGCCTTCGCTCTCGCGCTCCTGTCCACGCTCCACCTCCAGAGGGCACCGTTCCCGCCCTCCGCGCGGCGGGCGCCGCGCCGCGCGCGATTTTGCGACGTCATGCCGCAGGCCGGGGCCGCAGATGATCTTTCGGGGGCGTCGGGCGCGCCCGGCCGCCCGCCGCAGGGGCCCGGCCGGTTTCCCGTGACCGGAGCCGGGTAGCCGTCCGGCCATGGCGGGCGCGAGCGGGCACCGGGGCGTCCCCCACCCCGCCGACCTGCGGATCGAGGCGTGGGGGCCGACGCGGGAGCGCTGCGTCGCCGAGGCGGTGGCCGGGCTCGTGGAGTCGTTCGCCGACGTCTCCGGCGTCCGCCCGTCCGGCGGCGTCCGGGTGGACGTGCCGCCGGGCCCGGACGCGGACCTGCTCGTCGCCGTCCTGGACGAGGTGATCTACCGCCTGGAGGTCGACGGCGCCGTGGTCCTGGACGCCGCGCTCGCGGGGGCGCCGGACGGCGGGCTCACCGCCCGGCTGGCGACCGGGGACGCGGCGGAGGCGGTGGGGACGGGCGCCGTACCGAAGGCGGTGTCGCTGCACGACCTGCGGTTCGGCCGCGACGCCCGCGGCTGGTCCTGCGCCGTGACGATCGACGTGTGACGGGCGCCGCGCCGGGCGCCCGCCGCGCGCCGCGCCCGGCCGGTCAGCCCTTCACGACGCCCAGCGGCACGAGGCGGGCGACCTTGCGGCAGAGCCCCGCCCCCTCGCCGGCCTCGACCACGGCGGACACGTCCTTGTAGGCGTCCGGCGCCTCCTCGGCCAGACCGCGCCACGACGACGGACGCACCGCGATGCCCCGCTCCTCCAGCGCCGCCCGCAATCGCCTCCCGTCGACGCCGCGCGCGGCCTGGTGGCGGCTCTGCACCCGTCCCGCGCCGTGGCACGTGGACGCGAACGCGGGCCCGCCCGGCACGCCCGTGAGGACGTAGGAGGACGTTCCCATGGTCCCGGGGATCAGCACCGGCTGGCCGGCCGCGCGCAGGTCGGGAGGCAGCTCGGGGTGGCCGGGCGGCAGCGCGCGGGTGGCCCCCTTGCGGTGCACGCACAGCCGCCGCCGCTCGCCGTCCACCACGTGCTCCTCGATCTTGGCCAGGTTGTGCGAGACGTCGTAGACGAGGTCGAGCCGGGCGCCCGCGACCCGCCGGAACACCCGGCGCGCCGCCTGGGCGAGCAGCTGCCGGTTGGCGCGGCCGTAGTTGGCCGCCGCCGCCATCGCGCCCAGGTAGGCGCGGCCCTCGGCGGAGTCGACCGGGGCGCAGGCGAGCTGCCGGTCCGGGACCTCGATCCCGTGCCGCGGCATCGCCGCCTCCATCGCCCGGACGTGGTCGGTGCAGATCTGGTGGCCGAGCCCGCGCGACCCGCAGTGGATCATGACGCAGACCTGTCCCGGCCGGAGCCCGAACGCCCCGGCCACGTCCGCGTCGTAGATCTCCGCGACCCGCTGCACCTCCAGGAAGTGGTTGCCCGAGCCGAGGCTGCCGACCTGCCGGGCGCCGCGCTCCACCGCGCGCTCGCCCACCTGGCCGGGGTCGGCGTCGGCGACCGCCCCCGCGTCCTCGCAGCGGCGCAGGTCGCGCTCGTCCCCGTGGCCCCGCTCGACCGCGTACCGCGCTCCCCCGGTGAGGATGCCGGTCAGCTCCCGCCGTCCCGGCAGGCTCCACACCGCGCCCTTGCCCATGCCGCGCGGGATGACGGGGTCGAGGCCGTCCATCAGGTCCCGCAGGACGGGGGCGAGGCCGGAGGCGTCGACGTCCGCCGCCAGCAGCCGGACGCCGCACGAGATGTCGAACCCGACGCCGCCGGGCGAGACCACGCCGCCCTCCGCCGGGTCGGTCGCCGCCACGCCGCCGATCGGGAAGCCGTATCCCAGGTGGATGTCCGGCATCGCGTAGGAGGCCTCCACCACCCCCGGGAGCGCGGCGACGTGGGCGACCTGCCCGATCGCGTTCTCGGCGGGCGCGAGCAGTTCCCGCGACGCGAACACCACGCCGGGCACGCGCATGGCGCCGGTCGGCTCGATCCGGAACCGGTAGGGGCCGTCCTCGACCAGGTCGGCGTTCACAAGGCGGGGCTACCCGCGGCTCCGCCCCTCATGCGCAGTTCACAGGCCCCCGGCACGCCGGCGGTCGAGGAGTTCACGCGTGTCATGCGGGTAGCGTGCGAATCATGCTCGCCGAACCCGCGCCCGCGCTGAGCGACCTCGCGCTCGGGCTGGTCGTGGTGGCGCTCGCGGTCCGGCTGGGACGGTTCCCCGCGCCGCATCGGCACTGGCGCAGGGCCTTCTGGTGGGCCGGGAGCGCGGCGCTCGCGGGGTCCGTCCACCACGGGCTGATCAAGTACTCGGCGCGGTGGTCGGGGCCGAGCTGGGCCGTGATCAGCGCCATGGTCGTCGTCGCGGTGTCCTACCTGCTGGCGGCCACCGTCGCGGAGGTGCTCGGCCCGCACCACGGCAGGACGTTCTGGCTGCTGCGCTCGGTCGGGATCGGCGCCTACGCCGTCCTCGCGGTGACCGGGCACGCCGGGGTCGGCGCCCTGCTCGCCTGCGAGGGCCTGACGATGGCGTGCATCCTCGCGCTCTGGGGCCGGGCGGCCCGGCGCCGCCACCCGATGGCCGGCCCGGTGCTCGTCGCGCTGGTCGCCAGCGGGGCGGCCGCCGCGACCAAGGCGATCGACCCGAGCGTCACCCGCGGCGTCGCACTGGACCCGACCTCGGTCTACCACCTCGCCCAGATCGTCGGCATGGTCCTGCTCTACCTGGCGGTCAGCAACCCGCGCCGCCCGGATCCCGAGCCCCGCGCCCTCCTCGGATAGCCGCGGGCCCGTCCGCTACCACGGAGCCCGCCGGGCGCGCGGCGCCGGACGGGCAGGAGTGTCCGCGGTGGAACATTCCCCTAACGGAGGTGTCTTCCTTCTGTGCTGAAGAGCGCCCTTTCGGACACGGACGGTCACCGTTAGCTTTCAACCCGTGATCCCGAGCCACCGTCCCCGTGGAGGAAAGCGTTCATGACGGCCATCGCCAGCGTCTACCAGCACGACGTCGCCACCTACTGGAACACCGAGCGCAACCCGGTCAACCTGCGGCTCGGCGACGTGTCGGGGATCTACCACCACCACTACGGCATCGGCGAGGTGGACTGGTCGGTCCTGGAGACCCCGGAGGACGCTCGCGAGGAGGCGGTCATCGCCGAGCTGCACCGGCTGGAGAACGCCCAGGCCCGGTTCCTGCTCGAACACCTCGGCGACATCCGGCCCGACCACCGCCTGATGGACGCGGGCTCCGGCCGCGGCGGCTCCAGCATCATGGCCAACGCCGCCTTCGGCTGCCAGGTCGACGGGGTGTCGATCTCCCAGGCCCAGGTGGACTTCGCCAACGGGCAGGCCGCCGAGCGCGGCGTGTCCGACAAGGTCCGGTTCCACTTCAAGAACATGCTCGACACGGGTTTCGAGGCGGGCGCCTTCCAGGCGATCTGGAACAACGAGTCGACCATGTACACCGTGCTGGACGACCTGTTCGCGGCGCACTCCCGGCTGCTGGCCCGCGGCGGCCGGTACGTCACCATCACCGGCTGCTACAACGACGTCTACGGGCTGCCGTCCCGGGCGGTGTCGACCATCAACGCCCACTACGTGTGCGACATCCACCCGCGCAGCGCCTACTTCCGCGCCATGGCGGCCAACCGGCTCGTCCCCGTCACCGTGGTCGACCTGACCGCCGACACCATCCCGTACTGGGAGCTGCGCGAGAAGTCGTCGGTGGCGACCGGCATCGAGAGCGCCTTCCTGGAGGCTTACCGCGACGGCAGCTTCCAGTACCTGCTCATCGCCGCCGACCGCATCTGAACCCGTTGACCCGGACCGGTCGCCTTCGGGCGGAGGCAGGTGAGCAGACCATGGAAACGAGGCACCACGGGTGCAGCGGCCGGCGCGCCCCCTACGGCTCGGCCGCGGAACCCCGGCCGGCGCGGCCGTCCGGGCCGGGCACCGAGGCGGCGGCCCTGCCGTCGCTGATCGCCGCGGCGCGTCCCAGCCGGGAGGTCCCCTACGGCGACCTCCTGGCCGGGAGGCATCCGCGTCCGGTCGGCGGCGGCGGGCCCGGCTACGTCGAGCGCGACTGGGGCGACGGCTCGCACTCTCCGCTCTACTGCCCTCTGCCCGAGCGCGCCGACGACGTCCTCGCCGCCGAGGTCGACGCCCGGCTGGCCTCCTGGGCGAGCGACCGCGGGTTCGACGAGCACGAGCTCGACGCGCTGGGCAAGGCGGCCTTCGGGCGCCTCGTCACCCTCGCCCACCCCGACACCGACGACCCGGACGCCCTGCTCGTCGCCGCGCAGCTGAACGCCGGATGGTGGGCGGCCGACGACTACTACGCCGACGACACCGCCCTCGGCGCCGTGCCCGCGCGGCTGCCGCAGCGCCTCACGCTGGTGATGTCGGCGATGGACCCGGTGCCGTCCGCCGGCGAGTTCACCCCGCCGCTGGACGAGGCCGTGGAGGGCGACGTCGTCCTGCGGATGCTCGGCTCGGCGGTCGGCCACCTGAAGCGCCACGCGTCCCCCGTGCAGGTCCAGCGGATCTGCTACTCCACCTTCGCCATGTTCGTGAGCTGGACGGCCTACGCGGCCTGGCGCGAGACCGGTGAGCACCCGCCCGCCTGGGAGTACCTGGCGGCGCGCCAGCACGACAGCTTCTACACCTCGATGACGCTCATCGACGTCGTCGGCGGCTACGAGGTCCCGGCCCACCTGTACTACGACCCGCGCGTCCGCCGCGCCGCCTTCCGGGCGGGGACGGCGAGCGTGATCGTCAACGACCTGCACTCGGTGGCCAAGGACGCCGCCGACGAGAACCCCGTCTGCAACCTGGTGCTGCTGATCGCCGCGGACCGGGGCTGCTCGGTGGAGGAGGCGACCGAGACCGCCGTGCGCCTGCACAACGACCTCGTCCGCGACTTCGAGGCCGGGCACCGGGAGCTCGCGGGCGTCCCGTCCCCCGAGCTGCAGCGGTTCCTGCGCGGGCTGCGGGCCTGGATGGGCGGCGGCTTCGAATGGCACGCCACCAACCCGCGCTACCGCGAAGGCGGCTGAATCCGCTGTTCCGGAGGTGTCCGGCGCCGGGCTTTACCGGACACCAGTGATCACCAGATCATGTTCGGTCGCACGGCCGGTGTTGACGGCATTACCACATCGAGTCAAGACGGAAGCCAAGAATCGTCCGATGTGCAAGCGTGATCCGGCACGGCCGGGCCGGCGCGCACCGGAAAAGGCCGCCTGCATTACTCTCTCTGCGTCGCTGTATCCGGGGATGAAGCGAGGCGCACGGTGGAATTCCGTATTCTGCGCAAGAGGCTGGGCATCCGGGCGGAGAGCGGCGAATCCATCGCCGTGCCCCACTCCGGCGCCCGCGGGCTGCTGGTGACGCTGCTGATCGAGGAGGGCCGCCCCGTCCCGGCCGACGTGCTCGTCGAGCGGCTCGCCGCCCCCTCCGGCGTGCCGGATCCGGCCGCGGCGCTCACCCGGGCCGTCGGCGCCGCGCGGCTCTCGCTCCCGCCCGGCCGGCTCGTCACCGAGAACGGCGGGTACCGGCTCGTCCTGGACGAGGACGACGAACTCGACCTGACCCGGTTCCGGTCGCTCGCCGCCCGCGCACGGCGGCTGCGCGCCTCCGACGCCGCCGCGGCGATCGCCGGCTACGAGCGCGCGCTGGGGCTGTGGGGCGGGGAGCCGCTGGGCGACCTGCCCGCCGCCGGCGCCATGGACGCGACCCGGCGGGCCCTCGTCGGCGAGCGCGGCCAGGTGCGCGAGGAGTTAGCCGAGGTGCGGCTCTCCCAGGGCCGGCACCGCGAACTCATCGGGCCCGCGCGCGGCTGGGTCGCGCAGGAGCCGGCGAACGAGCATCTGCGGAGCATGCTGATGCTCGCGCTGCACCGGGCCGGGCGCAAGCACGAGGCGCTCCGCCTGTACGAGGAGGCGGAGGACCTGCTGGCGCCGGGCGGGCCAGGGCCCGCCCTCCGGCGGACGGCCGGCCAGATCGGCCGCGACGACCCGGGGCTGGACTACCGGCCCCGTCCCGCCCTGGTGCCGCTGCCCGCGGACCGGGCCGCCGACCTGGCCATCGACACCCTCCAGGCCTCCCCCGCCCGCATCTACGACTACTTCCTCGGCGGCAAGGACAACTACGCCGTCGACCGCGCGGCCGCCGAGGAGATCATGAAGACGGTGCCCGACGCCCCCGCCGCAGCCCGCGCCAACCGCGACTTCCTGACCCGCGCCGTCCGCCACCTGGCGGCGCAGGCCGGCATCCGGCAGTTCATCGACGTCGGGACCGGCCTGCCCACGCAGGGCAACGTCCACGAGATCGCCCGCGACGCCGCTCCGGACGCCCGCGTGGTCTACGTCGACCACGATCCCGTGGTGCTCGCGCACGGCCGCGCCCTGCTGGAGGGCAGCCCCAGCGTCGCGGTCGTCGAGGGCGACCTGCGCCGCCCCGAGGAGCTGCTGGCCGACCCCCGGCTGAACGAGCTGATCGACTTCGGCGAGCCCGTCGGCCTGCTGCTGGTGGCCGTCCTGCACTTCGTGCACGACGATGACGACCCCGCCGGGCTCGTCGGGCGCCTCGCCCGCCGGCTGCCCTCCGGCAGCCACGTGGTGATCTCCCACGGCTACGACGGCGGCATGGACCCCGGCGACACCGAGCACTCCCAGGCCGTGTACCGCAGGTCGAAACTGCCGATCTACTCGCGCGGCCCCGAGGAGGTGGCCCGCTGCTTCGCCGGGCTGGAGATCCTCGACCCCGGCGTCGTGTGGGTCCCGCAGTGGGGCCGCCCGCGCCCCGCGGGGCCGGCGCCGGACCCGCGGTGGTGCCACTTCATCGGGGCCGTCGCCCGCAAGCCCTGACCGGTTCCCCCTCACCCCGCCCCGCAGGCGATCACGGTCGGCAGCTCGGCGAACCCGCGCACGTACGGCGAGTTGACCCGCCGGGCCCGGGCCTCGTCGATGTCGTAGTCGCCGGTGCGGGCCGCCAGCTCCTCCAGAGCGACCCGGGCCTGCAGCCGGGCCAGGTGCGCGCCGATGCAGTAGTGCCGCCCCGACCCGAAACTGATCTTGGCGTTGGTGTCGCGGTCCAGGTCGAAGCGGTCGGGATCGGCGAAGGCGCGCGGGTCGCGGTTCGCGGCACCGATCACCAGCAGCATGCGGGCCCCGGCCGGGACGATCACGCCGTGCAGCGTGAACTCCGCGGTCACCGTCCGCCCGTCGGCCTGCGCCGGGGCCTCCAGCCGCAGCGTCTCCTCGATCCAGTCGCCGATCCGCCCGAACGCCCCGGACGGCCGGTCCAGATGCCGCCAGGCGCAGTGCCAGGCGTTCGAGATCAGGTGGGTGGCCGTCTCGTTCCCGGCCGCGATCAGGATGAACAGCACCCCCATGATCTCGGCCTCGGTCAGGTGGTCGTCGCCGTCGGCGGCGTCCAGCAGCGCCGACGCCAGGTCGTCGCGGCGCCGCGCCCGGCGCTCGGCGAGCAGACCGTGGAAGTAGCCCACCAGGGCCGAGAGCGCCCCGCGGCCCGCCTCGGTCACGTCCCGGACGCCCTGCTGGTGGTGGACGATCGCGTCGGCCAGCCGCCGCAGCTCGCCGCGGTCGGACTCCGGGACGCCGACCAGCTCGGAGATGACGTCCATCGGCAGCAGCGCCGCGTAGTCGGCCACGAGGTCCAGTTCCGCGCCGCCCGGGCCCGCGCCGTCCAGCGCCCGGTCCAGGTGGCCGCGCGCGATGCCGCGGACCCGTCGCTCGAGCGCGGCGACGCGGCGCGGGGTGAACGCCTTCGCCACGAGCCCGCGCATCCGGGTGTGCTCGGGCGGGTCCATCGCGAGGAACGACGCGTGCGTCCGCGCCTCCGGCCCCCACACCGACGGCTCCAGCAGGATCCCGTTCGCGCTGGAGAAGCGCCGGAAGTCCCGGAATGCCGCGGTCACGTCCGCGTGCCGCGACAGGACGAAGAAATCCTCCTCGTCATTTCTGTAGACCGGCGCGTCCTCCCTCAACTGCGCGTAGACCGGATACGGGTCCTGTTGAATTCCGAAGTCGTACAGGCTGTACCGCACACCCATCGCAGCCTCCTACCGCCATCGAAAGCCGCACGCCGGTCAGCATTCGCTTACGGCGTCCTTCCCCCCAACCCCAGCACATCGCGAAGGGCGCCATGTGACCGATTACGGCCATCCGGCGGTGGACCGTGCCACAATTCCCGCGCTCGAATGGCCGCGTCACGACCGAAGGCGGCGGGACGCGGGCTGGGGCGGGCGGGGGCGCGGCGGGCGGTCAGCCGGCGGGCTTGTCGCGGAGGCGCCCGACCGGGTGGGGCCCGTCGGTCTCCAGGCGGTACTCGTCGCCGAACTTGGCGCGGTGCTCGTCGATGACGCGCTCCTGCGGCGGCCGCTCGGCGTTGATCTTGTCCTGGTACTCCTCGAAGCGGCGGTGCGCCTCCTGGACGTAGCCGGTGCCGAGGGTCGTGTAGTCGATCTGCGTGGCGAGCAGTTCGCGCACGTACTGCTTGTTCGGCTCGAAGGTGACCGGCTCGGAAAGCATGGGGGCGAGGATGCTCTCGGGGTCGCGGCCGTCGTGGCGGCGCATCAGGTCGCAGGCTATCCGCAGGTGCTCCAGCTCCATGTTCAGGTGCAGCTCCCAGATGTCCTTGATGCGCGGGTCGGACTCGGTCTGCATGAACGAGTAGTACAGGTAGCACTCGTTGTACTCGTGGTTGACGAGGCGCTCCCACCAGGTCTCCCCGGGGTCGACCAGCGACTCGTAGTGGGTGACGTGCTCCTCTTCGATGAGGCCGATGTCCTGGTAGAGCTGCCGCGCGATGGGCTCCATGTACATGGGGCCGACGTTCATGTAGAAGTTCATCGTCTGCTGCTCGGCCGCCATGATCGTCAGCGCGTGCAGCTTGGAGATCGGCGCGGCCGCCTCGCGGTCGTAGGGCTCGCGGACGTTGTCGAAGGGGTGGCGGTGCTGGAGGTGGCCGGGCCGTCCCGGCATCACCTCGGTGAGCTGGTCGACGATCTTCTCGGCCCGGCGGTGCTCGATCATCTCGTACAGGTTGGCGTACCGGTACAGGTGGTCGAAGTCCTCCAGCAGCCCGAACTGGTAGGCCTGCTTCAGGTAGGGGTCGGGCTCCTGGCGGGCGACCCAGCCGGTCAGGTCGACCGCGACCTGCTCGTAGCTGATGGTGGTCTCCAGCACCGACGCCTGGCCGGGCAGCAGCCAGTTGACCACCTTCTGCTGCTGCTGCTCGATGTTGCGGACCTGGGCCAGCTGCCGCTTGACCTCCAGGTCGGGGCAGATGCGGTTGAAGTGGTGGCTGAACATGATCGCCTCCACCTCGATGCCGTTCATCGCGATGATGCGGCACTTGGTGTAGGGATCGGACTTGTCGGGGTCGACGGGTGCCACGTCCAGCTGCGCCCAGTTGCGCAGCTGGTCGTCCAGCGGGATGCCGCGGTGTTCGAGCGGGTTGAAGGCCACCAGGCTCCTCCCTTCCTGTGCGGGGCGGTTCGGGCTGACGCCCGGGGCGCGTACCCGAAGCGATCCGTCCCGCACCTCCCGGCACCGTCCGATTCCAAGATTGGTCCGGCGTTGACCGAAGCCCGGCGGGAAGAAGCCAGAGCCACCGGTATGGGGCCTCCCTCCCTGGGTACGGCCCGCCGCATCGCCCACCCACCGCGCCGTTCGGCGCTCCGCGCCAGGCCGCGGCCGAGCGAGAAAGCGAGAGAGGCCATGCGGACCACACCCGCCGACACCGGGACCACCGAGGACGTCGTCGACCTGCTGCGCGCGCAGCACGGCCGGATCAGGGACCTGTTCGACGAGGTCATGAACTCCGAGGGCGCCGAGCGCAGGGACGCCTTCCGGCAGCTGGTCAAGCTGCTGGCGGTCCATGAGACCGCCGAGGAGGAGATCGTCCACCCCGTGGCCCGGCGCCTGCCCGGCGGCGACGGCATCGTGGACGACCGGCTGGCCGAGGAGCGCGAGGCCAAGGAGCTGCTCGCCGAGCTGGACGGCATGGACCCCGGCGATCCGCGCTTCCTCAAGTCGCTCGACAAGCTTCGCGTGGACGTGCTGACCCATGCCCGCGCCGAGGAGCGCTACGAGTTCGACCGGCTCAAGGACGAGCTGAGCCCCGCCCAGCTCAGGGGCTTCGCCGCCGCCGTCCGCGCGGCGGAGGCCACCGCGCCCACGCGCCCGCATCCCGGAGTGGAGTCCGCGACCAGGAACATGCTCGCCGGGCCGCTCGCCGCGGTGACCGACCGCGTCCGCGACATGATCCGCGCTGCCCGCGACAAGAGCTGACCCGGCCGTTCAGCGCGGCGGCCGGAGGTCCGTGCAGCCGTGCCGCTCGACGGCGCGCCCGGCGAAGGCGCGCAGTGCGGCCCGCAGGAACGACTTCGTCGGGGCGGCGTACTCGGTCGCGTCGACCAGGAACAGCGCCCGCGCGGTGTGCCCCGGGCAGCGTGCCGTGGCCCAGGCGCTGTGGGTGTCGAGGCCGGAATCGGCCTTCAGGCCGTAGCGGCCGCCATGCCCGCCGTCGTACCGGGTGGTCCGCAGCCTCTGCGCGTACGGGCCGTAGTTCGCCTGGAAGTGGTACGCCGCCGCGGAGAAGGCCACGGTCTTGCCGAGCACGCACTCCTCGACCGGCGCGCTCCCCCCGCCGTCCGTCCACTTGATCCAGTTGACCTCGCCCCGGTCCACGGCGGTGGCGACCGGGATGCCCGCGCAGGTGCCGCCGGCGTTCTCGGGGGCCGTCTCCCCGGTCGGCCTCGGCACGGGCGGCACCGGGCCGCCGGGCCTGGCGGCGCAGCCGTAGTGGCGGGCGGCCCGCACCGCGGTGGCGGTGACGAGTCGGGCGACCTGATGCGCCTTCGCGGGATCCGCGAGCGTCTCCTGTGAGGCCGCCGACACCAGGACGGACGCGGGCCGGTTGGCACAGGGCAACACCACGGCGGTGTTGCGCAGATCGGTGTAGCCCTCCCAGCCGCCGCCCAGCGCCACCGGCAGTTCGCCGGAGCCGCGGTGCAGCCGGGTGAAGAACGCTCCGGGAGCGCCGGTGTTGTCCAGCGTGTCGGCGACGTCGCCGATGGTGAGGCTGAGGTCGGCGACCGTGCACCGCTCCCATCGCAGGGCGTCGTCCGCGATGTGCTCGTCGCGTCCGAGACCGCTCGCCTCGTGGCCGGTGAGGACGGCGGACTCGGCCTCGGGGACGAGCCCCTGGCAGAAGCCGGCGAGCGCGTCCCGGTAGCGCCAGTCCCTGCCGGTGTCGCTGAGCCGGTACCAGGCGAACACGGCGACGGCGATCGCCACCAGCGGCACCACTCCGAACAGCCCCGCTCGCCGCAACCCCGGCATCCCGCTCCGCGCCCCACTTCCGGTCGGCCGCAACACCCTCCGGCGCACGACACAAAGCCCTCTTCCTATCGGCGCCGGCACCCGCCGTCAACAGTCCGCTGGGCGCGACGACCTCGCTGAGTACCCCACCGGACGGACCTGAGTAGCCGCACGGATCGATCAAGCGTCCGGGGGGCTGTTCACTGAAGTCGTGACCACAGAGAACACCGCTGCCGTCTCCCGGAAGCGCTCGGGCTGGCGCGTGGCCGCGGCGATCGCGCTCGCCCTGCTGCTCCCCGCCACCGCGCTCGCCTGGATCTGCGTGCTCGCGACCCCCGAGTACGGCCGGTGCCTCACCTACGGGGAGCAGTGCGATCCGGCCTCCGGCATCCTCATGCCCATCGCGTGGTGGTCCTTCTGGGCCATCGCCGCGGCCGGCGTCACCGCCCTGATCCTCCGCTCCTCCTGGACGGCGACCCGGCGAATCCACCCGATCCTGGTCACGGGACAGGTCGTGCTCGCGATCGTGACCCCGGCAGCCGTGATCGCCAGTGGATGAAGCCCGGACCGGCCGTGTCGTGTGACGCAGGTCACGGGAACCTGAACGTTCCGGCGAACAGTCCCCGCATGTGGAGATGAGTTTGCGTACCCGGGTTCACGCCGGGGATCCGGATGCGTTCAGAGAACTGTTCGACGAACAGGTGCGCTCGGTCTACAACCACGCCTTCCGCCTGACGGGGAACTGGGCGACGGCGGAGGACGTGGTGTCCCTGACCTTCCTGGAGTCATGGCGCCTTCGCGAGAGGGTCGACGTCGAGGCGGAGGGGTCGCTGCGTCCCTGGCTGCTGGGCATCGCCACCAACGTCGCCCGCAACGTGCGCCGCGCGGCCAGGCGGCACGACGGCGCGCTGGCGCGGCTTCCGAGGAGCGACACGGTCCCGGACTTCACCGACGAGGCCGCGGGCCGCATCGACGATCGCGAGCGGCTCGCCCTGATGCGCGCGGCGCTGGCGGCGCTGCGCGAGCCCGAGCGCGAGGTGCTGGCGCTGTGCGTCTGGTCGGGGCTCGGCTACGCCGAGGCCGCCGAAGCGCTCGGCGTGCCGGTCGGCACGGTGCGCTCCCGGCTGTCGCGCGCCCGCAGGAAGCTCGACGGCCTCACCACCGGAGGCGCCCGGCCGCCCGCAGAAGACCGGGAACCGCCTTCCGGCCACGGACAGCAAGAGGGTGACCGCGAGATCGCGGTCCGGTCCGCTCAGGAGAAGACCCGATGAATTCCACACCGATCCAGCCGAACCCGGACGAGCGTGAGGAGCTGGCCCGGCTGCTGCCGGTGCCGGCGGAGCGGGATCTGCCGGGCGACCGCCGCCAACGACTCCAGGAGTTCGTGATGAGCGAGATCCAGCAGGACCTTCGATCGGCCGAGCAGGCTCCGCGCCGCCCCTCCAGGCGGCGCCCCCTCCTCCTCGCCGCGGCGAGCACCGCGATCGCCGCGGCGGCCGCCGCGGTGGCGATCGGCGCCGTCGGCACCGGAGGGGCCCGGAAGCCTGACGGGGGCCCGGGGGCGTCGGCCCCGTCCGGCCGGCAGGTCCTGCTCGTGGCCGCCACCACCGCGGCGAAGACGCCGGCGGGAGGCGGCGCGTACTGGTACGTCAGGACGGTGTCCACCGCTCGCGAGGGCGGCGCCCGTACCTCGCTGGAGAGCTGGACCGGGCGCGACGGCCGGGTCTGGTGGAAGGGAGAGAAGACGGGCGGCAAGGTGGTCCCGCTGACCCGTCCCGCCCCGTTCCGGCTCGGCGGCCCCGGCGTCACCCTCGCCCAGCTCCAGAGCCTTCCGAGCTCTCCCGGCGCACTGAAGGCGCGGATCGCCGCCGGGTTGGAGCGCGGCGGCATCGAGACCAGTGCCGGCCGCCCCGACGCCGCCGCGCGGGAGCGCTCCGTCTTCGACGGGCTGCTCTCCCTCGTCTCCCAGCTCCCGGCCCCGCCGAAGGTCCGCGCCGCCGCCTTCCGCGCGATCGCCGCCTATCCGAACGTCCAGGACCTCGGTGCGGTCAAGGGCGGGCAGGGCCTGTCGATCTCCTTCGGCGGAGGAGGGGACGCGCACCTGGTCGTCGATCCGAAGACGTCCCGCATCACCGACACCGACTTCTTCGTCTCGGCGGACGGCGCGCGGGTCACCGTCCCCGGCGGCGCCGCGATCACGGCCGAGTGGACGGACCGGGCGCCCAGGTAGCGCCCCCCGCACGCGGAGACCGTCTGGACCTGCATGATCGGGGGATCATGCAGGTCCACGGGACGGGGGCTACTCCCCGGCGGTCTCCGCGGCCTCGGCGGCGGCGCGGGACTCGATGATCTCCTGCTGGGCCCGGGTGTGGCCCTCGATGATGATCCGGACGACCTCCTCGGGGTCGTCGGTGAGGTGGATCAGGTCGATGTCCTGCGGCGAGATCTTGCCGGAGGTCAGCATCGACTCCTTGACCCAGTCGAGCAGGCCGCCCCAGAACCTCGTGCCGACCAGCACGATCGGGAACCGGGTGATCTTCTTGGTCTGGACGAGGGTGATCGCCTCGAACAGCTCGTCCAGCGTCCCGAAGCCGCCCGGCAGGACGACGAAGGCCTGCGAGTACTTCACGAACATCGTCTTGCGGACGAAGAAGTACCGGAACTCCAGGCCGATGTCGAGGTAGTCGTTCAGCTTCTGCTCGAACGGCAGCTCGATGCCGAGGCCGACCGACAGGCCCCCGTTCTCGTCGCAGCCCTTGTTGGCCGCCTCCATGATCCCCGGCCCGCCGCCGGTGATCACGGCGTAGCCGGCCTCGTGCAGGCGGGCGCCGATGTCGACCGCGAGCTCGTACTCGGGCGAGTCCGGCTTGGTGCGGGCGCTGCCGAAGACGCTGACGGCCTTCGGCAGCTCGGCGAGGAGGCCGAAGCCCTCGACGAACTCCGCCTGGATCCGCAGCACCCGCCACGGGTCGGCGTGCACCCAGTCGACCGGGCCGCGGCCGTCCAGGAGCCGCTGGTCGGTCGTGGTCGGGGGGACGGCCTTCCCCCGCAGCATGGCCGGCCCCTGCCGGCGCGAGCGGGAATTCACTTCCGATGTCATGAGGCCACGGTAATGGGACCCTCCAGCCACGTGCGCATTCGTTGCTCGCACTCGGCGATGAGAGGGATCTCGACGTACTCGTCCCGCGTGTGCGCGAGGGTCGGCTCGCCGGGGCCGTAGTTGACGGCCGGGACGCCGAGCTCGGCGAAGCGGGCGACGTCCGTCCAGCCGAGCTTCGCGCGGACCTCCGCGCCGCTCGCCGCGGCGAACGCGGCGGCGGCCGGGTGGTGCAACCCCGGGCGGGCGGCCGACGCGCCGTCGGTGACCGTCACCTGGAAGCCGGCGAAGGTTTCCCGCAGGTACGCCTCCGCGTCGGCGAGGGACTTGTCGGGCGCGAACCGATAATTCACGGTGACGACGCACTCGTCCGGGATGACGTTCCCGGCGACGCCTCCCGAGATGAACACCGCGTTCAGGCCCTCGTGGTACTCCAGCCCGTCCACGACCGGGCGGGACGGCTCGTAGGCGCGCAGGACGTCCAGGATCGCCCCTGCCGAGTGGATCGCGTTCGACCCCATCCAGGCGCGCGCGCTGTGCGCCCGCTCCCCCGTCGCGGTGACCTCGACGCGCATCGTGCCCTGGCAGCCGCCCTCGATCAGCCCGCCGGTCGGCTCCATCAGCACCGCGAAGTCGCCCGCGAGCAGCTCCGGCCGTGCCTGCGCGAGGTGCCGCAGCCCGTTGCGCGCGGCCTCGACCTCCTCGCAGTCGTAGAAGACGTAGGTGACGTCGCGGCTGGGCCGGGCGACGGTCGCGGCGAGCCGCAGCGCGACCGCGACGCCGCTCTTCATGTCGGTGGTGCCGCAGCCGTAGAGCCGGTCGCCCTCCACGCGGGACGGGAGGTTGCCGTTCAGCGGGACGGTGTCGAGGTGCCCGGCCAGCACGACCCGTTCGGCCCGTCCGAGATCGGTGCGCGCGACGACGTTGTTGCCGACGCGCTCCACCGCCAGGTGCGGCAGCGCGCGCAGCGCCTCCTCGACGGCCCCGGCCAGGGGTTCCTCCCCGCCGCTCACCGACTCGATGTCGACGACCGCCGCCGTCAGGTCCGCGACGTCCGAGTACAGATCAAGCCCCATGGTCGAAGGTTATCTATCATCGCGTCCGTGGAGATGCCCGTACTGGAGTGCGCCGTCCATTGGGCGCGTCCCGCCGACGAACCCCGGATGCGCGACCTCCTCGACGACGGGGAGCGCGCCCGCTACGACCGGTTCATGCGCGCCGAGGACAAGGCCCGGTTCGTCACCGGGCGGTTCCTCGCGCGCACGGTCCTCGCCGAGGCCACCGGCCGGGCCCCGCGCGACCTGCGCTTCACCACCGACTGCCGCCTGTGCGGCGACGCGCACGGCAAGCCGCGCCTGCCCGGCAGCGGCCTGGACTTCTCGCTCTCCCACTCGGGGGACCGCGTCCTGCTCGTCGTCGTCGAGGGCGCCGAGGTCGGGGCGGACGTGGAGCAGGAGAGCGACCGCGACATCGACGGCCTCTCCCGGATGGTCCTCACCGCCGCCGAATCGGAGGCGCTGAAGGCCATGACCGACCGGAAGCGCGGTTTTCACGTCTACTGGAGCCGGAAGGAGGCCCTTCTGAAGGCCACCGGCCACGGCCTGGCCGCGCCGATGACCGCCATCCACGTGTCCGGCCCGGACGAGCCCCCCGAGGTGCTGGGCTGGGAGGGCGAGGCGGCCGTCTCGCCCGTCCGCCTCGCCGACCTGGACGCGGGCCCCGGCTACGCCGCCTCGGCCGCCGTCCTCACCGACCGCCCCCTCGACGTCGCCGAGTTCCCGCTCAGGTGTTGATGCCGTGGTCGCGGAGGATGTCGTTGAGGGACGCCTTGTCGTGGCGCTGCCCCTCCTCCAGCCGCTTGAGGATCAGCACCGCCGGGAGCCCGAACGTGCCTCCCTTGAACTCCTTGTAGCGGGTGCCGCCGACCGCGACGCACCAGTCGGGGATGCGCCCGCGGCTGATCTCCTCGCCCGTCTCCACGTCGATGACCGGCATGGACGCCGACAGGTTCGTCCCCGACCCGACGACGGCGCCGCGCCCCACCCGCGCGCCCTCGACGATCATGGACCGGCTGCCGATCATCGCCTCGTCCTCGATGACCACCGGCTTGGCGTTCGGGGGCTCCAGCACGCCGCCGATGCCGACGCCGCCCGACAGGTGGACGTTCTTGCCGACCTGCGCGCACGACCCCACGGTGGCCCACGTGTCGACCATCGTCCCGGAGTCGACGTAGGCGCCGATGTTGGTGAACGACGGCATCAGCACCACGCCCGGCGCCAGGTGGGCGCCCCACCGCGCGATGGCGCCCGGCACGACGCGCACGCCGTCCAGCCGCGTCTTCAGCGGGATGCGGTCGTGGTACCGGAAGTCGCCCACCTGCGAGCGCGCCATGCCGAGGACCTTGAAGCTCAGCAGGATCGCCCGCTTGGCCCGCTCGTCGACGACGACCTCGTCGGTCGCGGGATCGATCCGGGCGACGCGGGCCTCCCCCGCGTCGAGCTGGTCGACGGCGGCCACGATGGCCGCTCGGGCCTCGGCGTCGTCCGGCGTCAGCTCGGCGCGCCGCTCCCACAACTCGTCGATGCCGCCGGAGATCGGGCTGGTGAACGTTTCGGTCATGCCTCCTGAGCTTACTGGTGGCCATCTCCCAGTACTGTCTTCGCGTGGCTGTTTGGGCGAGGTTGAAGGCGCGCCCCGATGAGGGGGCGAGCGGCGGGCGCCGCCGGCGCGGCGTCCGCTGGGCCGCGGTCCTGTGCGTCGTCGTGCTGCTGGCGGGCGTGGGCGGCTACGTGGCGTTCCAGCGGATGCGCCCGTACCTGCACGGGTCCGGCTGCGAGGTGCGCACGAGCCTCGGCAAGATGCCGCTCGACCTGGAGCAGGGCGCGAACGCCGCCACCATCGCCGCCGTCGCGTTCCGCAAGCAGCTCCCCGAACGCGCCGTGGTGATCGCCTACGCGACCGCGATCCAGGAGTCGCACATCCACAACCTGCCGAACGGCGACCGCGACTCGGTGGGCATGTTCCAGCAGCGCCCGTCCCAGGGCTGGGGGACGCCGGACAAGCTTCGCGACCCCGTCCAGGCCACCAGCAAGTTCTTCGACGCCCTCGTCAAGGTCAAGGACTACCTCGACCGCGACCTGCACGACGCGGCGCAGAAGGTGCAGCGCAGCGCCGACGGCCGCGCCTACGCCCAGCACGAGCCCGACGGCAAGCTCCTCGCGACCGCCTTCACCGGCCGCGAGCCCGCCACGGCCCGCTGCTGGTACCCGCCCGACAAGAAGACGACGTCCCGCCGCCCCGAGGCGCTCCTGGAGATGCGCCGCGCCTTCGGCAGCCGCCTGAAGGTCGGCGGCCCCGGCCCCCTCAAGGCGGGCTCCCCGTCCGACCCGAAGTCGTGGAACTCGATCCAGGTCACGAACCCCCGCTCGGGCTGGGCCGTCGCGAGCTGGGCCGTCACCCACGCCCAGGCCTACGGCCTGACCGAGGTCCGCTACGCGGGCAAGCACTGGCAGTCCAAGGCCGGCCACGACGGCTGGACGGACGACAAGCAGGCCGCCCAGACCACCGTCATCGTCCAGTAGCTCGGGGGCCGCTATTCCAGCCAGGCCCCGTCGCGCATGATGACTCGGCCGCGCAGCTCCGGCTCGCCGCGCCAGGCGCGCACGACCTTCGGCACTACGCGCACATACAGATAGGGGTCCTTCTCCGCGCGCGGGTCCCATCCGAATTTGGCGGTGAAGGCCTCCGCCGCGTCTTCGGGCACGTCCCGGTCCGGGAAGCACTCTGCCTCGCCCTGGAGGAGCACCACGTCGAAGGTGTCCGGCAGCCCTAGCCGCACGCGGGGCTCCTCGCGGACGTTCCGAGCAGTCGCGGAACCGGCACCGGTGCACATCCACACCGCTTCGCCGTCCCACATGAACCACAGCGGCACCTGGTGCGGGCCGTGATCAGGGTGTGCCGTCGACACCCACACATCCCGCTCGCTGACGAGCCGCTCCAGGGTGTCGCGCCTACGTTCCGCCACCTGGCGGCCGACTATGCCCGTGGTCCGCATGAGCGCCGACCTTAGCCAGCAGACTCAAGGCGCGCATGAGGCGAGAGACCTACTCCCAGCGACCGAGAAACCCTCAGCCTCAGCCTTGTCGGCCTATCGCGGGCGTATCGAAAAGCGCATACGCCGCCGCAACAGTCCTTCGTCTTCGGTGGGGGCACGGACCACAGCGGTTCGTGCCGGGGGCCGTTTTCCCCGGCTTCGGAAGGCGAACACGAAAAGGAAACGCGTGGTGTCGCACAAGAACGTCCGCCCGCTGCTGAAGGCCGGTCTCGCCGCCGGTCTCGCCATGACGATGGCGGCACAGGCCGCGCCCGCCACCGCCGCCCCGGCGCAGGCCGGGAACGTGCAGAAGGCGATGGAGGAACTGGCCGGGACTCCCGGGGTCGTGGGGGCTGTCGGCGGGGCCTACCTCGACGGGAAGGCCGTCGGGCAGGGCAGCGGGGGCTCGCGCCTGCTGGACGGAGAGGGCGGACAGATTCCGGCGAACGCCCGCTTCCGGATCTGGTCGCAGACCAAGCAGATGGTGGCCACCGTGGTGCTGCAACTGGTCGAGGAGGGCCGGCTGGGCGTGGACGACAAGCTCGGCGACCTGCTGCCGGAGGTGGCGGAGAAGGATCTGGTGGAGCGGGCCGACGAGATCACGGTCCGGCAGATGATCCGGCACACCTCCGGCATCCCCGACTGGTACGCCGGAAAGCCGAAGCCGGACGGGAGCGAGGGAGACGACCCCGCGTTCGACGTGTTCGACTTCACGACCCCCTACCAGCCGCTCGATCTGGTGAGGTGGAGCCGCGCCCGGCCCCGGACCGGGGAACCGGGCGAGAAGTGGACCTACTCCAACACCAACTACACCCTCCTCGGCATGATCATCGAAAGGGCGACCGGCCACGACCTGGGCACCGAGCTGCACGATCACCTGTTCGGCCCGCTCGGGATGACCAAGACCTACCTCATGGTCGCGCCGCCGGACGGCGTCGTGGGGCCGCACGGCCACGGCTACTACCCCGACGCCGAGGGGAGGCTGCGCGACGTGGACCGGTTCAACGCCGGCTACACCGGCGGGGCCGGAGGGGTGGTCTCCACCGCGCACGACGTCAGCGTCTTCCAACGGGCGTTCAACCAGGGCAGGCTGCTGCCGCCGGAACTCCAGCGAGTCCTGACCGACCGGCTGCCCGGCGACTCGCGCCTCCAGGGCAAGCGCCGCACCAGTTGCGTCGACGATTTCTACATCGTGGGCGGGCTGGCCCCCGGCTCCATCGCCTTGACCTTCTACTCAGAAGACGGCCGCCGCCAGTTCGCGATGTCGCTCACCCTGAGCGCCAAGCCCAGCGCCGTGGAGTTCGACGCGGGCAAGGCCGTGGAGGCCGCCTTCTGCCCGTCGAAGCCGTCATGATGACGGCGTGGCCCCCTTTCCAGTTCGGAATGCCAAGCCTGAACAGGCCGTGCCCGCCGGTCGGATGGGCTACGACCTCGACGCGGAGCGGCTGCTGCTTCACACCGTCCAACCGGTCGAGGCGTTGGAGACCCTGCTCACGACGGGCACACTGAGGCCGGACCCGAAACTGGCTGAGGAAGCGTTCGCGGACGCCTACGCCTGGATCTACCGCATGATGGCGGCCCGCCTACCGACCAGCGGAGACGGCGCACTGTGGTTCTGGGCACGCACCCATCGCAAGCATCTGGTCGAAGCCTGTCGCCACTCGCGCGGCCAGGTGCTGCTCACCTGCCGGGTCCCGCGCGACCGGGTGCTCCTCTCCCACTTCGACGAGTGGCATCTGGTCCTGAACAGGGGCCTGGGGATGCCGAGGCGCCCTGGCGAGTCCGAGGACGACGCGTTCGCCCGCTGGGAGGAGACGTACGACGAGTTCGACGCCCGCCTCCGCGCGACAGGTATGCGCGACACCCCGATCCGGGAGTGGCCCACCGACCTGCGGAACGAGATCGAGAAGTCCTGGGAATGCATCCTCGACCGAGGCAACTACGGCCCGTTCGAATGCTGGCAGGGCACCGCCCACGCCCTGAACGCCGACGAAGTGCTGGAAGCCGTCCGGATCACCTGACCGCCCGAATCGGCCGAGCGGCAGCGAGACGACCCACGGGGCACACAAGGTCTCGGGGGTTGAAGGCGCTTCGAGAGGCGCAGGCTAGTCTTCGGCGCCATGACCGAGCAGCAGGAACAGCGCACCGTCGAGGCCAAGTTCGAGATCACCGACTTCGACGAGAGCGTGTACGAGGAACCTTCCGAGGGGCCCAAGATGACCCGGGTCACGATCCGCAAGCGGTACCAGGGCGTGATCGACGGTACGGGCGTCGCGGAGGTGTTGACCGCCCAGGGAGAGGCGGGCGGCGGTTACGTGGCGTCCGAGCGGATCGAGGGGACGCTCGACGGGCGACAGGGCACGTTCGTCATCCAGCATTTCGGGCTCGCCGACGGGGACGAGCAAAGCAGCCACGGCAGCATCGTCCCCAACTCCGGAACCGGAGGCCTGGCCGGCATCTCCGGCCAGGCCATGGAACGTGAATTCCAGGTGCTCACCCTCGCTTACACCCTGTAATTTCGCGGCGCACTCCAACTGGCGTACTAGGTTCGCCGGGCGTGGTCGGGGCAGAGCGTCTTGATCCACGCCTGGCCGGTCTCACTGCCCGGCTCGCCGCACACCTCGCAGGTGCGACGCGACTCTTCCCGGGCGGCCCCGAGAATCGCACTGACCCGGCTGCCGAGTTCCCGGTCGATGCCCAACTCCCCAGTGACGGGGTCGACGTACCCGCCCAGGTTGACGTCCAGCATCCCGTACTTCTCCTTGACCTGGGCCACCTGGTAGTTCGGCAGCACAGCGAGGAGTTCGGCGTGGGTCCGCATCAGGATGTCGCGCCACCCGGGCCCGACAAAGTCGAGGTACTCGGGAATCTGCCGGTCGGCCACGTTCGTCATGGATCCGATTCTGCCCCTAGTGCACCGCCGAGGCCCTCCCATTTTCAGCTCATTAGGGGCGTAGCGCCAAGCGCACCGCCCGGCATCTGCGGTCCCCGTTACCGGATGTCGTGGCCGGGGTTGGTCTGGTCGTACCGGTGCCGCGCCTCAGCGATGACGTCGCGATGAGTGAGGGACCAGTCGGCGAGTGCTTTGACCAGGTGGGTCAGACTGGTCCCAGTCTCCGTCAGGCGGTAGTCGACCTGGGCCGGGACGGTCGGGTACACGGTGCGGAGGACGAGTCCGTCGCGCTCCAGCCTGCGCACCGTGAGGGTGAGCATGCGCTGGGAGATGCCGTCGATCGCGCGCTGGAGCTCCCGGAAGCGCCGCGGCCCGCCCGCGAGTTCAACGACCACCAGTACCGACCACTTGTCCCCGATGCGGTCCAGGACATCGCGGATCCCGCAGTCCGGGTGGTCCGCCCGCCCGCAGGGATCGAGGGCCGCCGATGCGGCGGTTACCCCGGTGTGCGTGGGTGACATGAGACTGCCTCCTTGTGGCCGACGCGCGGGCAAATCAAGATCAAGCGTAGTTACCGAAGAGAACCACTACGGAAGTCGGGGACTGACATGATCTTGGTGACCGGAGCGAGCGGGAACCTCGGCTCGGCGACGCTCGCGGCGCTCAACGCCCGCGGCGCGAGCGCGACAGGCGGCAGCCGCACGCCCAAAGACGGGATGCGGCGCCTCGATTTCGACGACCCCACCGGCATGGACCTGGCCGGCATATCGACCCTGGTGCTGATCTCCGCCGGCTATGCCGAGGACGACCAGGTCATCGGGCGCCACAAGGCCGTCCTCGACGCCGCCGTCCGTGACGGCGTCCGGCACGTCATCTACACGAGCCTGACCGGCGCCGGCGACCACCTCGCTTTCGCACTGGCGCACCGCGCAACCGAAAGGCTCGTGCGCGCCTGCGGCCTGCCGTGGACGATCCTGCGCAACGGCCTGTATGCCGAACTCTTCGGCGGTCTGCTGATGTGGGCCGACGACGGGGTGGAGTCCGCGTTCGGCGACGGTGCTCTGGCCGCGGTCTCCCGCGCGGACCTCGCCGAGGCCGCGGCGATCATCGCTGAGGATCCGGCACGGCACAGCGGGCGCACCTACGACCTGACCGGCACGCCGATCACGACAGCGCAGGTGGCCGAACGACTCGGAGTCCCCTACCGCGCCATCGGCCTGGACGATTACCGGCGCCTACTCCTGAACGAGATGCTGGGCTTGCTGCCGTTCCAGCCGCCCATGCTCGTCTCGATCGCGACAAGCATCCGGCACGGCTTCCTCGACGGCACCAGCCCCGACCTCGCCCACGTCCTCGGCCGCCCCATCCGAGACCCACTCGCTACAGCCGTCGCAGCCGCCTCCACCACAAAACCGGCAGCACCCCAATAACACCGACCAGCACGGCAACGAGATGAGTCCTCCCAGCAATCACCCTGGGAGGACTCACACGCGTCCCCACCCAGACCCCCACCAGAAGGCCACCTCACCAGCCGCGCACACCAACCCGGCGACAGGAACCCGCCACCTGAAAGCGCTATTCAATCCTGGCGAAAACGGCGCCGAGCTTGTCCCAGCCAGCCTCTTCGACTCGCTCCAGCCTCCAGGTCTGGTTCCCGATGAGAAAGGTGTCTCCAGGACGGAGGATCAAGTCGCGCTCGCTATCGTCCTTGACGAACAGAGCAATCTCTGGAGGGCGGTCCTCAGTCCCCTTGCGCGCACCGACCAGACCGATTTTCATCTCGTTCTCGATGTAGGTCTGCGTACCCTGCTTCAGGCCGATTTCCTCGATCGCCATCGTCACTCCATTGTGGTGTAGGGCGGCCAAATGCAAGCCTTGAACTCTTTGACCGTCAGCGGGAGGGGCTCTTTGTCTCTCCAGGGGTTACGCAGGTGGAAGTTCCCCTGATCGTCAACCTTGGTGACCTCGTAGACGTGGCCGGCAACGAGCTTCTTCGGCAGAAGCAACTCGTTCTCCTTCAGCTCGCGGGTTCCCACCAGCACAGGCCTGCCCTCGGAGAGATGATCAGCGATTTCGTCCTGGAGCCGACGATCAGCGCTTCGCCCTTGACCATCATAGCCGGTGGGAAAATCTACCGTTCTGGCGGGACGGCCCGTGAGCTGTGTGAGAAGTTCGGCCCGATGTTCAGAACTGCTCCCCTGATTCAACCGCACATAACCAGTAGGCGCATCCCCAGGCTTGCCTTGCGCTTTCCAGATGCGGTTGACCCTCTCCTTGCGTTCAGTGCTCCACGTTTGATCCAGCCCGGCTATCGCCTTCTCCAGAACAGGCGCCCATGCCACATTCGTTGCCGTCAACGCAGCGAATGCGGGTCTACTGGGATCTCTGTCTTTGATCGGCAGTTCAGGCGTCACCGTGAGCTTTATAGACCGTCCGGTCGGCTCGTAACGCTGCCTGGACTTCGAGTACTCAGTATCGTGAAGGCGGACTTCATAGCTGCCGTCACCAAGTTCGATCACGCTGTTCCGGATGGCTTCGGGGTATTTCTCAGCGACTGCCCCAAGGGTGGCTATGATCCCGCAGTCCCCAAGCACTCCCTGTTCCGCCTGCTCCCGGGTGAGTTGATCGGAGAACAGTGGAACCCGGGTACCGTCAGCACGATCCAGCGGCGTACCATAGCGATCGGGAATGTTCTTCGGGTTTTCCCAAGGGTCCTGAGAGTCCGGGCGATCTACCGTACCCTTCAACTCCTCTGGCTTGCCGCTTCGGTCCAATTTGGCGGCAAACTGCTTTAGCCGGTCCGATATCCCGCGTTGGAGGACGACTTCCTCGTCGTAGTCGACGACACGTCCGTTATCGGAGGCTGGTTCTTCTTCCCCGGCGATCTTTCCCTTCGGGTCGTCTGTCACCTGATCGGAGCCCCTGGGGGCCGCTACACCGTCCAGCTCGCTGATCGGCCGCGCACCCAGGTCATTGCCGGGCACGTCTTCCGGCTGATTCGCGGACTCCCGAGCGAGACCTGCCCCCAAGTCGCGCGCGTCCTCGTTCCCCGTTCCGGAGGCGGGCGGTGGTTCACCGGTGCCTGGATTCTGGTCCTGCTGAAGCCTTGAGTCCTGCTCCTGCGGACGCTCGCTCTTCGAGCCGCCGTTCTCCGGTGATGGCGGCATGGGCTCGACGGCGGGTTCCGCGGGTTGCTGACCACCGGTGTCCGTAGTTTCGGTTCCTGGTGTCCCGCGCTCTTGCAGAGCGTCTTCGCGGGCGCGGGCGAGGCTTTCTCGGCGGGACGGCTGATCTGGGGAGCCTGGGTTGTCGGCCGGCAGGGTGTGCGGCCGTTTTGAGGAAGCGGGGTCGTCATGCGTCTCGGCCTTCTCGCCAACTCTCTCGGTTTGCGCGTCAGTGGGCTTGCCGTCACTCTCGCCCTGCGAGTCGTCGCTGCCCAGCCCCGTGTCAGGCTGCTCGCTTTCGGCGCCTTCCCCACCCTCGGTGCGCTCGTCGTCCCCTCTGCCCTCGTCCCGCTCGGCCTGCTCGGCCTGCTCGGCCTGCTCGTCGTGCTCGTCGTGCTCGTCGTGCTCGGCCTGCTCGGCCTGCTCGGCCTGCTCGTCCCGCTCGGCCTGCTCGTCCCGCTCGGCCTGCTCGTCCCGCTCGGCCTGCTCGGGTTGTTCGGCGGGCTTGGAGTTGTCTGCTTCTACGTCCTGTTCGGCTGCATCGTCTTCCCGGTCAAAGGTCTCGGGGCCTGTCGGCTTGTCCTTCTCCTCATCGGTGGGGGCGAGCTTGTCGCGTGCTTCCGTCCCCCTTGCGCCGCTGTCTTTGATCGCTGGCTGTTGGGTCTCGCTCTCCTGCGGTGCGGGTTCGCGGGCGCGGGCGAGGCTTTCTCGGCGGGACGGGTAGCCGGGAGCGCCAGGGTTGTCCGGTGGGGGCCCGGGAGGCTTGTCGGACGGCTTGGGCCGGTCGGTGTTCTCGACCTTGGCATCGGTCCTGGTGGGATGCTCCAAGCCCACGCTGCGCCCCTTCCACAAGACGAACCCACACCGGCCCGCGTCGACCCCATGCGAGCCTGGGTGGCCGATGCCGAGCGGGGCCTTCGGCCGGTCACACCGTCGTCTATGAAAGCGTGAATGCTCAGGGATTGCACGCTTCGTTGATCAGTGAGTCGTTCTCCTGTTTCGATGCCGCGGCTCGGACACCCTCACCACCGCCTCATCGTCGACCTCGCGAGATCAACGCTGCCGGATGGACTCATCGCACACCCGACAGCTCGCGGGCACGTGTCCAGCGAGGAGGGCGGTCTCGGGAGGCGCGGGCAAGCTGCCCCGGTCTCCCCTGTGCGGAGTCGACCGCGCTTCGTTGGATTGTCATTCGTTTACCGTTGCATTTGCTCCATGTTCCTTACGCCCTCCCTTCTCTTTGCCTTTAGTCGGTTCGGGTCGACTTGTGCTGGTGCTTTGGGAGGCATATATCGGCTCGTGGCCTGGTGGATTGGTTGGGGGGCGTCTGGGCGGGAAATCGTGGACGCATGGAGATACCGCGGACGTTGGTGCTGACCGGGCACTTTCCACCGGAGCCCGGCGGTGTGCAGACGTTCACGTGGGAGTTGACTCGCCGGCTGCCCGAAGACCGGCTGCTCGTCGTGGCGCCCGCCTGGCCCGGGGCCGCGGAGTTCGACGCAGAGCTCGGGTTCCCCGTCGTCCGGCGGCGCGGGTACCTGCTGTTCCGGGGGCTGCGGCGGCTCGTGGTGCGGCACCGGGTCGAGGCGGGGTGGATCACGGCGGCGGCGCCGTTCGGGATGTACGCGCCGCTGGTGCGGGCGGCCGGGGTGCGGTGGCTGGTCGGGTCCGCGCACGGGCAGGAGCTGGGGTGGTTCCGGGCTCCGCCGACGCGGGCGGCGCTGCGGGCGGCGGCGCGGTCGTTCGACGTCCTCACCCATCTCAGCACGACGACGCTGCCGGAGCTGCGGGACGCCGTCGGCGACCGGACGCGGCTGGCGCGGCTCGCCGGGGCCGTGGACACCGTGCGGTTCCGGCCGGGGCTGGACGGGACGGCGGTCCGCCGCCGGCACGGCCTCGGCGGCGGGCCGGTGGTGCTCAGCGTCGCGCGGCTCGTCCGGCGCAAGGGGCACGACATGCTGGTCCGCGCGTGGGGGGACGTGGTGCGCCGGTGCCCCGACGCGCGGCTGGTGATCGTCGGGGACGGTCCGATGCGGCGCAGGCTCACCGAGATGGCGGACCGGGAGGCGCCCGGGACGGTCACGGTGGCCGGGCCCGTTCCCGCGGCGGAACTGCCGCGCTACTACGCGGCCGCCGACGTGTTCGCGCTGCCGTGCCGCGACGACCGGGCGGGGCTTCAGACCGAGGGGCTGGGCCTGTCGGTGCTGGAGGCGTCCGCGTCGGGGCTGCCGGTGGTGGTGGGCCGGTCGGGCGGCAGCCCCGAGTCCCTGATCGACGGCCGGACGGGGGTCCTGGTCGACGCCACCGGGCCGGACGAGATCGCCCTGGCCCTGCACCGCATGCTCGGCTCCCCCGCGCGCGCCGCCGCGATGGGGGCGGCCGGACGGCGGTGGACGTGCGAGCGGTGGAGCTGGGACGCCGCCGCGGGGCGGCTCGCCGCCCTGCTGAAGGGCTCCGTCCTCGACGCGCCGCCGAAGCACGACACACCGGGGATGGAGCCCGCATGGGACTCAGGGAGCAGCTGAACAAGCGCGACTTCCGGCGGCTCATCATCGGCCAGACGGTGTCCTCGTTCGGCGACTGGATGGGCACGCTGGCGCTGATGTACTTCGTGCTGGAGCTCAGCGACTCCACGACGGCGGTCGGCGGCGTCCTGGTGCTGCGGCTGCTCCCGTCCGCGCTGGGCGCGCCGGTGGCGGCGCGGGTGGTGACGCGCTGGCGGCGGCGGAGCGTGCTGATGTGGTCGACCCTGGTCCAGACGGGCATGGCGCTGGCGCTGCCGATCGTGCCGTGGCTGGCGTGGGTGTACTTCTGGGCCTTCATGATCGAGGTGGCGGGCCTGATCTTCCTGCCGGCCCGGGACGCGTCCATCCCGTTCCTCATCGAGGACGAGGAGAACCGGCACGACACCGGCACGCTGGAGATCGCCAACGGGATCACGATGGCGACCTCGTACGGGATGATCCCGGTGGGCGCGGGGGCGTTCGGGCTGATCCTCTACTTCTCGCAGCACATCGGCCTCGGCACCCATCTGCGCTACCTGGTGGTGTTCTGGCTGGACGCCCTGACGTACCTCGCCTGCTACCTCGCCATCCGCTCGATCCCCGATCTCGGTCCGGGGCCGGCCGAGCGGCTGGAGGTGGAGCGGAGCGAGCAGGAGGCGTCGCCCCGCGGACTCCTCGCGGCGCTGCGGCTGCCCGTGGTGCGCGGCGTCCTGCCGGGGGTGGCGGTGGTGTCGCTCGGGCTGGGCGCGCTGTTCTCGCTGGGCGTGGTGTTCGTGCGGAACGTCCTGACCGCGGGGCCGCTGGAGTTCGGGACGCTGGTGGTGCTGTTCGGGGTGGGCGCGCTCGTCGGGCTGCTGATCATTCACCGCAAGGTGCGGAACCTGGAGGTGCAGATCCGGGTCGGGACGGCCGTGCAGGGTGTGGTGATCTTCATGATGGCGCTGGTGGGGACGGTGACGTGGGCGTTCATCGGGGCCGTGCTGTTCGGCGCGGCGGCGACCAGCGCCCTGGTGGGCGGGATCACCTACCTTCAGGAGGCGCTGAGCGGCGTCAACCGGAACCTCGCCCTCACCGCCTTCCACGCCGTCCTGCGGTTCGGCCTGGCGCTGGCCGCGCT
The DNA here is from genome assembly GCF_039540335.1 of Actinomadura verrucosospora. Lineage (NCBI taxonomy): Bacteria > Bacillati > Actinomycetota > Actinomycetes > Streptosporangiales > Thermomonosporaceae > Actinomadura > Actinomadura verrucosospora. The sequence goes on along the minus strand of NZ_BAABEV010000023.1, from coordinate 81,545 downwards.
GCTCGCCGGGGCCGCGTCCGACCTTCTGCGGAAGGCCGGCGTGTCGCCGCTCGGTCTGTCGCCGTCCCAGTTCGCCCTGGCCATGTCCGGCCTCATCGTCCTGTTCGGGGCGACACTGATCCGCGTCCCCGGCGCGAAGGACATCGCCTCTAGGTGACGGGGACGGGGCCGGCCTTCTTCTCCGGCTCCGGCGCGGACGCCTCCCCTCGGCTGTTGGCGGCGCGGAGGGCGACGACGGCCGCGGCGGCCAGGAAGAGGGAGCCGGCCAGCAGCGCCCGGGAGAACCCGCCGGTGAGCGCCTCGGGCACGGGCCTGCGGTCGGCCAGCAGGTCGTCGGTGCGGGCGGTGGCGACCGCGGAGAAGATCGCCAGGCCGAGGGCGCCGCCGATCTGCTGGGAGGCGTTGAGCAGCGCCGCCGCGAGCCCGGCCCGGCCCGGCGGGACGTTGGCGTTGGCCGCGGTGGTGACGGCCACGAACGTGAAGCCGAGCCCGAACGAGGTGACCATCAGGCCGGGCAGCAGGTCGGTGAGGTAGTGGCCGTCCACCGGGATGCGCGACAGCAGGTAGGTGCCGGCGGCCGCGAGCAGCAGCCCGGCGATCATCACCGGGCGGGTCCCGGCGCGTCCGATGAGCGGGGCGGACGCTCCCGCGGCGACCGCCACGCCCGCGCAGAGCGGCAGGTAGGCCGAACCGGTCTCCAGCGGCGAGTAGCCGAGGACGTTCACCATGTACAGGCTGAGGAAGAAGAACATCGACAGGAACCCGGCGACCGCGACGAGCTGGGTGACGTCCGCGGCGGCCAGCCCCCGGATCCGGAAGATCGACAGTGGCAGCAGGGGGTCGCGGCTGCGCTGCTCGTTGAGCAGGAACGCCGCCAGGAGCGCGGCGGCTCCGGCGAGACCGCCGATCGTGCGGCCCGCGTCCCAGCCGACCTCCGGGGCCTTGACCAGGGTGAACACCAGAAGCAGCATGCCGCCGGTGACGAGGACGGTGCCGAGCGCGTCGAAGCCGGCGAGCCGGGCGGTGCGCCGGTCGCCCTCGACGAGCAGGAACAGCCCGGCGATGACGATCGCGCAGACCGGGACGTTCACGAGCATCACCCAGCGCCAGCCGGGCCCGTCGGTGAGCAGCCCCCCGAACAGGACCCCGGCCGCCGAGGCGCCGCCGCCGACGCCGCCCCACACGCCGAGCGCCTTCCCGCGGTCGCCGCCCTCCTTGAAGGTGGTCGTCAGGATCGACAGCGTGCCCGGCAGCATCAGCGCCGCGCCCGCGCCCTGGGCGAGCCGCGCCGCGATGAGCGTCCCGGACGTGGCGGCGAGCCCGCCCGCGACCGAGGACAGCGAGAACAGCGCGGTGCCCGCGACCACGATCCGGCGGCGTCCGAGCAGGTCGGCGAGCCGTCCGCCGAGCAGCATGAACCCGCCGTAGGTCAGCAGGTAGCCGGACGGCACCCACTGCAGGTCCTGGACGGAGAAGTCCAGGTCGGCGCGGATCGCGGGCAGCGCCACGTTGACGATCGAGGCGTCGATGAAGTCCAGGAACGCGATGGCGCACAGCAGGGTCAGGGTGAGCTTGCCGCGTCCCGTCGCGAGGAAGGACGGAGGGGATTCGGTCATGGGAGGTCTCCGGTCGGTGGGCCCGCGCCGGGCGCGGGGCGCCAGGGTCCCCTGGCTGATTCGTTCCGCGACCCATGAGCGGATCGGAGGGCGGGTGTGTGACGGCGGGACGCGAATGAGGTCCAGGTCACATTCCGGTCGCGGATGTCACGATCGGGGGTCCGGTCTCGCTCTGAGGGGGGAGCGCACAGGAGGTCGAGCCATGTCCGAAGGCATCGCGGACGACACCGCCACGCGGGTGTTCGCCGATCATCGGGAGCTGCTGTTCTCGGTGGTGTACAACATGCTCGGAAGCGTCGCCGACACCGAGGACGTCCTGCAGGACGCGTGGCTGGCGTGGGCGTCGCGCGGCGGCGCCGCGGGCGAGGTCGAGAATCCGCGCGCCTACCTCGTGCGGATCGCGGTCAACACGGCGCTGTCGCGGCAGGCCGCGATCAGCCGCCGGCGCGAGACGTACGTGGGGCCGTGGCTGCCCGAGCCGCTGGTGGCGCGCGCCGACGTGGACGACGCCGCCGAGCGCACCGAGGCGGTCTCGATGGCGCTGCTGGTCGTCCTGGAGACGCTCACGCCGCTGGAACGGGCGGTGTTCGTCCTGCACGAGGTCTTCGGCTACGCCCACACCGAGATAGCGCCGATCCTCGACCGCAGCCCGGCGGCGATCAGGCAGCTCGCGCACCGCGCCCGGGAGCACGTGCACGCCCGCCGCCCGCGCTACCAGGCCGACCCGAAGGTGCAGCGGCAGGCGACGGAGCGGTTCCTGAAGGCCGCCCTCGGCGCCGACCTGGAGGCGCTGATGGAGATCCTCGCGCCGGATGTGACGCTGTGGACGGACGGCGGCGGCAAGTCCAGGGCCACGGCGGCGCTGCGTCCCATCCAGGGGGCCGGCAAGGTGGCGCGCGCCATCGCCGGGACGGCCGCCCGGAGGCCCATGGATCTGGACGTCGTCTACCGCACCGTCAACGGCGACCCGTCCGCGGTGCTGTTCGACCAGGACGCGCCGTTCGCCGTCATGGTCCTCGACCTGGACGCGGACGGCCACCGCGTCCGCGGCGTCTACGCCGTCACCAACCCCGACAAGCTGACCCACATCGATGAGGACCAGCAGGGCGAGGGGGACGGCTGATGGGCGCTCGTGTGACGGCGTCACGCGCCCTCACGTGCAATACCTACTAAGACAGTCGGAATAGTTGACTTAATGCGTGGGGTCGTGGTTCGCTGATGCCTGGGTCCGAAGGGGTTCTGCGGTTGTCCCGCGTACCGGGCCCGGCGCGGGGTGGCGCCGGGCCCGCCTCCGCGTCAGGAGTGCGGCAGGACGCACATCGCGTCGAGGCCGAGGACGCGGTTGAGGCGGCCGAAGGCCAGCCACGAGCCGATGCACATGCTCAGCTCCACGATCTCCGCCTGGGTGTAGCAGGCGGACATCCGGGTCCAGAACTCCTCGTCCAGGCCGTGGTGGTCGAGGATGTAGCGCTCGGCGTACTCGGCGGCGAGGCGGGTGCGGTCGTCGAAGGCGCCCGTGGTGCGCCATTCGGTCACCGCGTCGGCGAACCCCTCCTCGACCTTCTCGCCGTCGCGCTCCGTCCGCCAGTCGAGGCAGAACAGGCAGCCGTTGAGCTGGGCGACGCGGAGCCGGGCGGCCTCGAACTCGCGGAGCCCGAGCGTGGTGTGCGCGTAGACGGCGAGGGAGAGGTTCGAGGCGGCGGGGCCGATGCCCGGCACCATCTCGCCCCACACGTACTGGATCGGGTCCTTGCCCTCGGGGATCTCGATGTTCACGGGCCTGCCCTTCTGCTGACGCCTCTCATGGCGCCGTCCTGCCGAGTTTGCCCACGGCGGGACGGACGGGAACGTCGAGCGCGTCGTAGAGGCCCGGTTCGGCGTCCACGAGCCAGTCGATGGCGTTCACCAGGCGCCCGGCCGCCGTGGCGTTCCCTCCGGCGGCGCGGTTGCCGTGCTCGTCGGTTGCCTCGACCGTGACCTCGATGCGCGGGACGCCCTCGATGACCACGCGGTGCGCGCCGTCGCCGTCCGGGGGCATCGGCCAGTCCGGCGCGCACGACGGGTGGATGCGCGTGACGTGCTCGACGACGATGCGGGGCTCGCCCGCCACGATGCCCTGGACCTCGAAGCGCACCGCTCCCTGCGTTCCCTTCTCGAACTCGCCCATGGACGCGGTGGTGATCGTGGCGTCGAGCGGGCGGCGGTCCACGGTCTCGCGGATCTCGTCCAGCTCGGCGCCGAGCGCGCGGGCCATCAGCCGGACCTGGCCGCCCCACACCATGGTCGGGACGGTCGCGGCGAGCATCGGTGGCTCGTAGTCCATCGGCTGGCCCATGCCGACCAGGTACCGGACGGAGTCGGGCTGGTCGTAGGTCGAGTAGTCGAAGATCTCCTGGCAGCGGACCACGTCGATCGTGCCGCCGAGGCCGCTGACCAGCAGCGGCAGGACGTCGTTGCCCCACCCCGGGTCGACGCCGGAGGCGAACAGGGAGCCGCCGCCCTCGGCGATCGCGTCCAGCACCTCCGCGCGCGTCTCGGGCGGCGCCCCGCGCTGGTCGTAGAGGGCGTAGAGGGCGGGGGTGACGACGACCGCCCCCGCGCGGATCGCCCTGAGGACGTCGGCGAGCGCGTCGTCGGGCCGGACGTCGCCCGACGCGGCGTAGACGACGGCCTGCGGGCGGGCGGCGAGCACGGCCCCGGCGTCGGCGGTGGCCGCGACGCCGAGGTCGCGGCCGAGGCCGGCGAGGTCGCCCGCGTCCCGCCCCACCTTGGCGGGATCGTGGACGATCACGCCGGTCAGCCGGAGCGCCGGATGCGCCTCGACGGAGCGGACGGCCAGCCGTCCCATGTTGCCGGTACCCCAGACGACCACGGAGATCATGCGCGGAATGTACCAGTTCCCAAGCAAGCACTTGGTAGTCCACATGTGGACACGAAAAAGTTTCGGTCAGCGCGTGACGCGCCTCACATTTCGATATAGAACACGTTCTAATCTCACGAGTGAGGGAGGTCACATGCGTGACTCCACCCCGTCCCTTAGCGTGTCCCGCCGCGGCTTCATCGTTGGAACTGGTTCTATCGTCGGGCTGGGCATGCTCGGCCGGACCGGCGCCTCGGCGGCCCCCGTCCCGGCGCCCATCCCCAACGGCGCCCGCGTCCCCGTCCTGGTCATCGGCACCGGGTACGGCGGCTCGGTCGCCGCGCTGCGCCTCGCCCAGGCGGGCGTCGACGTCCACATGGTCGAGATGGGCATGACCTGGGACACCCCGGGCTCGGACGGCAAGATCTTCTCGGGCATGAGGTCTCCCGACTACCGCGCCTACTGGCTCCGGACGCGGACCAAGCAGCCGCTCAGCAACTTCCTCGGCTTCCCGATCGACAAGGACGTCCCGAAGTACACCGGGATCCTGGACGCCGAGGACTTCGGCGGCATCCTCGTCTACCAGGGCCGGGGCGTCGGCGGCGGCTCCCTCGTCAACGGCGGGATGGCGGTCACGCCGAAGCGGTCGCGGTTCAGCGCCATCCTGCCCTCCGTGAACGCCGACGAGATGTACAACGTCTACTACCCGCGCGCCAACTCCGGGCTGGGCGTCAACGAGATCGACCGGGCGTGGTTCGACACCACCGACTGCTACCAGTACGCGCGGGTCGGGCGGAAGCACGCCCAGCGCTCGGGGTTCGAGTTCGTCTACGTCCCGAACGTCTACGACTTCAACTACATGAAGCAGGAGGCCGCCGGCGCCGTGCCGCAGTCGGCGCTCAACGCCGAGATCCTCTACGGCAACAACTACGGGAAGAAGTCACTCCAGAAGACCTACCTGGCGCAGGCCAAGGCCACGGGCCGGGTCGCCATCTCGGCGCAGCACCGGGTGACGTCGGTGTCGCCCGCGTCCGGCGGCGGGTACACGGTCGCCATCGAGCAGATCGACACGAGCGGGAACGTCGTGGCGACCAAGACGGTGACCGCCGCGCGGGTGTTCTTCGCCGCCGGCAGCGTCGGCACCAGCAAGCTTCTGGTCAAGCTCAAGGCGACCGGCGCGCTGCCCAACCTGAACGGCGAGATCGGGAAGGGCTGGGGCGACAACGGCAACGTCATGGTCGGCCGCGCCAACCACCTGTGGGACCCGACCGGCAGCCTCCAGTCGGGCATGCCGACGGGCGGCATCGACAACTGGGACGCCGGCGGCGCGTTCGCCGAGGTCGCGCCCCTGCCGACCGGGATCGAGACGTACGCCTCGTTCTACCTGTCGATCACCAACACCCCGCACCGGGCCGAGTTCTCGTGGAACGCCTCCGCCGGACGGGCCGAGCTCAACTGGCAGACCGCCTGGAAGCAGGCCAGCATCGACATGGCGAAGTCGATCTTCGACAAGATCAACAGCAAGGAGGGGACGATCTACCGGACCGACCTCTTCGGCTCCTACAAGATCTGGGGCGACCACCTCACCTACCACCCGCTCGGCGGCGCCGTCCTGAACAAGGCCACCGACAACTACGGCCGCCTGCACGGCCATCCCGGCCTCTACGCCATCGACGGCTCGCTCATCCCGGGCAACACCAGCGTGAACCCCTTCGTCACCATCACCGCCCTCGCCGAGCGGAACATCGAGAAGATCATCGCCACCGACCTGTGATGATCCACCGGGATCCGGCCACGGGCGCGTGTGGCCGGACCCCCGCTACGGGCAGGCGGGGAACAGCCGCCGCGTCCCCGTCCCGGCCGCGTAGGCGGCGGGATCGCTGAACCGGCAGCCGTAGTCCGGACGCGCCACCGCCGAAGGCCGCGTGGTCACGTCGCCCGCGGGCCGCGCGCCCCCGCCGACCCAGCGGACGAGATCGTCCCAGGCCGCGCCGGCCTCCGCGTTCGAGAACTCGCAGTGCTGGCTCGTGCGGATGGCCCTCTGGACGAGCAGGCCCGACCGGTGGTTCCGCGCGACGTCCCTCGCGTAGATCTGCTCCATGGAGAACGGGACGAACAGGTCCCCCAGCCCGTGCAGGCTCAGGACCGGGACGTCCGGACGCCCGCTGATGCGCGGAACCTGGGAGAGGCGGTTCGACAGCCGCGCCGGCAGGTTCTCGACGCGCACCCGCTGGACCGTCCCGTTCACGTCCACCGGCTCGTTCGGCTCGTACCGGGTGAACTGATTGGTCCCGACCTGACCTGGGTTCTCGGCGAGGGTGGCGTCCGGGTCGGAGGGCTCGGCCAGGGTGAACGGGAAGTCCTTCCAGAGCGCGAACGACGGCACGGCGCCGGGACGCGTCCCGCCCGTCCGATTGATGACGATCGAGCGGAACTGCTTCCCGCGCTCGTTCGTGGTGTCCGGCCCGCCCGGCCGCAGCGCGGTCAGCCCGAGCGCCGCCTCGATCTTCGGCACGGTCGCCGTCGCGTACTGCGCGGTGACCGGGTACTCCCGAACTCCGGCCAGGTCCTGAGCGACGAGGTTGTAGTCGAGCAAATAGTCGAACAATTCCTGGTCGCCGAGGACTCCGCACATGGGAAGCGCGCCGTCGTAATACCCGGGGAACTGCTCCAGCGAGCGCCCGATGATGTGCCCGCCCATGGAGACACCGGTGATGAAGCGCTGCTTGGGACGTCCCACTTCACGGGCGAACAATTCGGCCACGTCGCGGGTGCTCAGCACGCCCGCGCGGACGTCGTACCCGTTGTCGTAATAGGACGACGCAGCCCACGCGTACCCCTGGTCGAGAAGGCGTTGCCGCAGGCCGTACTGGGGTGGCTCCACCGTCAGCACGTGGCCCTTGCCTGCGTAGCCATGGGCCCAGAGCACCAGCCTGCCGTTCCACTGCGGCGGCACTTCGATGTCATAGGCCGCGTGGCGGTGGACGCCCTGGAGCACCCGCGACGGTTTCCCGTGCACCTGGACGGGCGGGAGCGGCGGGTTGGCGATGGTGTAGCCGGGAAGCGGCTGGTCGCCGGGGACGCGATCGGCGCGGGCCGTCCCCGCCGGGGCGAGTGCCGCGAGCACGAGAGCGGAGAGAACGGCGAGGGGGCGGAGGCGCATGGTGCGCATTACATACCGCCCGGTCGGTCAGCGGAATGGCGCGACCGGATCCGGCCTCGCAGGCGGCCGCATGACCAGGGACACGGCCCCTCCCGAAGGTCATCCGCTGGGGGCCGCGACGCGGCGGGAGACCGGCTCATCGCCGCGCCGCGCCGTACAGCGATCCCGCGAGCAGCGTGACGCCCGACAGGGCACCGCTGACGAACGGGATCCACTCCACGGACGACACCGCGGCCATGATCATTCCGGCCGCTCCGAGACCGGACAGCACGACCCCCGGCACCGCGATGGCGCCCCTCTTCCACACCCGTGCCAGCACGACGAAGTGCAGACCGACGATCAACGCGATCCAGGCGACATTGATCTCCTGCGGCGCGTCCAGCGCCCGCAGCACCGCGATCCCGCCGAAGATCAACGCGAACTCCGCGACCACCACGAGCCCGAACCGCGGCCCGAACCACCCCGGCCGCCCGTCGCCGCGCCCCGCCCCTTTTCGGCCCGTCGCCCCGCGCCGGTCCCCGCGGAAGCCGACCACCACCACCGCGAGCAGGCAGACCACCGCCAGGATCCGCATCGCGATCCCGGCGCCCTCCGGCAGGGGATCTCCTGTGTTGGCGAGCACGAAAGCCGTACCGAACCCGGAACCGATCAGCAGACCAAGCAATTGCGGCGACACGCCGGTGATCATACGCGGACGCGCCTGTACGGGGCTCTACCAGGAGGAACCCCGCACTTCGCCCTGAGCAGAGGCACTCGGCCGGAGATGGGGAGCGGACGCCCCGGCAGCAGTCCCAATGGCCGACGCTCGGCCATCCGGCAGGGAGGTCCGGTTCGAGCGCCGCCGAGGGACCTCCGACTCCGCGTGGCCGTCATGCGGAACGCGTTGCGCTTCGCGGCGTGCTGCGAACGGTCCCTTCCGTAACACGCCTAGGGCACCAACCAGCGCAACGAAAAGGAAATTTCCCATGAAACGCGCCTACTCGCTCGCCTGCCTCTTCACGGGCGTCTACGGCGGCCTCCTCGGCCACTTTCTCGGCGGCTTCGCCGGGATGCCCGTCGGCATGGTCGGCTGCGCGATCTGCGGTGCGATCGGCGTCTTCATCAGCCGCCCCATCTACCGCGCATGGAGGCGGGACATGATCATCGCGTGTCCTCCGGCCTCGGCCTGGCCGCCCTGATCGGCACGGCGGGCTTCACCGCCACGGTCAACCCGGTCGCGGCGGTCCTCAGCCCCGAACCCTTCACCCGGGAGTCCTCCATCGACGAGTCCAACCGCCCCAGTACCTGGCGCGACGAGGGGTATCGCCCCGACTCGGCGGAATGGCCCCGACTCTGGTCCCGGCTCCAGCTCGGGCAACCCCTGGTCGGGACCGTCGTCTGGGTCCCGCGACCGGGCGCGATCGGGATCGGCATCGACCTCGGCCTGCCCGTGGGCGGCTTCGTCGACGTCCTGCATCTGCCCCTGGACAGCGCGCGGTGGCCCGCCAAAGGCACCACCACCGACTTCACGATCTGGTGGATGGACGAGCGGCCCCAGATCAGGCTGATGCCCGCCGACCCGCGCTACCGCCGCGAAGACTTCGACGACTGGGTCCGGCAGCAGAACACCGTGGCGGCGAGGACCTTCCTCGCGGGCGGCGCCGGTCCGGCAAGCGGCACATCTTAGATCTTGACCGGACAAAGGTGATTAGCCGTCACCTTGCTTTCGTCGAACCTCTCACTTGGGGGTTCTCCCTCAATCACCCTGGGCGCGGGCTTCCACGCAGGTGACACCGAACGCGCACACCGAAACAGAATTCTATTCGAATAACTCCGCCTTGCGTGGGCCAGAGGGCTCCGGACGGTGTATTGCGAGACCTGATAAAACGAGACGGCCAGGAGGCCACGATGGACAGCTTTGTCGAATTCAACAACGGGCTCGATGAGGTCCAGAACACGTTCGACCGCCTCGCCGCGGAACTCGACGGGCTCGGCGAAGAGGTCGCCCCCTTCGACCGGATCAAGCTGCAGTTCGAGCTCAACAAGGCCCGACTCGACGTCCTCAAGACGCGGCAGGAGACGACGAAGACCGAGGTCGGCGTCCTCACGACCGATTTCAACCAGATGAAGAGCGAGCAGCACAAGCGGATCGGCTACCGCGACACGCTGATCTACACCGCCTTCGCGGTGGTGGCCGGCGCCGCCTACGCCATCACGCAGGGAGCCTCCCTGCTGGTGCTGCTGGGGCTGATCCCGGCGGTTCTCTCGCTCGGATGGATCTACCTGGCGAACGACACCAAGGTGGGCGAGATCGGCCAGTTCATCCGGTCCGAGCTCGCGCCGCGCATGAAGCTGCTGCTGCCCGCGGGGGCGACCCCCTTCGGGTGGGAGTCGTGGCACCGGGGCCTCCCCGGCCGCCTGACCGGCAAGATCGGTCACCTCGCGGTGACACTGACGATCTTCTGCGTCTTCCCGGTGACCGCCTTCACCATCGTCATCGGGAACCTCTCCACCCTTCCCTCCTGGGTCTTCCCGGTGGGGGGAGTGGAAGCCATCGCCACCCTGTGCATCGGGTGGCTGTTCCTCCGCGCGAACCTGGGGCGGAGGACGCCACAGACCGTCGCCGCGAACACCGGCGAGGGGGCACTCGCGTCCGACTGAGGCAGCACCTCGGCAGGAACGCACCACACCCGAAGGGCCCGGCACACCCGGGCCCTTCGAGCTACCCGGGCAAAGCGGCTGCCGCGCGAAAAATCGCGGTCAGCGGTGAAGGTCGAGGTCGCTGCGCTTCGCGCGGGCCAGCAGCTCGGCGAACGCCTCACGCCCGAACGCCAGGCGCTCCCCGTCCGGATCCCTGGAGTCCCGCACCCACACCCGACCGCCCAGCGCCGCCAACTCCACGCAGGCATCGTCATTGCCGCCCCCGCTGTGGGAACTCTTACGCCAGCCGTTCATTCGTACTTCCTCAGCGTCTGGTCCATCAGCTCTCGCGAGCCTGGTCGAGGTAGGGCAAGTGCCCCGATCTGATCGAAACGTACTTCGAGAAGGGCGGACTCGTCACCGGCTTCGATCAGACGACCGGCGACCTGCGCGACGGCGTAGGAGACATCGCGGCCATTGATCGTCATCACCTGGAAGTGCCCGTCATGCCCTGGGTGCCACCCCGAAGTACGCGGGACGACGCGGATGCAGACGCGGTCGGTATCTGAGAGCTCGATGAGGTAGCGCAACTGCTCCGCCATGACGTCGCGACCGCCCACGACGTTGTCGAGTACTTCTTGGTCGATGAGAATCCAGAGGTAGGGCGGCTGCTTTCGCCTCAGTACCTCCTGGCGCTTCATTCGAGCTTTGGCCTCTGCTTCGACTTCGTCCACGCGACCGGCGGCTTTGAGGAGGGCCTCCGCATACGCCTTGGTCTGCGCCAGGGCCGGAACGGTCTTGCCGTGGTACATCTTGATCACATCGGCGGCCGCCTCGTACTGGAGGTACTGCTTGAACCAGTCCGGATCGTGTCCACCGCAAGCGAACATGTGCAGCCGTTCGAAGTGGCCACCCGTATTCCATGCCTGGTCAAGGCGCTTCAGGTATGTATCGCGCGGCCGGAGGCGTCCGGCTTCCCAGTTGGATACGGTCGCCCGGGTCACGTGGACGATCATGGCTGTCTGAGCCAGGGAGAGACCCCGCTGCGTGCGATAAAACCACAGGTCGAAAGCCAGCCAGGCCCACAGCGAGGACGCCGGGTCGATCGACTCTCGAACACTCATCACGCCCCCACAGGTGTATCGCGACCCCCGCTTATCACCTCAAGTTAGAACGTCGACACGAAGAGTGAGAGCACATTCCTCCAACTGGGGACGGCTCTCATGAACGATCTTGAATTCGTCACGTCGGCGCACGGGATTCCGGAGGTGCGCCTGACCGTGCTCGCCGTGCCGTCGAGCGTGGTGCTCGCTCGGGAGCTCGTCCGCTACACGCTGACGAACTGGGGCTTCGACCGTGAGGTGGTCGATGACGCGAGCCTCGTCATGAGCGAGATCGTGTCCAACGCCGTCGCGGCGGCGCACGGCCACCGGATCCGTCTCGGCTGCGCCCTCCGGGAGGGGGCGCCGCTGCTGGAGTGCTGGGACCCGGCCCCTGACCTGCCGGTCCGGTGCCCACCGTCGCTCACGGCCGAGAACGGCCGCGGACTCGCCATCGTCTCCGCCCTCGCCAAGGAGACCGGCACCCGCCCTTCCGCCACCGGCGAAGGAAAGATCGTCTGGGCCCTCATGCACGCCTGAAGCCGGTCGTCCAGCGGCAGGCAGGCCCCGGCTGATCAGAACGCACCACCCGGCCGGGCGTCATGAGACATGACCTTGAGGATCAGCGCGGCGATGTTCCAGGCGTCGTCGGCCCCGCTGTGGTGACGGCCCTCAAGCGGCAGCCCGGCATGGCTCAGCGCCGCGCTCATCCCGAGCTTGCGCCTAAGGCCGAAGCAGTCGGTGAAGGCCTGCTTGGCGTTGGTGTGCCGCGAACTGAACGGATAGGCGACCCGACCGGCCGAACACTGGCGCTCGAACTGCTTGCGGTCGTAGTCGCCCCAGCTCGCCCAGGCACGGGACCTCGACCGATGTTCCCCTTCCAGAAGAGCGCACGCCTCCCGGAACTCGACGCCGCCGTCGACTTCGTCTTGGGTCAACCCGGTCAGCTCAGTGCAGAACGTACTCACCACAGACCGGACGGGACGGACCAGGATGCGGTGCTTGGCGACCCGGCTCCGCGACTCCACGTCCACGACGCACAGCCCGATCTCGATGATCTCGCTGGCCTGCCCCGGCGGCGGCTGCCCGTCCCAACAGGTCGCCTCCACATCAACGACATTAAGAAACCGCCCAAACCGCTCCATGGCCAGGTGACGCTATAGCCACCACCCCTGCTCGACGACTTCTTTTAGTCCACCCGGATAAACGCCCTTGGCCGAACGCCAACCGACCGGTCAGCTCGGAGAGCCCACGGAGCGTCCGATCATCGTGACTCCGGTCGTCCCCGCTCGTACCCGCCCCCCGGCGCAGTCGGCGCTCAGCGCCCGGATAGGCGCGGTGGCCCGCCGTGGCCCGTGCTTCTAGGAACGGGCCACGGCAGACCGGCCGATCAGCGAGACGGGCCGGCAGCGGAGTCGCCGGAGACCCGCCGCTTGTTGTCCAACTCGGTGACGTTGCCGCTCTTACGGGCCGTGGCGGGACGCGTCCTGCGTGTGGCCTTGCCGCGGGCGCGGGTGATGCGCATGACCTCAGCCGCGCTGGTGGAGTCAGGAGCCTCCGCACGGCACCCACGAACGAGTAGCGGCCTTGGTGACACCGGCTCATCAGTCACCTCGTACACCGTGACGGCAGCCGCGGCCAGGCGCTCTGGAACACCTGATGGAACGCCGGTGGGGGGCGTGGTCGTCGGGGCTTTATTCGCTGGAAGCCGTGAGGCGGGGCCGGTAGCGTGAGCGGCATGGCACGAGGCATCTGGTCGCAGAAGGTTCGCAGCGCCCGCTGACGGCGGCGCCTTTCCTTCTCTGAATCCGCGTTCGCCGTCCCGGTCCTGCCGGGCGGTCGTCTGATTCTGCCCGGCTCCATGGCGAGCTGCGGAGCACCCTTTGAGCCTCACCCCCTTTTCCGAGAGCATGTCCCTGCCCGTCCCGGCGGGCGGCAGCGCGCACGTCCGCGTCCAGGACGTCGCGGTCACCCGCGGGTCGCGGCGGATCCTGCACGACGTGTCGGTCACCGTCTCGGCCCGGTCCCGGATCGCCGTCGTCGGCGAGAACGGGCGGGGGAAGACGACGCTGCTGCACGTCCTCGCCGGGCTGATCCCGCCCGACGAGGGCACCGTGCACCGCGCCGGCACGATCGGCCTCGTCCGCCAGGAGCTGGCGGCGCGCGACGGTGAGACCGTCGGCACGCTGACGTCCGCGGCGCTGGCCGCCCCGCTCGCGGCCCTCGCGGCGCTGGACGAGGCGACCGCGGCCGTGGCCGCCGGTGATCCGGCCGCCGGCGACCGCTACGCCACGGCGCTGGAGGCCGCCACCCGGCTCGACGCGTGGGACGCCGAGCGCCGCGTCGACGTCGCCCTCGACGCGCTCGGCGCGTGCACCGACCGCGACCGCCGGTTGTCGACGCTGTCGGTCGGGCAGCGGTACCGGGTCCGGCTGGCGTGCCTGCTCGCCGCCCGGCACGACGTGCTGCTGCTCGACGAGCCGACCAACCACCTCGACGCAGGCGGGCTGGACTTCCTGACCCGGCGGCTGCGCGAGCACGACGGCGGGCTCGCCGTCGTCAGCCACGACCGGGCGCTGCTGCGCGACGTCGCCGACCGGTTCCTCGACCTCGACCCGAGCCGCGACGGGAGGCCGCGGCTGTACGCGGGCGGCTACGACGCCTGGCAGGACGCACGGCGCGGCGAGCGCGAGCGCTGGGAACAGGACTTCGAGGAGCAGCGGGCCGAGCACCGGCGGCTGCGGGACGAGGTGTCCAAGGCCCGCGACAGGCTGTCCACCGGTTGGCGGCCGGACAAGGGCACCGGCAAGCACCAGCGCCAGTCCCGCGCGCCGGGCGTCGTGCAGGCCCTGAACCGGCGGCAGGACGCCCTTGAGGCGCACCGCATCGATGTGCCGGAGCCGCCGCCGGTCCTGCGATGGCCTGACCTGGGGGTCCGGTCGCGGGTGCCGCAGCTCCGGGCCCACGGCGTCACCGTCGACGGGCGGCTGCCCGGGCCGGTCGACCTCGCCCTGGACGGCGGCGACCGGCTGCTCGTCACCGGCCCCAACGGCGCCGGGAAGTCCACGTTGCTGGCGGTGTTGGCCGGTTCGCTCCAGCCCGCGGACGGACGCGTCTGGAGAGCGAACGGCACCCGGGCCGCCCTGATCGCGCAGGAGACCACCGAGCACGACCCCGACCTCACGGCCCGCGAGGTGTATGACCGTCATGTGGGGCGGCTGGTGGCCCGCGCAGAGCTGCGCGACGCCGACGTCGTCCCGCTCGGGGCGCTCGGGCTCCTGGACTCCGCCGCGATGCGGACGCCGACCGCGCGGATGTCGCAGGGCCAGCAGCGGCGCCTCGACCTGGCCCTCGCCCTGGCCGGGCGCCCCGGCCTGATCCTGCTCGACGAGCCGACCAACCACCTGTCGTCGACGCTGGTCGACGAGCTGACCAGCGCGATCCGCGCCACCAGCGCCACCGTCGTCGTCGCCACCCACGACCGGCAACTCCTGAGAGACCTCGCCGACTGGCCGCGCCTCGACGTCGGACGGCCGATGAAGATCTAGCCGGTCAGGTCCAGCGGGCCAGGGCCGCTTCCAGGGGTTCGTAACCGTCGTCCGCCCAGGCGATGTGGCCGTCGGGGCGGACGAGGACGGCGTCCACGTCCACGTCTCCGCGCGGGTGCGGGACGCCGCCGTGGCGTGGCCGGTCGCCCAGTTCCAGGACGGCGTGCCGCCCCGAGCGCAGGACGGCCGGGTCGAGCCCTGGCATCGTGCGGCCGATGAGCGGATGCCGTCCGGGGAGCTCGTAGCGGATGTCGAGACCGGAGACCAGCCCGGCGAGGTGGCGGTTGGCCTCGGGGATCTTCAGGAGTTCGGCCAGGATGCCGCGCAGGGCGGCGACGTCCTCGTCAGGGATCAGCAGGACTCCCTGCGCGCGCGTGTTCGCCAGGACGGCGGCCCCGACCGGATGCCGTTCGGCGTGGTAGGTGTCCAGCACCGTGGGGTTGCCGCGCAGGTCGGCGGCCAGTTTCCAGCCGAGGTTGAAGGCGTCCTGGAGACCGAGGTTGAGTCCCTGCCCGCCGGTCGGCGAGTGGACGTGGGCCGCGTCCCCCGCGAACAGCACGCGCCCGTGCCGGTAGCGCTCGACCTGCCGCGAGGCGTCGGTGAAGCGCGAGGCCCACCGGATCTCCCGCACGTCGGGGACGGCGCGGCGCACCTCGTCCAGGGTGACGGGCGTGCCGCGGTCGGCGGTCTGCTGCTCCGGTCCGGCGATCAGGGCCCGGTACAGGCCGTCCCCCAGCGGCAGGACGTTCGCGACGCCGTCCTCGGGACGGTCGAACGAGGGCAGCCGCCACCGGCCGGGCCGCTCCCGCGTGAGCGTGACGTCGGCGACGACGGCGGACACGCGGCCGTCGCGGCCCGGGAACGGCACGTCCAGCAGCGTGCGGACCGTGCTACGACCGCCGTCGCACGCGACCAGGTACCGGCCGCGGAACTCCCGCCCGGCGCGGACGGTGACCCCGGCCTCGTCCTGCTCGACCCAGGTCACCTCGTGCCCGCGCAGGACCGGGACGTCCCGCTCGGCGAGGCGTCCTTCGAGATGCTCCTCGACCCGCGCCTGGGGGATGCCGATCTGCCGTTCGCCCCACGGCCCGTAGTCGAGCGGCAGACCGGCGAAGTGCCCGGCGGGGAGCGTGTCGGCCGCGCGCTCCAGCAGCGGTTCCAGCATGCCGCGCGAGTCGAGGATCTGCGCGGAGCGGGGCTGGAGGTTGAGCGCCCGGGACTGCCCGGTGCGTTCGGGCCGCCGCTCCAGCACCGCGACGCTCACCCCGGCCAGCGCCAGTTCGCAGGCCAGCATCAGCCCGGTCGGGCCCGCGCCCGCCACGATCACGTCGGCGATCACGCCCGCAGGTCCTTCCGCTTGGTGTAGACGAGGTGGAACGCGAACAGCGGCACGGCGATCACCGGCCACACGAGGTTGAGCGCGAACGGAGCGACGTCCAGCGGCAGGACGAAGGCGCCGATCACGTGCAGCACCGCGTTCAGGACCGTGGCCGCGCCCCACACCGCGGTCAGCGTCCGCAGGCCCTGCCGGAACCCGGCGTCGTGGTCCCAGCGGGCCTCCCACTCCCGCAGCCCCTCGGGCCCGACCTTCGTCAGGACGAACGAGCGGAACACGACCATCAGCGCGGGACGCCCGTAGACCACCGAGGCCAGGAGCCACACGCCGGCCACGCCCACGAGCATCCAGATCCAGGAGTCGCGGACGAGCAGGGTGCGCGGGTTCCCGGTCAGCAGGGACAGGACGATCCCGAACACCATGAGGACCATCACGAACAGCGCCGGGTAGTCGACCACGCGCTTCCGGACGAACCGGACCGCCACCACGATCACCGGCACGACCGACGAGGCGACCAGCGCCTGCCACAGGCTCGCGCCCGCCGCGCGCAGCCCGTACAGCACGGCCATCGGCACGACGAGATCGACCGCGATCGGGAGCAGCGGGGCCAGCCGTCCGGGGTCCTTCCGCGCGGCGGGGGCGCCGGCGGGCCGCGCGTGCGCCGCGGGGCTCACGACGCCTCCGCGCGGGTCGCCCGGTCGAACAGCTCCACGAGCTCGCGGGCGTACGCGGCGTGGTCGACGTCCGGCATGGTGGCGACGGCGTCGATCGCGGCGCGCAGGCTGACGGCCATCACGTGCGGATCGAACGCGCGGAACTCGCCCTCGGCCTGGCCCGCTCGGAAGAACTCCCGCGCCATCGCCGCGGGAGTGTCCGAGAACGCGACGCCCTCGCCCCCGCGCGTCCCGCCGATGATCTCGACGAGCGCGCGGATGTGCGCGGGGCGGTCGCGCATGAACGCCAGGTTCGCCTCGATGTAGGCGGCCAGGGTGTCCCGGCGGGTCGCCGCCGCGTCCAGCCGCGGCCGCATGAACGCGGCCGCGTCGCCCAGCGCCGTGTCGACCACGGCCTGGATCAGCTCGCTCTTGCCCTTGAAGTGGTACGAGATCAGCCGGGTGCTGCTGAGCCCGGCGTGCTCGGCGATCCGCCCGAACGAGGCTTGGCCGTACCCCGCCTCGGCGATGACCTCGATGGCCGCGGCCACGATCTGCGCTCGCCGCGCGACGGCGGCCGGGGAACGCACCCCCTCATTTACTTGCATGAGTAAGAGATTACTCAGCCAAGTAAATCTGTCAACGGCAGGCTGCGGGCGCCGCTCTCACGGCGGTCGGCCGGGGCGGGGCGTCAGGTCCAGGTCGCCGTGTCCGGGTCGATGCCTCTGGCGCGGGCGTTGGCGTCGATGATGTCGCGGAGCCAGGCGGTCATGCCTGGTTCGATCGCGTCGTAGTAGGCCGCGAAGCCGGGGTCGGCGGCGTATCTCCTCCCCAGGCAGACCTGCATCGAATGGGTGCAGTCGAAGTACTCGCCGATCGAGGCCCGGTGCCGTTCGGCCAGAGCGTCGGCTTCGGCGCTGCCCGGCCTGACGCCGGCGCGCTTGGCCGCCGCCAGGTCGTTCTCGAGCGTCGCGACGTCGCCGGCGATCTGCTGCCAGTCCTCGGAGGTCCTGCCCGCGGCGCGCTCGGCGGACTGCGCCCACTGAGCCGTGTCGCCCCACCGGTCGCGTGCGGCCGCGAGCCATGACGGCTGCCATCGCCGCCCGAAGATCGCGACTTGTTCCTCCGCGGAGAGCAGGATGCCGGCGCCCGCGGCCTCGATCAGGCGATCGACCGCGTCGACCATCGCCTGCAGGCGGGAGATCCGGTCGAGGAGTTGGGCGCGCTGCCGCCTCAGCGGCACGGTCATGTCGGCGGCCGGAGCCGCGAGAAGACCACCGATGTCGTCGAGGGACAGACCCAGTTCGCGGTAGATGAGAACCCGGTGGATCCGTGCGACGTCCGCCGCCGAGTAGAGCCGGTAACCGCCGGCGGTCCGTCCCGACGGGCGGACGAGCCCGATCGCGTCCCAATGGTGGAGGGTGCGGACGGTGACCCCCGCGTGCGATGCCACGGCCCCGACCGCCAGCCCGCCGGCGCCCGCGGCATCGTCCCCTGCGTCGTCGGTCACGCCGCCGAGTCTGACATGCGAGGTCTCACTCCTGGGGAAGGGGGATTCCGACCGCTTCGAGGTCGCGCGCCTCGGGGCTGTCAGGGTCGAGGGCACGGGCCGCGGTGATGATCACACGGGCGTTCTCCGGTGTGATGACCTCCAGATCCACGGTGTTCCAGGGGGTCTTCCGCGGTCCCGCCGTGCATCCGGGCACCAGCGCGGTGCACGCCTGCGCGATCTCGTCGATCTGGCTCAGCACGCAGGAGAAGGTGACGCTCACCGCCGGAGGGGCCGGCGGGGCGCCGGTCGGGACGAGCAGGACGTCCTGGAACCTCCACCGTCGAAGGTGCGTGACCTGGCCGGGGATCGTGAACAGGTCGATGAAACCGAACCCGCGCACCCAGAAGTCCGCGGACGCGGCCAGGTCCGACGTCGGCACGTTGACGAACATCGGCATGCCGTAGATGCCCCGGTAGATCTCAGGAGGCGTCGCGTCAGGCCCGGGCGGAGGAACCGGGCTGACCTCGAACGCTTCGAAGTAGTCGCTCATGCGTTCAGCGTGGAGCCTGACGCAACGTCAGGGTCAAGCCCGGACAGGACGCCTCGGAATGGGGCATCGCGCTGGGAGCGTTGTAAAGGAGATGACTACGGTGGAGGAGCGGTCGACCGCGGACCGCGTCGGCACGCTGGAGCCCATGGCGTCGCCGACCGGCGTCCGGGCGGGCCTGGCCGAGCCGCCCGCCACCCGCACCCGCGCCGCCTGTGCGGGCTGATCATGATCAAGGTGCGCTCCTTCAGGGAGACCGACCGCGCGGAGCTGCGCAGGCTGTTCCGGCGCGCGGGTGAAGCGTCCCCGAGCGCCGGCCGGTGGGGCCACGAGGATTCCGAAGCGGCCATCTACCTGGACCCGTACATGGACCTCGCACCGGACTCGCTCTTCGTCGCCGTGCTCGACGGAGCCCTGGTCGGTTACCTGGCGGGGTGCCTCGACAGCGTGAAGTTCCCCAGTGAGAGCGAGCGCGTCGGTCGGGCCATCCGGAAGTATCGACTGGTCTTCCGTCCCAGGACCGCCCCCTTCTTCGCGCGTGCGGCCTTCGACGCGGCGTCGGTCGCGCTGCGGCGGGAGCCCACCGCGTGGGGGTTCCGCGACCCCCGCAGGCCCGCGCACCTGCACATCAACCTCGCACCGGAGGCACGGGGCACCGGTGCCGCCGACGCGCTGCTGAACCGCTGGTTCGACCGGCTTCGGGAGACCGGCTCGCCCGGCTGCCACTTGCAGACCCTGGTCGAGAACACCCGCGCCGTACGGTTCTTCCGGCGCATGGGCTTCGTCGAACACGGCCCGACCCCGCTCGTCCCCGGCTTCCGGTACGACGGCAGGCGGATGCACCAGCAGACGATGATCTGGCCCCCTCAGCCAGACGGGCCCTGAGGCGATCGCCGCGATGAGTTTTCCGTTCGGCCCTGGTCGTACTTGGTGACCCCAAGAGAGCGGAGGCATGGGATGAGCGAGACCACCCGGATCACCCAGCTCGCCACGGTCGGGATCCGCGTCACCGACCAGCAGAAGGCGACCGAGTTCTACGTCGATGAGCTCGGTTTCGAAATACGGCGGGACGTGCCCTTCGGGCCCGGTCGCTGGATCGAGGTGGCACCACCGGGGGCGACGACGACCATCGCGCTCGTTCCAGGAGAGATCCCGGCCGGTATCCGCCTGACGACCACGGACGCCGACGCCGACCACACGGCCCTGCGCGCACGAGGCGCCGACGTGGATGCGGAGGTCATGCGGATGGGACCGGGAGTGCCGCCGATGTTCTCCGTCCGCGACCCGGACGGCAACAGCCTCATTCTCATCCAGGACTCCTGAACGGACGGTGACGGCGATGGACAAGCAGTTCACTGCGCATATGCAGAAGAGCCCGAGCAAAGGCGGCTGGACCTATGTCGTATGGCCCGAGTCGGCCGAGTTCTTCGGCACCCGTGGACGGGTGAGCGTACGGGGCACGATCGATGGCCATCCGTTCCAGAGTTCGTTCATGGCCCTGGGGGACGGCACCCACAAACTGCCGGTGAAGGCGGACGTGCGCAAGGCGATCGGCAAGCAGGAAGGAGACACCGTGACCGTCCGTCTCCAGGAGTGGTCGAAACCCTAGGCGGTACTGCCGGCGGCCGGTACGCGGCCCCGCCCCCTCCGCCACCGCGCCGGAGGGGGCGGGATATAACGACAGCATGGACTTCAAGTTGGAGCTGGTCGCGGTGCCCGTTTCGGACGTGGACCGCGCGCTGGCCTTCTATACCGACAAGGCCGGGTTCGTCCTGGACCATGACCACCGGGTGAGCGACGAGATCCGGTTCGTTCAGCTGACGCCGCCGGGGTCGGCGTGCTCGATCGCCTTCGGCGAGGGGGTCGTCGAGACGGCACCCGGCTCTCTCCAGGGCCTGCAACTGGTGGTCTCGGACGCCGACGCCGCCCGAGCGGAGCTTGCCGGACGGGGTGTCGAGGTCAGCGAGGTGCAGGAGTTCCCCTGGGGCCGTTTCGTCTTCTTCAAGGACCCGGACGGCAACGGCTGGAGCGTCCAGCAACTCGTGCCACGAAGCTAGAGCCGCCGAGCCCCGGCTCGCGCCGGCGAATGCCGACCGCGGCCGACCCGGCCGCCCCGACGGCTCAGCCACCCCGCGCGCGAACGGCGGTGTGGCGCACGTCACAGTTGGTCGCGTCATGTTCGCGAATCCCTTCCCGTCTGGTGTCCCGACCGGGCCTTACGGGCCACGTCAGCGGGAAGGGGAGGCGCGGTGGCGGAACGATGCCGCTGGACGATCGCGGTGGGGTTCGGAAGTTCCCTGATGACAGGGCAGTGGACGGCCGCGATCGGGCTCATCATGCTGGGTGGAGGACTCCTCGCGATGCTCGCGCTGCTGGTCGGCGTGGCCGTCCTGGGACGTCCGGCCCACAGCGGGCGGGCTCTGCACCTCATCGACCGGTTCGCCGCCGCCGCGTCCGGCCGGGAGGACGTGCCGGCATGCTGCGGTCCTCACTCGCCGCGGGAGGAGGGAGACCGCCTTGAGCCGGGAGAGGACGCCGGATCTTCCTGACGACGCGGCGCTGATCTCCCGGGCCCGCACCGGTGACGTGTCCGCCTACGCGACGCTCTACGAGTGCCACGTGGACGCGGCGCGCCGTCTGGCCCGAACCCTGGTCGAGGGGGACGCGGCCGAGGACGCCGTCCAGGAGACCTTCACCAAGGTCCTCGACCTGTTGCGCCGAGGCGACGGGCCGCGGGAGGGGTTTCGGCCGTACCTGCTCACCGCGCTCCGGCACACCGTCTACGACCGCTTCCGGGCCGAGAAGCGACTCCGGCCGACCGGCGAGATCGAGAAGTACGACCCCGGCGTCCCGTTCGCCGATCCGCTGCCGGAAGGGTCGACCGCCGTCCGGGCCTTCCGGTCGCTGCCCGAGCGCTGGCGGGTCGTGCTGTGGCATACCGAGATCGAGCGCGCCAGGCCCGCCGAGGTGGCGTCAGTGCTCGGACTCACCCCCAACGGCGCCGCCGCACTGGCCTACCGCGCCCGTGAGGGGCTCCGCCGGGCGTACCTGCAAGCGCATCTCGACGAGATGCAGCCGACGGGGCGTGAGGAGTGCCGCGAGGCGTTGCGGAGTATGGGCGCGTACGTGCGCGGCGGGCTGTCCAGGCGAGAGTCGCTCGCACTCGACCGGCACCTCAGGGGATGCCCGGACTGCCGGATGATCCTCGACGAGGCGCGCGACGTCAACGCCACGTTGCGGAACGTCCTGGGCCCGCTGGCGTTCGGGGCCGTGACGGCCACGGGGGGCCTCGGCGCCGGCGGGACGCTCACCTGGCTCGGTCACAGGGCCAGAAGGCTGCTCTGGGTCGCGGCACCGTTGGGGGTCCTCGCGTCCGTCGCGGGTGCCGTCCTCGCCTGGGTGGGGTGACCGGTCGTCGGAACCGTCGGGCGGGTGCGGACGCCTGGCGTCCGGCGGATACTTCGATCATGGTTGTGCTGGAGACGGAGCGGCTCGTCATGCGGCCGCTGACGGGTGACGACTTCGCCGATTACGCCGCGATGCTCGCCGATCCGCAGGTCGCGGGAAGGCTGGCGGAGAGCGTCGGCACCTCGCCTGCGGATGCTTGGCGGAGTCTCGCCTTGTTCATCGGGCACCGGGAGATGCGCGGTTACTCGCACTGGGCGCTGGTGGAGAAGGCCACGGGCCGGTTCGTCGGCCGTGCCGGGCCCTGGCAGCCGCACGGGTTCCCGGGGCTGGGCGTCGGCTGGTGCCTGGCGCGAGAGCACTGGGGGAAGGGGTACGCCACGGAGGCGGCCCGCGCTTCTGTGGATTACTGCTTCAGGGAACTGGACGCAGAGGAAGTGGTCTCCGTCATTCTGCCGGGCAACTCCCCTTCGATCGCCGTCGCGGAGCGGATCGGTCACCGCTACCTGCGCGATATCCAGTACCGCGGCCAGACCGTCCACGTCTACGGCCAGAGCCTGAGTTCGACCTGAGATATTGCTTTGCGGGTGGGCGGGGCGCCTGCCTAGGCTCCGGCGGGTGGGACGCACCGTCATCGTGGGCGACGTTCACGGCTGCTTCGACGAGCTGATCGATCTGCTGGAGAAGGTGGAACTCCAGCCGGACGACCTCCTCGTCAGCGTGGGCGATCTGGTCGACCGGGGTCCGGCGCCCGGGAAGGTCGTCGGGTTCTTCCGCGATCGTCCGAACTCGGTCGTGGTCATGGGCAACCACGAGCGCAAGCACGTGCGCGGGATCTTCTCCTACGCGCAGGAGATCACGCGCCTGCAACTGGGCGACGAGTACGCCGAGACGGTGGAGTGGATGCGGACGCTCCCGTACTTCTTCGAGAGCGAGGACGTCCGGGTCGTGCATGCGGCGCTGGTCCCCGGTGCGCCTCTCGCCGTCCAGCGGGAGGAGATCCTCTGCGGTTCGACCAGCGGCGAACGGGAACTCGCCGCACTGTTCCCTGACGGCCACTGGCACGACCGCTACACCGACGACAAGCCGGTCGTGTTCGGGCACCACGTCACCGGCCGGGAGCCGTTGATCCGCGACGGGAGGGTCTTCGGGCTCGACACCGGCGCCTGCCACGGCTGGAACCTCACCGCGTTGTGCGTTCCGGGGTTCACGGTCCACTCGGTGGCGGCACGCGCCGATCACTGGTCGGCCGTCAAGCGGGAGTGGCAGTTGCCGGTCCTGAAGGCCAAGCCCTGGCGTGACTTCACCTGGTCGGAGCTGAGCGAGAAGGCGGCCCTGTTCTCCGGCACGTCCGATGCGGCGTCGCAGGAATGGCTCAGGGCGGTCGAGGAGTGGGCCGCTCGGCTGCGCGCCCTGGCTCCCGTTCTGGTCGATGCGGCGCATCGCGTCTCCATGGAGCTCACCCCGGACGAGATGCGGCGGCATCCGGTTGCGCCGGTGCTGTTCCAGGCCCGCGGCGGGCGACTTGACCAGACCGCGTTGGCCAGGCGGTGCGCGACGCCGCGCAGGACGCTGGAGGTGGCGGCCGCCCTGGGAGTCGTCGCTCCCGCCCCGCCCGGCTGAAGCGTCGCTGCGTGGTAGCGTTGCGATCGCATAGACGACGTGTCGGCTACGGGACGAGAAATGGGAGGTGAGGTTGATGAGCGCCGCGAAGGCCGCTGCCGTGTGCAGCGCCCGCCGGACCATCCTCACGTCCCGGGCCCTGGTCTGACCTGACGTCCACGACCCCCTCGAAGCCCTAGCGGCTTCCGGGCGGTCGCGCACTGTGCCGATCGGGGCCCTCGTTCAAGGGTCTTCACGTTGTCTCATTCTTTCTCCACCCAGCCGCGCCCTCTGGCGCGCTACGGCTGGGACGATGCCTACGAGCACGCCTTCACGCCTCATCACGCCGCCGGGCTGGTCCCGGCCCGGATCGTGCGGGCCGAACGCGGCCTGTGCGAGGCGGTCACCGATGCGGGGATCGTCCGTGCGGAGATCCCCGCCGCCCGGCAGGGTGATCCGCTCACGGCGCCGTGTACCGGCGACTGGGCGGCGCTCCGTCCCGCGACCGCCGACCATGCCGCGATGCTGCACGAAGTTCTGGAGCGGCGCACCGCCCTGGTGCGTTCCAGCGCGTCGCGCACCTCGCACGGGCAGGTCCTCGCCGCCAATGTCGACACGGTCGTGGTGACCGTGTCTTTGGCCGCCCCGCTCAAACACGACCGCACCGAGCGGATGCTCGCCCTGGCCTGGGAGAGCGGCGCGCAGCCGGTCGTGGTGCTCACCAAGGCCGACGCGGGCGCCGACGCGGTCTCGGCCCAGGCCGAGGTGTCAGCGGTGGCGCCCGGCGTGGACGTGCTGGTCACCAGCGCCGCGACCGGGGAGGGCGTGGACGTCCTGACCGCCGTCCTGACCGGCACGGTCGTGCTGCTCGGCCCCTCGGGGGCGGGCAAGTCCACTCTGGGCAACGCCCTGCTGGGCGAGCCCCTTCTGGCCACCGGCGCCGTACGCGCCACGGACGGCAAGGGCCGGCACACCACCGCGTGGAGGGAACTGCTGCCGCTGCCCGGCGGCGGCGTCCTGCTGGACACCCCGGGCCTGCGCTCGATCGGCCTGCACGATGCCCAGGACGGGCTGGAGCAGACCTTCGCCGATATCCAGCGGCTCGCTGAGGACTGCCGGTTCACCGACTGCGCGCACATGAGCGAGCCGGGCTGCGCGGTCCTGGCGGCCGTGGAGGCCGGGACGGTGCCGGAGCGGCGGCTGGAGAGCTATCACCGGCTCCTGCGGGAGAACGCCTACGCCGCCTCGCGCACCGACGCGCGGCTGCGGGCCGACCGCGAGGCCGCCAGGAAGAACATCACGCAGCACCTGCGCGCCACCTACCGCTTCAGGGAGCGCCAGCAGTGACCTTCATCGAGAACAGGACCGCCATGCCCGCCTGGATCACCCGCTCCGAGACCGCCGAAGACGTGCCCGCCATCCGCGAGATCGTCCTGGCCGCCTTCCCCACCGCCGAGGAGGCCCGCATCGTCGACGCCCTGCGCGCCGACCCCGAGGCGTGGATCGACGGCCTGTCCATGATCAGCACGACCCCCGACGGCACCCCAGCGGGGTACGCGCTGCTGACCCGCTGCCACGTCGACGGCGAGCCCGCGCTCGCCCTGGCTCCGTGCGCCGTACTGCCGTCGTTCCAGCGGACCGGCGCCGGCTCGGCCGCCATCCGCGCCGGTCTGGACGCCGCGCGGGCCATGGGAGAGAACCTCGTCCTGGTCCTCGGCCACGCCGGCTACTACCCGCGGTTCGGCTTCGTCCCGGCCTCCCGCTTCGGCGTCCGCGCGCCCTTCGAGGTCCCGGACGAGGCCATGATGGCCCTGCCCCTGGACGACGCCCGCCCGGTCCCGACCGGCACCATCCACTACCCCGCCGCATTCGGAGTCTGACCCCACCCGGTGGTGCCCCGCCCCCTCGGGGCACCACCCCCCCGGGCGGGGCGTTCCGCGGGTGGTGGGGTCAGATTCCGAGGCCGCGGCCGATGATCTCTTTCATGATCTCGGTGGTGCCGCCGAAGATGGTCTGGATGCGGACGTCCTGGTAGGCCTTGGCGATCGGGTACTCGGTCATGTAGCCGTAGCCGCCGTACAGCTGGACGCAGCGGTCCACGACCCGCTTGAGCAGCTCGGTGTTCCACCACTTGAGCATCGCGGCCTCGTCGGGGGTCAGCTCGCCCCGGCCCTCCTTGACGATGCACTCGTCGGTGAAGGACCGCGAGACGGTCAGTTCTGTCTTCATCTCGGCGAGCGTGAACCGGTTGTGCTGGAACTTGCCGATGGGACGGCCGAACGCCTCGCGGGTCTTGCAGTACTCCAGGGTCTGCTCGAAGGCGGTCTCGGCGGCGGCCTGCGCGGTGGCGCCGATGGACAGCCGCTCGCGGGCGAGGTTCTGCATGAGGTAGATGAAGCCCATGCCCTCCTCGCCGAGGAGGTTCTCCTTCGGGACGCGGACGTTGTCGAAGAACAGCTCGGCGGTGTCCTGGGCGTGCATGCCGACCTTGTCGAGGTTGCGTCCGCGCTCGAAGCCCTCCATGCCGCGCTCGACGGCGAGGAGGCTGACGCCCTTGGCCCCGGCGGACGGGTCGGTCTTGGCGACGACGATGACGAGGTCGGCGAGGATCCCGTTGGAGATGAACGTCTTCGAGCCGTTGAGGACGTAGTGGTCGCCGTCCTTCAGCGCCGTGGTACTGATGCCCTGGAGGTCGGACCCGGCGGCGGGCTCGGTCATCGCGATCGCGGTGATGATCTCTCCGGAGCAGTAGCCGGGGAACCAGCGCCTCTGCTGCTCGGGGCTGCACAGCTGCCGCAGGTAGCCGCCGTTGATGTCGTTGTGGACGGCGAAGCCGGGCCCGTGCACGCCGGCCTTCGCCAGCTCCTCGTTGAAGATCACGTAGTAGCGGTAGTCGGGGTCGCCGCCGCCGCCGAACTCCTCCGGCATGTCGATGCCGAGCAGGCCCGCGCGCCCGGCCGCCAGCCAGACCTCGCGCGAGACGATCCCGTCCTTCTCCCACTGCTCGTGGTGGGGCGCGATCTCCTTGGCGATGAAGGAGCGCACCATGTCGCGGAAGGCCTCGTGCTCCTCGGTGTAGATGTCGCGTCCCATCCGCCGGTCTCCCTACTGAGTGCGTGCCGACAAGTAAGTGCGTGCTGATACACGATTAATGTAACACTGGTGCTGTCACATACAGGGAGGCGGCATGGAGCTGACCGTCGACGAGCTGGCCTCGCGCGCCGGGGTCACCGTCCGGACCGTGCGGTTCTACGCCGGGCGCGGCCTGCTGCCCCCACCGAGGCTGCGCGGCAGGACGGGCCTCTACGGCGCCGACCACCTCGCGCGGCTCGAACTCGTCCGGGAGCTCCAGTCGCTCGGGCTCACGCTCGCCTCGATCGAGAAGCACCTCCAGCGGATCCCGCTGGACGCGCCGGCCGAGGACCTCGCCCTCCAGCGCGCTCTGCTGTCCCCCTGGGCGCCCGAGCGCCCGGAGGACCTCGACCGGCACGAGCTGGACCGCCGCGCCGGACGCCACCTCGACGACGAGACGATCGCACGCCTGGAGGCCCTCGGCGTCGTCGAGCGGATCCCCGACGGCCCGGCGGGCGAGGTGCGGGTCGTCAGCCCCGCGCTGCTCGGCGTCAGCGCCGAACTGGCCGCGCTCCCGCTGCCGCTGGACACGCTGGTCGCCTCGTACGAGGCCGTGGACCGGCACACGACCGCGCTGGCCGACGAGCTCCAGCAGGTCTTCCGGGACACCGTCGTCCGCCCCTACCGGGCGGGCGGCCGGGAACCGCGGGAGCGCGAGCGGCTCATGGAGATGGCCGGGAAGCTCAAGCCGCTGATGATCCAGTCGCTGGTCACGTCGTTCCAGCGGGCGGTCGACCGGGCGCTCCGCCGGTCGGTGCCCGACTAGGCCGGGCGGTCGGCGGCTAGGAGTTCTTCCATTCCTGGCCCTCGTACTCGACCAGGCGCGGGTGGACGAGGGTGTTGACGTCCACGTCGCGGGTCCGGCGGTCCTTGGGGAACACCGCCGCCGCCTGGAGCACCGGCCCGTCGAGGAAGCGCAGGTCGGGGACGTCCCGCGGCAGCTCCAGCGCGGGGGGACGCTTCCCGGGGGACGCCAGGACGAACCCCCAGTCGCCGAAGCTCGGCACGTCCACGTGGTAGGGGGTGGTCGCGAGGCCGGCGGCGGCGACGGACTTCTGGATGCTCCAGAACGACTTGGGCGCGAAGTAGGGCGACCCGGACTGCACGACGATCCGCCCGCCGGGCGCCAGGGCCCGCTTCACCATTCCGTAGAACTCGACCGAGTACAGCTTGGCGGTGGACACGTCGTCGGGGTCGGGCATGTCCACGATGACCGCGTCGAACTGCCGGTCCAGGCCGCGCAGCCAGGAGAACGCGTCCGCGTTGACGGTCTGGGCGCGCGGGTCCTCGAAGGAGCGGCGGTTGAGGGACTCCAGCGGTCCGTAGGTCCGGGCCAGGTGGATCATCTCGGGGTCCAGCTCGACCAGCGTCGCGCTCTGGACGTCCCGGTAGCGCAGCACCTCGCGCAGCGCGAGGCCGTCCCCGCCGCCGAGGATCAGCACCCGCCCGTGCGGGCCCGACATCAGCGGATGGACGAGCGACTCGTGGTAGCGGTACTCGTCCAGCGAGGAGAACTGGAGGTCGCCGTTCAGGAAGAGCCGCAGGTCCGAGGGGCCGACCCCGGCCCGCCGGGTGATGACGATCTCCTGGTACGGGGTGCGCTTCGCCACCGCGATCGGGGCGTCGTACAGCGCCTGCCGCGCCGACACCTCGAACCCGTCCGCGAGCGTGTACGTCACTCCGAGGGCGGCGAGGACGGCCACCATGCCGGCGGCGAGCGCGATCCGGGCGGCGCGTCCGACCTCGCGGCGGAACAGCCACATCACCACGGCCATCCCGGCGACGGCGTTCACCACGCCGACGAGCAGCGCGCCCTTGATGTGCCCGAACGTGGGCAGCAGCAGGAACGGGAACGCCAGGCCGCCGATCAGCGCGCCGACGTAGTCGGCCGCGAACAGGTCGGCCACCGCCGACCCGGCGTCCTGCCTGCGGATCCGCTGGAGCAGCGTCATCAGCAGCGGGATCTCCGCGCCGATCAGCGCCCCGACCGCGAACGCCACCACCACCAGCGCCGGGACGTACAGGTCGAGCCAGGCGAACGCCGCGTACAGCACGAGGACCGACACGCCGCCGATCAGCGCGAGCACGCCCTCCACGACCGCGAACGCCACCACGGCGCGGCCCTGCAGCGGCTTGGCGGCCAGCGAGCCGACGCCCATCGCGAACACCATCACCGACAGGACGATCGACGCCTGCGTGACGGAGTTCCCGACGAGGTAGCTGCCGAGCGCGACCAGGGCCAGCTCGTACACCAGGCCGCACGCCGCGCACGCGAACACGGCCGCCAGGACCAGCGCGCGCGCCGCCCGCGCCGGGACGCGCAGTCTCCCCGGGCCGTCCCCCTCGGGACGGGACGGCTCCGGGGAGGGGTCGCCGGACGGCTGGACGGCCTGGTCCAGATCGCGGGACGTCAGGAGACCGCCCCGGCCACGATCGCCGCGACCCCGAGGTCGGCGGCGGCGACGACCCAGCCCGCCGGGTGGATCGCGCCGGCCGTCCCGCCCCCGTCCACGAGCGTCGCGCCGAGCTTGCCGGGGGTGAGCACGTCCAGCAGGAAGAACGCGACGATCATCAGCACGATGCCGATCCCGCCGAACACGGCGGTGTCCACCAGCCCCTCGGAAAGGTCGCTGTCGCTGGTGACGATCGCGGTGGTGACGATCAAGGAGACGCCGAGGAGCTTGGCGGCCAGCAGGAGCGCGGCGCCGCGGTTGCCCTCGGTCCAGATCTGCTTGCCGAGCTTGCCGGGCGTCGTCACCTCCACGACCAGGTAGCCGAGCGCCATCAGGGCGATGCCGACCGCGCCGTAGGCGAAGGTCGCGCCGATCTCGTGAAGGATGTCGTCGTTCATGTGTCGCTCCTCATCTGCCCGACCGCGTCATTTGCCCGACCCGGGTCCGCCGCCGCGGAAGGACGCGGCGCCCCTGCTCGTCCATCCGTTGCTGCCCGGACTGCTCCAGCGCCCGCTCACGTGCGAGTAGTGGCGGCTGTAGCCGCCGCGCGGGTTGTCGACCGTGATCCGGCTGCCCGTCCCGTTCGGCAGGACGCCGACGACGAGCTTCGGGTAGCGCATGAAGATGCCGCCGTTGGCGCCCATGGTGGCCAGGTCGTCCACTCGGTCGATCGGCTTGAACTTGCGGCCGATCTCCGAGGCGACCGTCTGGGGGGCCTTCGGCGACCGGTAGGTGTCGTATCCGACCTTGGTGTACTTGTCGGCGATCCAGGACGACTGCGACTTCCCGCAGCCGCCGAGCGCCGTGGCGGTCAGGGCGGCGGCGGCCACCGCGCCCGCCACCCGGTATCTGCTGTTCATGAGGGTCTCACCAGCCGGCTCCGCGTCATCACGATCTCCCGGGTCTGCGGGTAGGCGTGCCAGGTGCGCCATCCGAGCGCTGCCTCCTGCCCCGCCGTGTCCTCCAAGGCAAGGACGGTGACGGCGTGCGGGGATCCGGGGAAGGCCCCGGTCAGCGCGTCACCGCGGTCCGCGAGCCGGGCGCACACGGCCTCGACGGCGCGGGCGAACGCCGTCCCGTCGCTGTGCGCCGCGGTCGTCGCGGCGAAGTCGTACGCCCAGCCGGGCACGCTCGCCGCCGCATGGCCGGGCAGCGGGTCGGCGCGTCCGGGCAGGCACGCCACCGTCTCGCTCAGCGGCCCGGCGATGACCTGGTGGGACGCGCCGAGCAGGCGCAGCTCCACGGTCAGGCCCGCGCGCTCCACCGGCAGGACGGCGAGCGCGTCCATCGGCGGCAGTCCGAGCGCGAACGAG
The DNA here is from genome assembly GCF_039540335.1 of Actinomadura verrucosospora. Lineage (NCBI taxonomy): Bacteria > Bacillati > Actinomycetota > Actinomycetes > Streptosporangiales > Thermomonosporaceae > Actinomadura > Actinomadura verrucosospora. The sequence continues at coordinate 50,706 of NZ_BAABEV010000023.1, read as the reverse complement.
AGCCCGTCGGCGCGGGCGTCCGCGTAGGGGGTGTCGAGGGTGGCCTGCAAGGTCAGCTACCGCCCGGGTAGATCGTCATCGATCCTGCCGGGACGCGCTCGCCGAGGCCCGCCTCCCACTGGCCGCCCCCGTACTGCTCGAACGACAGGTACCTGCCGCGCGGGCCCTCGTAGTCGACGTACTCGACGCGGCCCTGCACGCCGACGCCCGTCGTGCCCTCGCTGGTGTAGTCGGCGGTGCCGTGCTCGTCGCGCCGGTACTCGACGCCGTCGACGACGATGGTCTTCTCCCCCGGCCGCAGGTCGCCGATCTCGTACTCGTTCCACCAGACGACTTCGAGGTCGGGGTCCTCCTCGACGGAGATCCACACCTTGGCGCCCTCGGTCGTGTCGGCGTCCAGGAGGTGCTCGCTCCAGGTGAAGCCGCCCTCCTTCAGCCGCAGCGAGCCGCGGACGAAGTAGCGGGTGCCGAGGTACTCCACCATGTCGCCGGCCTTGAGCGTGCGCGGGTCGCCGGCCACCTGGTCCTCGGCGGCGAACGGGTCGCGCGGGACGGCCGGGGCGGGCGCCGGCGCCGGAGCGCCCGAGCGGCGCCGCAGCAGGACGACGATGAGCACGACCAAGGCGATCAAGATCAGTGCCAGCAGGACCACTATCGCCGCTTTGCCCACGGCACCTCCATCGTTTCGTCCGTTCAAGGGGGACAGACCTGCGGATCCTACCGACTGTGGCCTGTCCAGCCCATACCGCGATCAGACGTATCAAAAGGAGATGCGGTTTCGCCCGGCAACTCCCGAATCACCGCGTGGACGCCCGGACCGGAACCGGCCGAGGCCGAGGGCGGGCGCGGCGGGTCAGAGGCGGGCGACGGCGGCGGCGACGCGGGCGTCGGTGGCGGTGAAGGCGATGCGGACGTGCCGGGCGCCGCCGGGGCCGTAGAACTCCCCGGGACCGACCAGGATGCCGAGGGACGCCAGGTGGGCGACGGTGTCCCAGCAGGGCTCGTCCCGCGTGGCCCACAGGTACAGGGACGCCTCGGAGTGCTCGATGCGGAAGCCGTGCCGCTCGAACGCCTCGCGCAGCGCGGCGCGGCGGCGCGCGTACCGGGCCCGCTGCTCGTCGACGTGGGCGTCGTCGCCGTAGGCCACGGTCATCGCGGCCTGCACCGGAGCCGGGACGATCATGCCGGCGTGCTTGCGGACCTCCAGCAGCCGCCTCACCAGCGCGAGGTCGCCGGTGAGGAACCCGGCGCGGTAGCCCGCCATGTTGGAGCGCTTGGACAGCGAGTTCAGCGCGAGCAGCCCCTCGTGGGAACCCTCGCAGACGTCCGGGTGCAGGATCGAGATCGGCGGGTTGTCCCCGTCCCAGCCGAACTCCAGGTAGCACTCGTCGCTGACGACGACCGCGCCGCGGCCGCGCGCCCACGCCACGACCTTGCGCAGGTGCTCGGCGGGCAGCACCTTGCCGGTCGGGTTGGACGGCGAGTTCACCCACACGATCTTCGGGGAGACCGGGCCGAGCGCGAGCGTGCCGTCGGTCGCGACGGGGTCGGCCCCGGCGAGCCGGACCCCCACGTCGTAGGTCGGGTAGGCCAGCGCGGGGAAGACGACCTTGTCGCCGGGGCCGGCGCCGAGCAGCGTCGGCAGCCAGGCGACGAGCTCCTTGGTGCCGATGACGGGGAGGACGGCGTCGGGGTCGGCGGCCGTCACGCCGGCGCGGCGCCGCAACCATCCCGCGACCGCCTCGCGCAGCTCCGGGGTCCCGTAGGTCTGCGGGTAGCCGGGCGCGTCGGACGCGGCGGCGAGGGCCTGGCGGACGAACTCGGGCGTCGGGTCCACGGGCGTTCCGACCGAGAGGTCGACGATGCCGTCCGCGTGCGCCAGCGCCCGCTCCTTGTACGGCGCGAGCCGATCCCACGGAAAGTCCGGCAGCGTGAACAACGCCCATACCTCCTTGGAGAAACCCGCCGGGCCGCGGTCGTCCCCGACCACGGCCCGGTTCCCGGCGAAGGCGGGCCCCGGAACGCTCCCGTGCGGAGCGCTCCAGACCCGCCCGAGATCAGTCGTCCTGGCTCTGCGGGGGCAGCGCGGCGACGATCGGGTGGTCCTTGTCGATCTTCCCGACCTTGGACGCGCCGCCGGGCGAGCCGAGGTCGTCGAAGAACTCCACGTTGACCTTGTAGAAGTCCTTCCACTGCTCGGGGACGTCGTCCTCGTAGTAGATGGCTTCGACAGGGCAGACCGGCTCGCACGCACCGCAGTCGACGCACTCGTCCGGGTGGATGTAGAGCTGACGCTTCCCCTCGTAGATGCAGTCGACCGGGCACTCCTCGATGCATGCCTTGTCGAGCAGGTCCACGCAGGGCTGCGCAATGACGTAGGTCACGTCAGTGACTCCTCTCGGATTTCCGGCCCCGCCGCACGTCACGGCTCACCGCAAGCTCGCTGTGAATAGTATGGCCACCCCGCCGCCGTCGATTCGACATGGGGGTCCCTACATGTCCGGCCGCTTCGCCGCACGCCTGGTGGTGGCCATCAATGGCGCCGACGTGGGCCAGCGGATCTCGCTGCGCCGCCGTCTGCCTACGGGAGAGTACAGCGACGTCGTGGGCGTACTCGAATCATGGTCCGGAGGGACGCTCGCGGTGCGCCGCCGCGACGGCGAGCTCGTCGAGGTGCCGGAGGCGACCATGGTCGCGGCGAAGGTCGTCCCGCCGCAGCCCCCGCCCCGGCGGCGCCCCCGCCGCGAGGAGCCCGACGAGGGCTAGCGCCCGCGCCGAAGATCGTCGGCGTGTCGCCGGGACGCCTCGTCCCGGGAGGTTCCGGGCGCCCGTCCACCGATCGGTGGACAACGGGTTCAACCGGTCGAGGCTGTCGGCGCCACCATGCCCGCGACCAGCATTGACGGCATGACGGAAGTTGCTGAGCGGGCGAGCGGGGATCCGGTGACCGGGCCGGAGGAGGTCGTGCGGCTGGAGGCCGTGCGCAAGGTGTACGGCGGTTCCAGGCGCGGGGTGGCGGCCCTGGACGGGGTGACGCTCCAGCTGGCCCGGAAGTCGTTCACCGCCGTGATGGGCCCGTCGGGGTCGGGCAAGAGCACGCTGCTGCACTGCGCGGCGGGGCTGGAGCGGCCGACGTCGGGAGCGGTGCGGCTGGCCGGGGCGGACCTGACGGCGATGGGCGAACGGGCGCTGACCCGGTTGCGTCGCGAGCGGATCGGGTTCGTGTTCCAGGCGTTCAACCTGCTGCCCGAGTTGACGGTGGTGGACAACGTGACGCTGCCGCTGCGGCTGGCCGGCCGCAGGCCCGGCCGGGGTGCGGTGGAGGAGGTGCTGGAGCGGGTCGGGCTCGGCGACCGGCGCCGGCACCGTCCCGCGGAGCTGTCGGGCGGCCAGCAGCAGCGGGTGGCGATCGCCCGGGCGCTGATCACGGACCCGGCAGTGATCTTCGGGGACGAGCCGACCGGCGCGCTGGACACCGGGAACGCCAGGGCGGTGCTGGAACTGCTGCGCGAGGTCGTCCGCGAGGCGGGGCGGACGGTGGTGATGGTGACCCACGATCCGGTGGCCGCCGCGTACGCCGACCGGGTGGTGTTCCTGTCCGACGGCCGGATCGCGGGCGCGCTGAACCGGCCGACGCCCGAGCGGGTCGCCGAGTGGATGACCCGGCTGCGGAGCGAGCCCGCGGCGGCGGGCGCCGAGGACGGCGGGGCCGAGACCGCGCGGGAGCTGTGGTGATCGGGATCGCGCTGCGCACGCTGCGCTTCCACAGGGGCGGGTTCGTCGCCTCGTTCGTCGGGATGTTCCTGGGCGCGGCGATCGTGATCGGCTGCGGCGGGCTGCTGGAGTCGGGGATCCACCGGGCGGCGCCGCCGCTGCGGATGGACGCCGCGCCGATCGTGGTGAGCGGCGACCAGCGCTACCACGGCACGGCCAAGGACGAGGTGTTCGCCGAGCGGGTTCCGCTGGACGCGGGGCTCGCGGGCGAACTGGCCGCGGTGCCGGGCGTGGCCGGCATGGCGGCGGACGTGTCGTTCCCCGTGACGCTGACGCGCGACGGCCGCCTGCTGACCGGGCACGGCTGGTCGTCGACCCGGCTGGCCCCGTACAGGCTGGTGGAGGGCTCGGCGCCGTCCGGCGAGGGATGGATCGTGCTGTCCGACCGGCTCGGGGTGCGGGTCGGCGAGACGGTCGAGGCGCTGGTGCGCGGCCGTGCCGAGCGGTACCGGGTGTCCGGGCTCGTCGGCGGCGCCGGGAACGGCGCCTTCCTGCCGGACGCCGAGGCCGGGCAGGCCGCCGGCCGTCCGGGCGAGGTCGACTCGATCGGGCTGTTCACCGCCCCCGGAGCCGACGTCGCGAAGGTGCGGCGGGACGTCGAGAGGGCGGTGGACGGCCGCCAGGCGTCGGTCCTGACCGGCGACGAGCGGGGCCTGGCCGAGAACCCGGACGTCATGTCCGAGGGCGAGGACCTGATCCCGCTGGCCGCGGCGTTCGGCGGCCTGTCGGCCATGGTGACGGTGTTCGTGGTGGCCGCCACGCTCGGGCTGTCGATCCGGCGGCGGCGGCCGCAGACGGCGCTGCTGCGGGCGGTCGGCGCCACTCCGGGCCAGATCCGCCGCCTGATCGTCGGCGAGACGATGCTGCTGGCGGTGGTCGCCACGGGGCTGGCCTGCCTGCCCGGCCCGCACGTCGGGCGGTGGCTGCTCGCCGCGTTCGCCGAGGCCGGGGTGGTGCCGGACACGCTCGCCTACCGCGCCGGGATCGTCCCGGTCGTCGCCGGTGCCTGCACCGCGCTGCTCACCGCGCTCGGCGCCGCCGTCGTCGCCGCCCACGGCGCGGCCCGCACCCGGCCTGTCGAGGCGCTCGCCGAGGCGTCCCGGGAGACGCGCCGGTTCAGCCGGGTCCGCCTCGCGCTGGGGCTGGCGTTCCTCGCCGGCGGCGCCGCGCTCGCCTGGGGCACCGCCGGCTCGGACGGCCCCGACGCGGCCGGAGTCGCCACCCCCGCCGCCATGGTGTGGACGGCCGGGTTCGCGCTGCTGGGCCCCGTCCTGGCCGCGGCCGTCACGGCGGCGCTGCGCCGGCCGCTGCGCGCCGCGACCGGATGCGCCGGGTACCTGGCCACCGAGAACGCCCGGGCCGGGACCTCGCGGCTGACCGGCGCGATCCTGCCGGTCATGCTGGCCACCGGGCTGGCGCTCGCGCTGACCTACATGCAGACCACCCAGACCGAGGGGGCGCGCGCGGTGTTCCAGGAGAACCTCCGCGCCGACCTGGCGGTCACCTCCCCGGCGGGCGGCCTGCCGCTGGACACGGTCGACTGGATCGCCCGGCGGCCCGGCGTCGCGGCCGCCTCGGCCCAGGTGACCAGCACCGGCTACATCGAGCCCGCCGAACTGGCGGGGCCCCTGGTCCACAAGGGCGACGCGGGCGAGGGCGCCCCGCAGCCTCCGGCGATGGCGCTGCTGGGGGTCACCGCCGCCGGCGTGACCCGGACGACCGCGTACCGCGCCACCGGCGGCAGCCTCGACGCCCTCGTCGGCGCGTCCGTCGCGCTGCCGGAGCGCTTCGCCGCCCCCTACCGGATGGGCGACACGGTCCCGATGCGGCTGGGCGACGGCAGCCGGGCCGCCCTCAGGCTCGTGGCCACCGTCCGCTCGCGGCCCGGATACGAGACCGCGCTGCTGCCCGCCGCGACCCTCCTGCCGCACACCGGCGGCGGGCTCGTCCCGCAGATCATGGTGACCGTCCGGCCGGGCGCCGACCGCGACCGGCTCGCCCGCACGCTCGCCCAGGGGCGCCCCGGCCTCCGCGTGGTCGACCGGGCCGCGCTGTCCGCGCTGCGCGCCGAGCAGGATCGCACGCAGGCGTGGATGTCCTGGCTGGTGCTGGCCGTGGTCGTCGGCTACGCCGCGATCGCGCTGGTCAACGCCCAGATCCTCGCCGTCGGCGAGCGGCGCCGCCAGTTCCGGCTGCTGCGCCTGGTCGGCGCGGCCCGCCGGCAGGTCCTGCGGATGATGGCGGTGGAGGCCGTCCTGGTCACCGCGGCCGGGCTCGCCGCGGGAGCGCTGGTCGCCGCGGCGACGCTGGTCCCGCTGAGCCTGAGCGTCCTGGACGCGCCCGTCCCGCACGGCTCCCCGTGGATCCTCGCCACGGTGATCGCCGCCGCGCTCGCCCTGACCCTGGCCGCCACGCTCCTGCCGACCCTGTCGCTGCTGCGCGCCCGTCCAGGCGGCGCCGTCGCGGACGGCCGCCGCTAGCCGGTCCGGGAGCCCCGCCGCCCGCGCTCGTACGGTTCAGCACCGTACGGGCGCGGGCGGCGGCTCCCTACGTCCTGAGGGGGCGGGTCAGGGGCTCGGTGAGATGGGCGGGGCGGGGGCCAGGCCGCTCGGCGCCGGGCTGACGGGGCCGCCGGACTGCGGGGCGCCGGGCACGGGGCCCCTGGACGCCGAGGAGTCGGGAACCGGCGCGCCGGGCGCCGGGGCGCCGCTCCCGGACGAAGGGCCCGCGGACGGGCGCGCCGGCGGCGGGCTCGTCGCGACCTGGGTGGGCGGCGCCGTCCGCTGGCTGTAGGACGTCCCCGGCGTGAGGCGCTGTCCGGTGAACAGCTCCGAGACGGTCACGAACGTGAACCCGCGTTTGCGCAGACCGTCCACGACCTTGGGGATGGAGTCGACGCTCGGCTTGTGGATGTCGTGGAACAGGACGATGCCGCCGCTCTCCGGCTCCTTGACCCCGACGCGCGTGTCGCGGGCGACGTCGCGGTACCGCCAGTCGAGCGTGTCGACGCTCCAGAGGACCAGCGGCATCCCGATCGCGTGTTCGACGCGCTTGTTCGTGGACCCGTAGGGCGGCCGGACGAGCGTGGGCGTGACGCCGGAGGCGTCCTTGACGGCCTTCTGCGTGCGCTGGATCTGGGAGCGCACCTCGCTGGACGACAGGGTCGTCAGGTCAGGATGCGACCAGCTGTGGTTGGCGACCTCCTGGCCTTCCAGCGCCATTCTGCGCACGATGTCGCGATGGGCGCCCACATTCTCGCCGAGCATGAAGAACGTGGCGCGCACGCCATTCTTCTTGAGCGTGTCGAGCAACCGCGCCGTGTAGGGGCCGGGGCCGTCGTCGAAGGTCAGCGCCACGCACTTCACCCGGTCGCAGTCGATCTTCCTGGGCGGCGGCGGTGTCGGGCTCGGCGGCCGTGTCGCCGTGGCCCTGCCCTTGATCGCGCCATGCTCACCGGCGGTCCGCGCTTGCCGCTCGGCGTGGCTGCATCCGGCCGCGAGCAGGAGTCCAGCGCCTATGACGGCACAATTCCTCATCCGCACCAGGCACCCCCGTAACGTGTCGCCTCGGGCGGCTTAATACCCTCCGTAACTGATGAGACACGCTTCCCGATGGTCCGGAAAATCAAGATCGTCCTTGGGACGCACCGGGGGATTCCCTCCATCATGCGACAGTCCGCTCCCCGCACATGTCACCGGGGGTCGCGCCAGGCGCGGACGCCCCCCGTCGCCGTGCGACGGGCCTTCCGGTGACCGAAGGCGGCCATCCGCCGGGGCGTCCTGACGGCTCCTGGCCCTCGCGCGCGAGGGCGTCCTCAGCGGAGGGGCCAGTCGGGGACTTCGGGCGGGAGGTCCTTGCTGACGCGCATCGGGAAGGCGGCGTCGCGCTTCTCCAGGAAGGACGAGACGCCCTCGACGGCGTCGGCGGCGCCGCCGAGCGAGGCCATGAGGCGGGAGTCGGCGATGTGCGCGTCCCACGGGGACGGCGCGGACAGGCCCGACCACATGAGGCGGCGGATCGCGGCGACCGAGACGGCGGAGGTGTTGTCGGCGATCTCGCGCGCGAGCGCGTACGCGGCCGGGAGGAGCTCGTCGGGCGCGTACACGCGGGAGACGAGGCGGCCCGCGAGGGCCTCCCGCGCGTCGAAGATCCGGCCGGTGGCGGCCCACTCCATGGCCTGCGCGATGCCGACCAGGCGCGGCAGGAACCAGCTGGAGGCGGCCTCGGTCACGATGCCGCGCCGGGCGAACACGAAGCCGAACCTGGCCTTCTCGCTCGCGAGCCGGACGTCCATCGGGAGGGTCATGGTCACGCCCACGCCGACCGCCGCGCCGTTGAACGCGCCGATGACGGGCTTGAGGCAGCGGGCGATGCGGAGCGCGACCGTCCCGCCGCCGTCGCGCGGGGTGCCGTCCTCCAGGACGTCGTCCTCCCCCGCGAACATGTCCTTGGACTTGTCCTTGTCGAAGGTGTCGCCGCCGCCGCTCAGGTCGGCGCCCGCGCAGAACGCGCGCCCGGCGCCGGTCACCACGACCGCGCGCACGGCGTCGTCGGCGTCGATCCGGTCGAAGACGTCGAGCATCTCGTTGCGCATGACGAACGTGTAGGCGTTCATCTTCCGCGGCCGGTTGAGCGTGACGGTCGCGATCCCGTCCCGAACCTCGTACTCGATCTCTGCGTACGGCACCCTGCGCACCCTTCTCCAGCCCGGCTGTCAGAATCCGATTCTAGGAAGGGGCCCCTCAGGCGCGGGCTTCGGGGAACATCCGGAGCAGGACGTCCCGGCGCCACTCGGCGAGATCGCGTCCCGGCGGCGGGACGGGGGCCAGCGTGCCGTCGTCCGCCGGCGCGAGGCGGATCTCGACGCCGGGGGCGAGCTCGTCCGGGATCTCCCCCGTGGCGGCGAGGCGCTGCGCGAGCGCGGCGAGGACGCGCGCCCAGCCCTGTCCCAGATAGGGCGGAAGCCCGTCGGCGCGCAGTTCCGGGAGGCCCCTGGCGGCCAGTCCGGAGGTGCGCAGGGCCAGGCCGTCCGGGCCCTCGGCCCCGACGACGCGGATCTCGGACGTGACGTCCGCCACGGCATCCCCACCTCACCATCGGGCGATGTCCGATAAATTATGACAGTGAACTGGGCCGTGACGACGTACGACTCCGCCTTCGGGTATGTGTCCGCGCACGGTGCGCCCCTCGTCGATCTGCTCGATCCGCAGCCCGGCGAGAGGATCATCGATCTCGGGTGCGGCACGGGCTCGTTCAGCGCGGAGATCGCCGAACGGGGCGCCGAGGTGCTGGGCATCGACGGCAGCCCCGAGATGGTCGCGCAGGCGACCGCCATTCACCCGGGGCTGTCGTTCGTCGTCGGCGACGCCCACGACTTCACCGTGGGCGAGTCCTTCGACGCGGTCGCCTCGAACGCGGCCCTGCACTGGATGACCCGCGACCCCGACGCGGTGATCGGCCGCGTGCACGCGGCGCTGCGCCCCGGCGGCCGGTTCGTCGGCGAGCTCGGCGGCGCGGGCAACTGTGCCGAGCTGATCGTCGCGATGCAGACCGCCTGGCGGGTGTTCGGCCTCGGCGAGCCCGAGCTGCCCTGGTACTTCCCGTCGCCGGCCGCGTACGCGACCAAGCTGGAGGAGGCCGGGTTCACGCTGCGGCTGCTGGAGCACGCCGACCGCCCGACCCGGATGACCGAGGGCCCGAACGGCGCCGCCGACTGGGTCCGCGCCTACGCCTCCCGCGCGCTGGCCGACGTCCCGCCGGAGCTGGTCGACCCGCTGCTCGACCGGGTGAACGACCTCGCCGCGCCCGCGCTGCGCCGCGAGTCGGGGTGGGTCGCCGACTACGTCCGGCTGCGGTTCGCGGCCGTCCGCCGGTCGGACGGCGCCGCGCCGACGCCGTTCGGGCCGATGGCCGCCGACCTCCCGCTGTAGGCGCCGCCCTAGGGTGGGAGGCATGCTGCGGCTCCACGACCACCGGACGGGACGGACCGAGGCGCTGCCCGCCGGGCGCGGGCTGCGCGTCCAGGTCGTCGACGGCGCGTACCGCCGCGCGGTCGTCGCCGACCTTCTGCGGCGGGTGGCCGAACACGCCGGGCGCCGCGTCCTGGCGGTGAGCACGCCGGGAGCCGCGACGGGCCTGGACGACTACAACGTCCAGCCGTTCGAGGTACGCGACGACGTCCTCCCGGACGCCGACGTCTACGTTTCCGAGACGGCCGACAGGGACGCGCTGTGCCTGGCCGTCCCGCAGGAGACCGGAACCTCGCCGGACCCGCTGACCGCGCGCCTGGCGATGCTGGAAGTCCCCTACCGGGAGCCTCTGGAGCTGTCGGCGCCGAGGCTGTCGGCCGCCGCGGAGCGGCTCGCCGGTTGGCGCGGCAAGGTCGCCGAGTGGGCGACGTCCCCGGGGCGCCCGATCAACCGCGAGTACGCGGACGAGGCCGAGGCCGCGCTCGCCGACGACCTCGGCAGCCCCGCCGCGCTCGCCGTCCTGGACCGGCTCGCCGCCGACCCGGACGTCCCGCCGGGAGCGAAGCTGGAGACGTTCATCCACCTCGACCTGGTGCTGGCGCTCGGGCTCGTGTCCGCGATCGGCCAGGCCTGAGCCGCCGCCCGGTCAGCCGCCCCGCACCTCGACGAGGCTGCCGTCGGCGACCAGGTCGGCCATCGACCGCCGGAACACGTGCGCCGTCCCGCCGCCCGGCTGCCCGAACCACGGGACGGCCTTCCCGGTCAGGGTCTCCATGGGCCGCCGCAACCGGTAGACGCGGTACGGGCGGTTCCGCCACTCGGGCGGCAGCGACCGCTGCGGATACGGCGTGCGCGCCGCGTACGCCACGTTGCCGTCCGGGGCGCCGTAGCGGTCGACCTCCGTTCCCGCCGCCAGCTCCATGACGTGGCGGTCGCGCAGCAGCGAGAGCGGCGGCTCCCCCTTGAGCGGCGCGAACGGCCCGTCCCCGGCGGTGTGGCGCGGGTCGAGCAGCAGCCGTCCGAGCAGGTGCGCGGACGCCTGCTCGGCGTCGTCGAAGACGGCCTCCTTGCGGCGCTCGCCGTCGCGCATCTGGAACACCGACCAGCGGCCCGGCCGGGACGTCAGGCACCAGACCCCCTCGGCCACGTCGTTGACGCGGTAGGCGGCGCGGTCGACGCGGAGCTGGTCGAGACGGTGCTGGAGCGTCCCCGCCCAGTCGGGCTCGCGCGGGACGCGTTCGGGCGCGGCGCGTCCGGTGACGGCGGCGTTCGCGGCGTTCATCGTGTCGTCGTCGACGTCGGGGACGCGGAACCCGCCGGCCCTGATGTGCGCGACGAGATCGGGTTCCGGCGGGACGCCGTGCTCGCTCAGGTAGTAGGCCACCGCGCTCGACCACACCCACGTCCCGTCGGTGTGGAAGGTCAGCGGCACCGCCGCCCCGCGCGACGGGTCGAGCCGGTCGGGGGCGTTCGAGCGCGCCGCCATGACGGTCGGGGCCCGCCGCAGGTACTCGGCCACGCGGCCCGCCTCGTCCGGAGGGACGGGCGGGCGCGACACGGCGGGACGGCTCCCGTCCGGGCCCGCGTGGTCGAAGATCCTGGCCCGGCGCAGCCCCGGCCGGGGCGGCGGCGTGCCGGCGACCGGCGCGGGCCGGGGCGGTGGCTCGTCGTCGTGGGTGAAGCTCGCGCGGCAGCGGACCGCCCCGTCCTCGTACAGGACCTCGAAGTCGATCCGGGACCAGGTGGAGCCCTGGAACGCCCGCGTCCCGGCGCGGAGCCGTTCGAGCAGCGCCGCCGCCGCGGCGGGCGCCGTCCAGGACGTCTGGGCGCCGGTGGCCTGGCGGCACGTCAGCGCGGGCATCTCGGCACGCCCGCCGGCCACCCGGTAGTGCCCGGAGACCCGCTCCCACAGCCCGGGCGCGTGGACGGCGACCAGGGTGGAGAGCCGGTCCGACAGCAGCTCCGCCTGCTCGACCGGGTCCATCGGCGCCGGGTCCGGCGCGGACGGCGCGGCGGGCTCGCGGCCCTCCAGCCGGTCGCGCAGCCAGTCCGGCACGGCGTCGCCGTCCCTCGGCATGACGGTCTGGTCGCGCCGCCAGGACTCCGCCGGCAGCGGCGGGTCCCACAGCGGGTCGAACTCGCGGTTGTAGAGCGGGCACACCGAACCCGGCTCGATGATCATGACCATCGAGAACCAGGTGCCGCGCTCGGGCCGGTAGTGGGCGCGGCGCAGGTCCGTCAGCAGATCGGTCAGCTCCTCCGGGACGTCCCCGGACATCTCCATCCGGCCCTCGCCCGTCAGCACCGCCAGCGCGGCGACGGTGCCGGCGACCGTCGCGGCGCAGTGCAGGTCGAGCCGCCGCCAGCCGGGCGGGGCCAGCCGCCGGGCGGACTCGGCGACCCGGCCTTCGAGCTCCGCGACGCGGTCGTCCTGGCCCGTCACCGCGCGTCCCTCCGTCCCGATGGCTCCCCCTATGGCACCTGATCGGCAGATTAACCGCACCGGTCGATGTCTTGCGCGCCGCCCCGGGCACTGGCGACGCTCGCGGGAGGCTACTTTCGTATGTCGTGTCCACCGCTGCCCCAGCGTCATCCGTCCCGGCGACCCCCGGCCCGCCGCGCCGCCGGCGCCGCCGCGCCCGCCCGCTGATGTCGGCGGTCGTCACGATCACCGCGCTCCTGTGCGCGCTCGTCGGCGGCATCGGCTGGTACTTCGCCGGCGTCGCCATCGAGGTCGACCACTCCGCCGAGTACCCGCTGACCATCGAGGACGCGGGCAACGGCACCGTCACGCTGCCCCGCGAGCCGGGGACGGAGCGCCCCGGCGCCTGGGCCCTGGTCTGGAAGGGCGGGCGCGCCCTGCTCGGGCCCGTCGTCGGGGGGAACGACCGGCACGTCGTCCGGAAGGTGTCCCCCGTCGAGGGCGCCCTGGTGAAGGACGCCCCCGCGATGATCGACCACTGGATGTACGACGGCGACCCGAAGACGGCGCTCGGGCTGCCGTTCCAGGACGTCACGTATCCGTCCGAGGTCGGGCCCATGCCGGCGTGGTTCGTCCCGGGGACGTCCGACAAGGGCACCTGGGTCATCGGCGTCCACGGGCGCAACGCCGACAAGGCCGAGACCTTCCGCGTCATGCGCACCGTCCACTCGCTGGGCCTGCCGATGCTGTCCATCGCCTACCGCAACGACGTGGGCGCGCCCCCGTCGCAGGACCGCCGCAACCATCTCGGCGACAAGGAGTGGCACGACGTCGTCTCCGCCATGGGCTACGCACGCGCGCACGGGGCGACGGGCGTCGTCCTGTACGGATGGTCGATGGGCGGCGCGATGGCGATGACGACGTTGCAGCGGGACCCGTCGTTCGTGCGCGGGGTCGTGCTCGACTCCCCCGTCCTCGACTGGAACGCCACCCTGGACAAGCAGGGCGACGCCCGCCATCTGCCCGGCTTCATGACCGGCATCGCCAAGCGGGTCCTCCAGTGGCGCATCGGCATCGACCTGACCGACTTCGACATGCGCCGGTTCGCGCCCCACCTGCGTACGCCCGTCCTCATGTTCACCACCGAGGACGACTCCACCGTCGCCAACGGCCCCGCCTTCGCCTTCGCCAGGAAGGCGCCGCCCGGCACGGTCACCCACATCCCCACGCCGGGCGACCACACCGAGTCGTGGAACGTCGACCCCGCCGCCTACGAACGCTCGCTGATCGCGTTCCTCACGAGGGTCGGCTGACCTCCAGGAGGGTCTTGCCGACGGTCCCCCGCGACTCGATCAGGGCGTGCGCCTCGGCCGCGCCGTCGAGCGGGAACCGCTGCCCGATCACCGGCGTGAGCCGTCCGGCCGCCGCCTCGCGCAGCGCGTGCTCGGTGAACTCCCGCATCTCCTCCGGCGTGGCCGAGGGCCAGACCAGCGTCACGCCCGCCTCCCGGGCGTCCTCCTCGGGGATGTTCGCCCCCTCCCCGCCCGCCAGCCCGAAACTGACCATCCGCCCGCCCTTCCTGAGCAGCCCGAACGCCGCACGGGCCACGTCGCCGCCCACCCCGTCGAACACGACGTCCACCGGCCCGGTCTTCTCCGCCCAGCCCGGCTCGCCGTAGTCGACGGCCTCGTCCGCGCCCAGCCGCATGGCCAGTTCCGTCTTCCGCTCCCCCCGCGCGGCCGCGACGACCGTCGCCCCCTGCGCCTTGGCGAGCTGGACGAGGAGCGTCCCCACCCCGCCGGCCGCCGCCTCCACCAAGACTCGTTCGCCCTCGCGGATCTGGGCCGCGCGCGTCATCATCGTCGCCGTCCGCCCGTCCGCGAGCAGAGCCACCGCGTCGTCGAGCGCCAGGCCGTCCGGCACCTCGAACAGGCCCTTCGCGTCCACGGCGGCCTTCTGGGCGTAGCCGCCGGTGCCGCCGGTGCTGCTGACGACCCGCCGGCCGACGAGCGTCCCATCCACCCCGTCCCCGACCGCCGTGACCACTCCGCCGACCCCGTTGCCCGGGATCATCGGCGGCTCCCAGCGAACCGGCATCGGACCGGTGCCCGACCGCATCTGCGTCTCCACGAACGTGATGTTGGCGAACTCCACCTCGACCAGCGCCCGCCCCTCACCCGGCACCGGGTCGGGCGCGTCACCCGCGACCAGGACCTCCGGCCCGCCGAACTCCCTCAACCACACAGCACGCATATCCGGCTCCTTCCATCAGCGCTCCCCCAGAAGCCTGGTACCTCAAGCAAGGTCGAGGTCAAGCGGGACGCAACGAATCCCTTTTCTCGCCCCACGCATCTCTGTAAGCTTTCGCGCGTATTCGGCCCGTTGTCTGCTGCCGCTCAGGGATGGCGATGCGCATTCGTTCCTCCCCTCTGGGGCCTCGCCGCGCCGCCTGCCTGACGGCCGTCCTCGCCGTGTGCACGGCCGCCGGATGCGGCTCGTCCGGCTCGTCCGCCAGCGGCGAACTCTCCCCCAACGGCCGGTTCGACACCGGCGGCACTCCCGCCGCCACGCCCACCGCGGTCTCGACGGACCAGCTCTTCAAGACGGTCCTCGCCCGCTACCGCGCCTACCAGGCCGCCTACCAGAAGGCCTACGAGAAGAACGACCCCGCCGGCCTCGCCGACGTCGCCATGGACCCCCTCCTCACCGAGGTCACCGACGACGTCGAGGCCACCAAGGCCCAGGGCCACATCTGGCGCTTCGCGAAGACCCTGAACCCCCGGGTCTACGCGGTCTCCAAGGACCGCTCGAAGGTCTACCTCATCGACTGCGTCAACACCGTCGCGGGCTACCGCTTCTCCGCCAAGACGGGCAAGCGGACGGGCGGAGGCAAGGGCGGCGCCTACCTCTACCGCTACACCGTCCAGTACGACGGTGATGCCTGGAAGGTCGCCGCTTCCGTCCGGGACCGCACATGCTGACATCCCCCAGAGGACACGCGATGTCTCACATCCCCACCCGGCGCCGCGTGGCGTCGGGCATCACCGTGGCGGCAGCCCTTCTCTCCACTTTCGCGGCCCCCGCCGAAGCCTTCGCCGACGGATGCGGCGTCGCGAACCAGGGCCTCGACTGCAACCTGTCCGGCGTCACCGGCGGACGCGGCGGCGGAAACAGCGGTGGAAACGGCGGAAACGGATCGGGCGGCGTCAGCGGCCCGGTGGCCCCGCCCGCCCCCGAGGGCCTGACCGACAACCAGGGCGTGGACGGCATAGACGTCCCCGGAGGCAACGCGCCGCCCGCCGCCCAGCCGCCCGACGTCTGGACGATGATGCTGCGGGCCAGGGCCTCGGCCCCGTTCCCCGTGCCGACCGCCTACACGGCCCCCAAGGACAAGACCTTCGTCCGGCTGCGGACGAACCTCTGGGTGGACGGCTTCACCGTCGTGAAGACCGACCCGATCTCGGAGGGCGGCGTGACCGTCCAGGCGACGGCGACCCCTTCGTCCGTCGCCTGGGACCTCGGCGAGGCCAAGATCACCTGCGACGACGCGGGCAGCGAGACCGGAAAGACCTGCGGCTACACCTACAAGCGCTCCTCCACCGGCCAGCAGGGCGGCGCCTGGCAGATCACCGCGACGATCACCTGGACGCTCGCCTGGACCTGCACGGGCGCCCCCTGCGGCGGCGGCCTCGACGACTACACCATGACCTCCGAGCCCACCCCCCTGGCCGTCAGCGAGATCCAGACCAACACCCACAACTGACCCGACCCACCCCGGCCAGTCGCCAACACGTCCGTCCCAGCCGTCTCCGGTGGACCGTGATGTACAAAGTGTGCACTCAGATCACTGTGTGCACTATGGTGGCGAGATGGAGTCCTACCCGATCAAAGAAGCACGTGTGCGACTCGGCGATCTCCACGCAGCCGTCGTACACCGGGCCGCACATCCCCGTATCACCAAGAACGGCAAGGATCCGGTCGTGCTGGTCACTGAGCAGGAGTGGCAGGAACTCCAGCAACTCCGACTTGAGCGGGCGGCCAGAGAAGCCGATCGAGAGGCCACGCGAATCAGGCCCTACCTGGAGGCCGGCAAGACCCCGCCGGGCTACGAGGTCTACACCCGTGAGCAGATCGCCTCAGGGGACTGGCTTGCCTGACCACCTCTCGATGACCAGGTCCATCCGGCTGCAGATCGCCGCGATGGCACCGCACTATCGCACCGCGGTCCAACTGGTGATCATGTCTTTGATGACCGACCCGGTGCCGCCCGACGCCAAACCCCTCGGCATCGAGGAACTGGATCACGCGCACTATGTGGTCACCCGAGACGACATGACGGTGTACTACCTGCTCATGGGCGAGACCATTGTGATCAACAACGTTCATCCCGACAGCTGAACCCGGGATGACAGGGCGCGGGCAGGACACCGAGCGCAGCAACGTACTCGACATCGCCGGCAGCTCCCCATGGCCGCCCAGGCCGAACAGGAGGCCGCTGACCGCCTCTTCAGGCAGTGACACCAAGGTGCCTTCCCCGCCGCTTCCGGACGGCTGCACGCACTACCCGCAGAGCACCGCACCACCATGGACCGCCCCCTGGTTCAGGCGTTCCGCATGACGCATCCGGTCGCGGCGTCGAGGATCCGTTCGCCGCAACCCGGACTCGTTCCTTTGCAAGGCGGGGCGGGAATGGAGATTCACCGTCCATCGCCGCTTGCAGAAGGCTCAGAGAAGACGAACGGATGAACACGCGCCCCTTGGCCTGCCACATGCCATGGTTCAGGGAGATTTCCCAGGACGAGTAACGTTCGCGTAGGGCAACCAGTGCGTCGGCCTCGTTCACGACGTGCTTTCAGGTAGAAGTGCCCACACGGCCTTCCCGCCGCCTCCGAGTGGCTGCGTGCCCCATTCCTTGACGAGAACATCCAGCATCGCCAGCCCACGCCCGTCCTCGCTCAGCAGGGCCGCCTGCCCCGCCATCGGTAGGACGTTGGAAGAGTCGAAGACCTCCACGACGGTTCCCTTGTCCGCCTGGACGACCCGCACGGTCGTGGTCGCGCTCCTGGTGTGCCGCAAGACGTTCGTCACCAGTTCCGACACCACGACCTTCGCCAGGTAGGCGTCCTGCCCCCACTCCCCCAGAACGGCCCCGACCCAATCCCGAGCCACCTTTACCGACTCGGCCCGAACCGGTACCACGATCTCCGCGGGGCACTCCATTAACGATCACCTCCCATTTTCGGTAACTCCCCGCACAGAATCCACTCCAAGGCGTAACCTGACCAGGAAAGAACGACAACACAGGCACCCCGGTTTCAGAGGGTGCGAGCCGGTGCCAGGAGGTGTGCCACATGGCTGCACGCAAGCCGACCCGTCAGACGATCGCCTTCGGCCAGGAGGTCATCCGCCTTCGCCACGAGAAGGGTCTATCCCGGCTTGAACTGGCAGAAGGGGCCGCCGTGAGCCGCAGCTACATCGCCCAAGTGGAGAACGGGACCACCCGATGCCGCAGAGACTTCGCCTTACGACTGGACCGCGCTCTGGGCACCGACACCGCTCTCATCGACCTCTGGGACGACATCCTCAAGTCCTCCGCCCACCCAAGGTTCTTCGCCGATTTTCCGAATGCAGAGGCATCGGCCGCGTTCCTCCGAGCTTTCGAGAACACGCTTGTCTATGGGCTCCTTCAGAACGAAGACTATGCTAGAGCCCTACTTGTCGATGATGCCGCCGTGAACGCACGCTTGCGGCGCCAGTCCATCTTGGACGGCGACCACCCACCCGTGCTCTGCGTGGTGTTGGACGAAAGCGTGCTACATCGCCTGGTCGGCGAACCCAAAGTGATGCGCAGCCAGTGCGAACACCTTTCGACCGTCTCCGAGATGGAGTACGTAAAGCTGCAGATCGCACCCATCGCCTACTACCCGGGCGTCCACGCACCCTTCACACTTGCAACCCAGGAGAACGGCGATGAGCTGGTGCATCTCTCAACTCTGAACGGAGGGCATACTTCTAGCGATTCGGCAGATATACTCTACGCCAGCAAGGCTTTTGCCACCCTTCAGGCACATGCCCTCTCAGTGGCGGAATCTCGAAGCCTGATCCGAAAGGTTCTGAAGGAACGATGGAGCTGAGCTGGAAAAAGTCGAGTTACAGCGACAACCTCGGCGGCAACTGCGTGGAGCTGGCACAGCTCGGCGAGGACGTGGGCATCCGCGACTCCCAGGATCCGGACGGGCCGAGAATCCTGCTCGCCCCGGTCGCGTTCCGCGCGCTGCTCGCGGATCTCAAGCAACGATAAGGCCAGACGGAGCCGCCGGGCGGGACCGGTGCCGCCGAGCCGGACGACCACGGGCTCGGCCGCTCGCGGGGTGGGCTGACCACCAAGTTGCACCTGGCTGTCGAGCAGGGGCAAAAGCCGTTGTCGCCGGCGCTGACGGCCGGGCAGCGGGGTGACTCGCCGCAGTTCGAGGCAGTGCTGGAGCGCATCCGGGTCGCCCGGCCCGGCGGCGGGCACCCGCACGACCGTGCAGATCGCCGTGATCAGTGAGTGGCTGTGATCACGTGCCAAGGCGCTGGCCATAGCCGGCCGATCACGCGAGTTTGCTCTCGATCCAGTTGACGCCGAACCTCACGACGTCGGCCGCCTCGAACAGGTAGCTGGTTGCGGCGCCGACCTGGCCTTGTCGTCCGTGCCCGGCAGTGAACATGTCGCGGGCGATGACCTCGAAGGGATCTTGCCCCTTGGGCACGACCGGGGTGTAGTCGAAGGCACCGTCCTCGGAGTCGATGTCGCGAAAGCGCCGCCAGACGCGCTCGCCGTCCACGGTGATGGGCTGTTGGTAGTCGACAAACCGCTTCCCCGGCGCCTTGGCGAGGGCCTCTGCGTGGTGCAGGAGCGTCAGGGTGTCCAGCGGTGCGCCCAGCAACAGCACCCGGCCGCCCCTGGCTGCCAGACGGGCCAGCGGACTGTCGGGACCGTGTGGGTCATCCCACGGGTGATCATCCATCAGGACGTGGGCCGCCGGGCCAAGAGCGGCGAAACTGGCGTCGGGATGACGACTGCGGACCGCACCCGGCCACCGGCGCAGCGCCTCGGGCAACCGGCCGTTGTTGTGGTCGGCCTCACTGAACCGCAGGTCGTAGGCCGGATGCTCGGCGCGCAAAGCGTCCTGCCAATCTCCGGGCCAGTCGGTGAAGTCGTAGGGCGGCGCGTCGTTCCAGCCGCAGGTGACCATCAAGGTGCCCGTCGCGCCGACCGTGTCCCGCAGCGCTTTGATGATCGTCTGGGGACCACCGGCGACGTAGCCCAGCGCCGACATCCGGGTGTGGAACATCACGATGTCGCCCTCGGCCAGGCCCAACCCACGCAGATCGCGGACGAGCCTGCTGCGGGTGACCGGACCATCGGAGCGCTTGAGGAGGTCTAGCTCATCCATGATCGAAAGGTATGCGCAGCCTCCGCAACTGGCCACACGCTTTTGGAACACGCCCTAGGCCCTGTCCGGTGAATCTTGGTGGCCGGCCCCTGCCCCGCTCGGGCCACGAGCAGGGCGGCGGACGACACCGGTGGCGTAGGCCAAGGTCCGGCGCTACAACCGATCAGCGCACACCGAACTGCCGCTGAAAAAGGCTCAGTGCGAGTCGGCACCGCCCATGCGGCACCTCTTCGGGCCGGAATACCCGGAATCCCCCTCGCACCAGGGGCGGGAGCGTCCTGCGGGCTTGACATGCGGTGGGCCGCGTCCGGAAGAATCGGAGGCCGGCGGGATTGATCATGATGTGTGGAGGCTTTCATCAACGAGTGGGCGCGGGAGTGGCTGCCTGTACACCTGGAGCGTATGGAGGAAAAGCTTCCGGATGCGGTGACCTCTCGGGAGACCTGGCGATGGCTCGCTCATCCGAACCTGATCGACCACGTTGTGCGAGCTCCGGTCCCGGTCACGCCCGGGCGGATTGTGCATCACACTCAGACGTTCGGGCAGCTGTTCCTGATGGTCAGCTCCTTCCCGTCGGCGAACTTCCGGAAGATTCGCAAGAAACTGCTTCCGGAGGGTTACCTGGCGATGCTGGATCCGGTGATGCACTCGTCCGGTTTCTCCAGCGGCTCGGTCGACCTCGCGCATTGGCTGCTGTTCAAGGACGAGGACGGCAGCGCACTGGTGCTGCTTTGCTACCTGGCGGCCAACCGAGAGGCGATCCCGCTGCTGCCATTGGAGTTGCTGTCCTCCAAAGAACGCCGCCAAGTCGGTACTTTCATCATCTGACGCTATGAGGAGCGGGGCCTCCGGTCCTCATGACGGTTCCAGTGTCCGGGCGGACACCGGGATCACCACGCCAATCCGCTCAAGGATCGGGGGCCGTTATGTTCTTCGTGATCCGTAAGAGGGCCGCTGGCCTTCGGGCCCGGCATGACTGACCCTTTTCATCCTCAGGTGAGCTCGCAACATGAGCCGCAGGCAACCGAGAAGTCTCATCGGGCATACCGCGTCGCGGCCGCTACTGATGATGCCCAGAGAGGTCGGCGGTGAGGCCGCCTCGCTGGGCATCGGGGTTAGGCATGGCGCGGTCGTCTGGGTGGCCGTGCCATGTTTATGGGTGGGAGCAGAACGTGGTCAGTTCCGCTCCTGAAAAATAGTCCGCTAGAGACTGCGTCCCTTAGGACAGCCCGGCCGCGCCGAGCGCGATCACGCCGAGCACCATGCTGACGATCGCGAGCCTTTGGTAGGCGAACTTGATGCTCACCAACCTGCTCTTGACCTGGATGTCGTCTTCGCGCACCTCATCGAACGTGAGGGGCGCCTTGTCCTTGCCCGGAGGGGTGTACTGGTGCTTGCCTCGCAAGAACGCGACGAGCCGGCCAGGGCCCAAAGCGGCATAGACCCTAAAGGTCGCCTTGGAGTTCGGGCGGGCCGGCCAGGCCACCTTGAGAAGCAGCACCAGGACGGCGAGTGCGAAGAACACACCGGCCGTCTGGCCGAAGATCTGTGAGAGTTTTCCAGCCTTGTCGAATGCGGTGAAGCCGGCGACGGCTCCACCCAGCGCCAGCGCCATGAACATGCTGGACTTGTTGTCGATACGCGTCAGCTCGGCCAAGAGCGCGGTGCGCTCGGTGTCGAGCTGGTTGGGCATCTGACCGGCAGCGGCCTCGATGGACGGCTTGGCCACGACCGATTCCCTCGCCGGGCGCATCCGCTGCGGATTCCGAACACGTCCCCCCTGACCCGCGGAAACGGGACGGAGGGCGGACCGCCGGGACCCGTGGACGTGCAAGCGGGAGACTGGAGTGAACGTGGACATGATTGTGTACCCCTTTTGATTTGCAGTGACTCGATACCCATAGCCTAGAGGAAATCCGCAGCCCGCCGCGCAGAACCACGCCGAGACCAGTGGGTGGCGTTGCGGCTAACGCCAAGGCCTCGGCAAAGCGTTACAGAAAGACGGACTCGTGTTCGCCAGGCGTTAGCGCGTAACGCTTGGATGTGTCGCCGACCGTGCCGAAGAGCGTTACCGAATTCAGCTTGGTGGGATCAGGAGCGGCGGCCTGGCGTGCGCCCTGCGGGCCGGTCCCGGCCGGGGACGATCATCATGATCTGAGCGGCGCGAACCCCCGATGTGAAGCGGTGAGGCAGAGCCGGTGCCGCGAGCGTGCGGGCCACCCCGAGCTTCCTGAATTTGGGCGCGCCCACCCGGCTCCACGACAGGTCATTCGGCCACCTGGTGGCCGGCGCGGCGGAGTACGGTGACGGCTTCCTCAAGGCGGCCGGACGGGACGAGCACCAGGTCGCCGTCGTAGCTCGCAGCCGTCCAGACGGGGAGCTCACCGGCGGCGAGCGGCGCGACGATGGCGCTGAGCATTCCCGTTGCTTCCGGGTCGTGCGCGTCATCGCCGTTCCACAGGGCCGCCCAAGCGTCCTCGGCCGTGTCGTCGCGCCGCATCGCCGCGCCTCCGTCCGGGCCGAGCACGAGGGCGAGCAGGTCGGATCCGAAGGCGACCGTGCGGACGTCGGAGACTCGCTCTAGAACGAAGCGGCCCTCCAGCACACGCAGGTTCTGAGTTCGAGCGGCCGGCATCGAGCTGCCATTCACAGAGTCCTCCAATTGCGTCGCAGCGATCCCGAGGTGGTGGCCGCCGGGCGGCACCGAGGGGAACCGCCCCGATGGAATCATGTCGCCCATCCGCAATTCCAAGCATCGGCCGCCGGGAGTAGGTCTCTCGCGTCCGGTGCTCATAGAGACCACGGGAATTGTTCGCCGCCAGGGACGCGGCCCGCCCCTGACCGGCCCCTGCCGCCCTCGGTTCGGTGGCCGATGTCGGTCATCGTGCGTACGCTGGCCCGTCAAGATCGAGATGGGGGGCCGCGGGGCTTATGGGGTGGCGGATCGAGGCCGGTGGGTACACGGCGGAGTTCACGGACGATCTGGAGATCGTCTACCGCAATCCCCGGGGGCGGAGGCTCAAGCATGCTCCCGAGCAGTTGGGGGGCGCGCCCGGCCTGGCCGGGATGTACACGGTGCGGCGGTACCTGAAGCGCCACCAGGAGCAGTGCGGCGAATCGGCGCGCTCGTGGGCGGCTGAAGGGGTCGCCGTCCCCCGCGCCCTGGCAGACGTCGACCCGTTCTGGGCGGAGGCGCTGGACGAAGCGGGTGTCACGCTCACCACGGAGCCGGTCGAAGGCGGGCTGTGCGCGCGGACCTACGCCGGCCCCGACGACCGCAGGCTCACCCAGGTGCTTGGCGAGTCGGCCGTCCGCTACCGCGACATGCTGATGGCGGTGGACGGGTGGGAGCCGGAGGGGCTGTTCGAGACCGGCCTGCCCGCCCCCTACGCCAGCGTGGTCCCCTTCCCCGAGCGCGTCATCGAGGCACACCCCGAAGCGGAGCGGCTCGCGGCGGAGAAGGTCCACACCTTGGAGCTCCGGACCGGTGGCTGGCGCTACTTCTACAAGCCGGCCGTGGAGGAGATCCTGGCCGGTCTGGAGGAGTCCGCGCCCGCGCTCCTGATCACCCTCCTGGACGCGGTGGCCGATGCCGCCCTCACCCACAATGAGCCGAACCTGGCCTCCGCGTGGTTCGGCCGCGCGCGCAAACTGGAGCGGACGCTGGCGCACCGTCCCGATCCGGAGTGGCTGGCCGACCGCTACGAGGAGCACGCGCACGCGCTGTCCGCGACGCTCCTACGGGGGTGGGCGCGCGACCTGGCCGCCAAGGGCGCGGCGACGGCGGAGGGCCTTGCCCGCTTCCGCGAGGTGATGGTGTGGCGGGTCGAGGACGGCGGGGACGTCTATCCGCAGCTCGCCGCCGACCTCCGGAAGATCGCCAAGGCCGCGGGGCTGGACCCCGAGGCGGAGCTCGCGGAGCTCCTGCGGTCCGTCTTCGCGGCGGACGAGGTGTCGCTGAGCGACGACGCGTTCTGGACCGACGCGCTGAAGGGCCGCGCCATGGACCTGGTGTCCGGGCCGGAGGCGGCGCGGCCGGTGCTGGAACTGCGCCCGGCATATCCGTCCCAGGGACCGCTGTGGCTGAAGCTGCTCGAACGCAGCGGCGCACTGGCGATGCTGACCGGGGACGCCCCCGGCCTCCAGCGCGGGGACGCCGCCGCCTGGCTGGTCGCCTGCGTGCAGGGACCTCAGTGGAGGGACCCGCTCGGCGAGTTCTACGAGGTGGCCGAGCGGATCGCCCCGCGGCTCGCGTCCGACGGGGTGCCGGTGGCGTTCCGCTTCTGGGGGCTCGACGAGACCGGCCGCAGGAGGACGCCGCTGGACATGATCGACATGCTGCTGGAGCACGGCGTCCCCGTCGCCGACCCGCCGGAGCGCCTCGGCCCCGCGTTCCTGCCCGACCTGGTGATCGACCGCCGCCCCGAGCTGCGGCACGTCCTGGCGGACGAGCGGTTCGCGCGGGAGCTGCGCGCCCGCGCGCGGGGCGACCTCGACATGACCGTCGGGGACAGCGCGTCCAACACCTGGTATGAGCCGCACGAGACCAAGGGGTGGGGCAAGCTCCCGGGGCTGTTCGACAACCCGATCGGCCACGAGGAGCTGCGCGCGTGGTGCGCCCGCGAGCGCGCCCTGCTGCGTGAGGGCGTCGACCTGTTCGGGCTGCGGATGCTGCTCGCCCGGTTCGTGCACGTGGGCGCGGCGGTGGACCTGCTGCTCAAGGACGCCGAGGCGGCACGCGAGTTCGCTGCGGTGGACGTCATGGCGCTGCTCATGGCCGACCTGCCGGAGGAGTTCACCCGCGAACGGGTCGAGGAGCTGCTGAAGCTCCTGGAGCCCCACTACATCAACCGCTCGGTGTCGGGGCCGAACTTCGTCGCGCTCTCCAAGGCGCTGCCGGAGCTGAAGGAGCGGGACAGCGAGACCTTCGCCAGGGTCGCGTTCTCGCTGGTCACGGCGGTCAACTGCCGGGTGGGCCTGGAGCGGCTCGTCCGCCGCCTCACTCCGGGAGAGGAGGCGAAGGAGGCGGCCCCGGCGCGGAACGTCGACCCGGTCGTGCGGCAGTGCGGCTGGCTCATGGACCTGGCGGGCTCCGGCACGCCCGTCTGGGACGGCGATATGGGCACGCCGAGCGGCAAGTTCGACGGCAACATGATCGGCCTGGAACTCCGGCCGAACCACGTCAACACCGCCGCGTACACCGGCGTCCCGTCAAGGTCGAGGGCGCGTTCGTACCAGAGGCCGGCCGCCTACGGGACCTACCCCTTCGTGTCGGGCGAGCCCGGCCGTTGGCGGGTGGTGCGCTGCGAACTGCCCGAGGACACGAAGGGCGGCAAGGCCACCCCTGGGATGGCGTTCCGCACGTCCACGTCCGTCGCCCTGGTGGTGAGCGCACAGCATGGGGTGCCCCCCGAACGAGTGCTCCTTGAGTACGCGCCTGAGGGGAAGTTCGCCGAGGAGGGCCCGCTGGCGGCGGCCGGTGCGCGCCTGCTCGACGCCTGCGTCCTGGAGCCGGTGCGCTCCGGCGCCTGGTTCGCGCGCTTCAGTGAGCTTTGGCGCGAACGGGACCGCCCAACGGTGAGCCCTGAACTGGCGGCCGCGTTCGCGGAGAAGACGGGCCTGTCGAAGGCCGAGGCGGCCGTCGTGCTCCAGGGGGCGTTCCTGTCCGCGCCGTACCAGCTGGGCGAGGACGACCCCGTCCGGCTGGTCCACTTCGGTTCGGGGTGGAACTCGCAGGCGGACGAGGTGAAGGAGGGCCTCAGGGCCCTGCGACCGGCCGAGTTCTACACCAGGCTCTACGAACGGCTCCTGCCGGACGACCCGGAGGAGCTGTGGACGTCCGGCCCGGCGGTCGACCGTGCGCTCGCGTGGTGCCTGGAGGAGTCGGGGGACCCGTTCCCCGTGCCCGCCGGGCTCCTGCCCCGCGCGCACAAGGAGATCACCCAGCCCAAGTGCGAGATTCCGCTGCCACGCGCGGATCTCAAGGCCCCGTGGCCGTGGCGGAGCGGCCGGCCGCCGCTGCGGCCGTGGGCGCTCATCGGCCGCGTCGCCGCCGGCACGGACTGCCTCGCGGACACCCCGCTCTTCTCCGGCGAACCGGACCCGCTGGCCCTGCCGCGCGTCGCCGCCTGGCTCGCCTACCGGACCCCGGCCGGCGATCCGCTGCGGCCCGCGATCGGCGCCGCGATCTCCCGGCTGCGCGAGGCCGCCGGGCCGCGCACCCTGTTCTCGCTGCAGAGCAACCACCTGATGGGCGACCCGCCGCCCACCGACGCGCTCACCGCCCATCCGGCGGTGACGCTCGTCGAGGACGACGTCTTCCGTCTCCGCCACCTGCGGGTGGATCCCGCAGCGGTGAAGGGGCCGGACGACCCGCTGCTCGACGCCCTCGACGACTACTACGACGCGACCCTGCCGTCCCAGGCGGTGCCCGGCGATTCCGGGCTCCCCACGCTGGCCGACCTGCGTCTCCTGCTCAGCGACGACTTCGCCGCGCTCGGCGCGCACCTGGCCTCCGACGCGGATCTGGCGCCGGGCTGGGAGCAGCATCCGGCACGCTCGGTGCCGCAGCTGCTGGAGGAATGCGCGGAGACCCACCGGCTGGGCGAGGACGCGGCGGCCCTCTACCTGATGCTGCTCGCCCTGCCCGACCCGTCCGACCGCAACGTCAAGGAGTGGACCGGCTGGAAGCCCGCCCGGTTCAAGGCAGCGGTGGCCGAACTCGGCGGCTCGGGGCTCGTGCTGAGCGCCACCCGGGCGCGTGCGGGGCGTTCGCTGTTCGTGCACGGCGCCTGGCGGGAGTACAAGGCACCGCGCCTCCCCATCGAGGTGCCGAAGATCCGCCTGATGCCGCTGGCGGACGAGCACCGCTCCCTGGCGAACATGGCCGCCGTCCCGTCCGGCCCCGTCCCCGCCCTCTTCGAGCGCGCCTGGAGGAACATCCTCACCAGCTGATCGCGGCCGCCACCGGCAGGTGATCGCTGCCGGTGGCGGGCAGGACCCGCGAACTCCTCGGCTCCACGCCGCGGACGAGGATCTGGTCGATCCGGGCGACCGGGAAGGCCGCCGGCCAGCTGAAGCCGAAGCCGTCCCCTGCCTCGTCCTGGGCGGAGCGCATCCGCGAGGTGATGGAGGCGAACGCGCGGTCGTCCTCGGTGCCGTTCAGGTCGCCGAGCAGCACCACCCGCTCGTTCCGCTCGGCGGCGATGGCCTCGCCCAGCGCCTGCGCGCCCCGGTTCCGGTGGACCGCCCAGAAACCCGCCCTGGGGTTCACGCGCACGGACCCCAGGTGGGCCACGTACACCGCCAGCGGCCCGTGTTCCGTGGCCACGGTGGTGCGAAAGGCCCGGTTGTCCTTCATCTTGACGTCGGCCGGCTTGGTCTCCCCCAGCGGCCCGGCGTCCGTCTTGATGTCGACCGGCCGGGTGTCCGACAGCGGCAGCCTGCTCCACAGCCCGACCGTGCCCTGCACCACGTGGTACGGGTACGTCCCGGCCAGCTCCCTCTCGTAGACGCCCTTGGCCTCCTGGGCCAGTTCCTCCAGGGCCAGCACGTCCGCGCCGGAGGCGGCCAGGTCGCGTGCGGCGGCGACCGGATCGGGGTTCCCGGCGCCGACGTTGTGGCTGACCACGGTCAGGTCCCCGCCCGGGTGGGACTTGTCGCCGAGCAGCCCGCCGAACAGGTTCAGCCACACCACGACCGGCAGGAGCAGCGCGGCGACGGCGGAGGCGGAGCGGCGCCACAGCGCCCCGGCCAGCAGCACGGGGACGAACAGGCCGAACCACGGGAGGAACGTCTCCACCAGGCTGCCGAGGTTCCCGAGCCGGTTCGGGATCTCCGCGTGCAGCAGCATGAGCAGGCCGAGCAGCAGCGCCGACACGGCGAGCACGGGGCCGCGCCTCCACGGCTCCGGCCGGGAGCCGGCGCGGATCGCCCGGCGGATGCCCGCGCGCCAGGACCCGGCGCCGGTGTGCCGCCCGGCCTCGGCCTGTTCGGGTTCCACCGTTTCCACCGTTTCCGCCGTTTCCACCGGCGCCATCGTGTGTCCTCGCTCAGCCATGCCGCCAGTGAAGACGGCGCGGTGTTGCCGGCGCGTATGGGATTTTCGATACGCGGACGATATGCAGCGGCTCGTACCATCGCGGGCATGGGTGTGTCGATCGCCGGAACGAACGCCGTCGCCATGGATAGGCGCCCAGGTCTCAGCGCCCGGCTGAAGCTCACGCTCAGCTACGCCGGTTTCCTCCTGCTGGGCGGCGGGCTCCTGCTGGCCGTGGTCTGGGTGTTCGTGCTGCGCTGGATGCGCGACGTCGACGCCGGAGCCATCCAGAGGAGATTCGGCGTCGTGATCGTGCTCGGGCCCGACCGCTCCGAACTGCAGCGCGGCTTCTATCCCGCCGCGGCCGCGGCCATGGGCTTCCTCCTGCTCTTCGGCCTCGCGGGAGGGTGGCTCCTCGCCGGCCGGATGCTCGCGCCGCTCACCCGGATCGCGGACGCGGCGCGGACGGCCTCCGCCGGCTCGCTGTCCCACCGGATCCGGCTCCGGGGCCGCAGGGACGAGTTCCGGGAACTCGCCGACGTGTTCGACGCCATGCTCGAACAGCTCGAATCCCACGTCGCCGAACAGCAGAGGTTCGCCGCGAACGCCTCCCACGAGCTGCGCACCCCGCTGGCGATCTCCCAGACCCTGCTCGACACCGCCCGCAACGACCCCGCGCAGGACCAGGGCGAAGTCCTCGAACGCCTCAACATCGTCAACACGCGGGCGATCGACCTCACCGAGGCCCTCCTGCTGCTCAGCCGCATGGACCGCAAGAGCTTCACCCGCGACGCGGTCGACCTGTCCCTCATCGCCGAGGAAGCCGCCGAAACGCTGCTCCCCCTCGCCGAACAGCGCCGGATCACGCTCGACGTCACCGGCGAGAGGACGCACGCCCTCGGCTCCGCCGAGCTCGTCCTGCGGCTGGTGACCAACCTCGTCCAGAACGCCATCGTCCACAACCTCCCGGACGGCGGCACCGTGACGGTCCACACCGGATCGCTGCACGGCGCGAGCGTGCTGCGGGTCGAGAACACCGGTCAGCCGGTCCCGCCGGAACTGGTCCCGACCCTCACCGAACCCTTCCAGCGCGGCACCCAGCGCGCACGGACCGACGAGCACGCCGGAGTCGGCCTCGGGCTGGCGATCGTCCACAGCATCGTCCGGGCCCACGACGGGACGCTCGACCTCACCCCTCGCCCCACGGGCGGCCTCATCGTCACCGTCCGGCTGCCCGGCGAGCACGCGGGGGCGTCCGAGCCGGCGCCGTCCCCGGGCGGGCCCCGCGCGATCGGTTGACGGGAGGCCGCCGGTGGCGGCTTCCCCGTGCCGTCCCTACTCCGGCCCGGGTTCGCTGAAGGCGCCTGCGGCCGCGGCCAGGGCGGCGGTTCTGGCCGCGTGGGCGGGGAGGCCCGGGTCGGGATCGGTGCGCAGGAGCACCAGGTGGTGGTACATCGGCGCGGTGGCGGCGACGAGCAGGCGCCGGGCGTCGGTGGACGGCGGCAGTTCGCCGCGCCGGACGGCCCGGGTGACGACGATCTCGCAGCGGGTGTAGCGGTCCTCCCAGAGCCGCCGCTGGGCCCGGGCGGCCTTCTCCGAGCGGAACGAGGCGGCGATCAGGGCCTCCATGATCGGCGGCTCCGCGCCCATGGCCGTCTGGATCTCCTCGTTCAGCGCCGCCAGGTCGCCTTCCAGCGAGCCGGTGTCCGGGGGACTCCAGTCGTCGTCGCCGGCCGCGTCGAGGACGTCGGCGAGCAGGCCGCCGACGTCGCTCCAGCGCCGGTAGACCGTGGCGCGGTGCACGCCCGCGCGGGCCGCGACGGCCTCCACGGTGAGCCCGTCGTAGCCGTGCTCGCCGAGCTCCGCGAGGACCGCGTCGAGCACCTGCGCGCGGGTGCGGGCGGTCCGGCCGCCGGGGCGGGGCCGGGGCGGCGGCGCGCCTCCGGCGCCCTCCGGTCGTGCGTCTGGGGAAGTCATCGCAGGTGGTCCGGTTGCTCTGGGGGATGCGGCATGGCAGAATCCTAATGTAACAGTTGTCGCATTAGTGGAGTGATCGATGCTCTTCCGAAGCGTTCACCCGGCCGCGCGGTCGCTGACGGCCGCCCCGTCCTCGAATGCTTGGGAGTGCACGCATGGCCACGCAGATCACCGCGCTCGGTGTCGGCAAGTCCTACGACGGCAGGCTCGTCCTTGACGAGGTGACCTGCTCACTCGCCCCGGGAGAGCGCACCGGGATCGTCGGTGAGAACGGCTCCGGAAAGACGACCCTGCTGCGCCTGCTCGCCGGACGCGAACGTCCCGACCAGGGCCGGGTCGTCGTCCAGGCGGCCGGCGGCGTCGGCTACCTCGCCCAGGACGAGCGGACGGCGCCGGACGCGACCGTCCAGCAGGTCATCGACCGGGCGCTGAGCGATCTGCGCGCGGTGGAGGAGCGGATGCGCCGCCTGGAGGCGGCGATGGCCGGAGGCGAGGAGTCGGTCGCGGCCGAGTACGGCGACCTGATGACGGTCTTCGAGCTGCGCGGCGGCTACGACGCCGACGCGCGCGTGGAACGCGCCCTGCACGGGCTCGGCCTGGGCCTCGTCGACCGCGACCGCACCGTCGGCGACCTCTCCGGAGGGGAACGGGCCAGGTTGCGGCTGGCGGCCGTTCTGGCGTCCGCGCCGGAGGTTCTGCTGCTGGACGAGCCGACCAACCATCTCGACGAGAACGCCCTGCACTGGCTGGAGGAGCACCTGCGCGCCCGGCGGGGCACCACGGTGGTGGTCTCGCACGACCGGGCGTTCCTCGACCGCGTCGCCACCAGCCTGCTGGAGGTGGACGCCGACCGGTGCGGCGTCGTCCGGTACGGCGGCGGATACGCCGGCTACCTCGCCGAGAAGGCGGCGGCCCGGCGGCGCTGGGGCCAGGCCCACGAGCAGTGGAGGTCCGACGTCGAGCGGCTCCGCCTGGCCGCCGCGACCACCGCGCGCCAGGTGGCCCCCGGCCGGGAGATGAAGGACCGCAACAAGATGGCCTACGACCGGGCGGGCGGCCGGGTCCAGCAGTCGGTGGCCGCCCGGGTGCGCAACGCCGAGGAGCGGCTGCGCCGCCTGCTCGCCGACCCGGTCCCGGCTCCGCCGGAGCCGCTGCGCTTCACTCCCGTCCTGCGGGCCCGCCGGCTGCGGGGCGCGGTGATCGAGGCCGACGGCGTCGCCGTCGACGGCCGGCTCGACCGCACGAGCCTCACCGTCGCGGCGGGCGACCGGCTGCTGGTCACGGGGCCGAACGGAGCGGGCAAGAGCACCCTGCTCCGCGTCCTGGCCGGCGAACTCGCCCCCGACGGCGGAAGCGTCACCCGGCGCGGCCGGATCGCCTACCTGCCCCAGGAGCCGCGCCCCGGACGCCCGGACGAGACCGTGCTGGCCGCCTTCGCCCGCGGGCGGGCGGGAGATCCGGCCGAGCACGCCGAACGGCTGCTCTCCCTGGGGCTGTTCAGGCCCGACCGGCTCACGGTCCCGACCGGGCGGCTGTCCACCGGGCAGCGGCAGCGGCTCGCGCTGGCGCGGATGCTCACCGAGCCGTCCGACGTCCTGCTGCTGGACGAACCCGCCAACCACCTGTCACCTGCCCTGGTCGAGGACCTGGAGACCGCCCTGGCCGACTACGGCGGCACGCTCGTCGTCGTCAGCCACGACCGCCTGCTGCGCCGCCGCTGGAAGGGCCGCCACCTGGCCGTGCGGCCGGCTCCGGCGCCCGCCGCCCGCGGCTGAGCGCACCCATCTCACCGGTAAGGAAGCGAATCGTCATGCCACTCGTCCCCGCCGACCCGAACGTCGTGCACCCGATGCCCGAGCAGCCGCGGGTGGTGCTGCTGAAGCCGCTGGTCACCTCGCCGCTGATCGAGGTCGGGGAGTTCACCTACTACGACGACCCGGACGATCCGACCGCGTTCGAGACCCGGAACGTGCTGTACCACTACGGGCCGGAACGGCTGGTCATCGGGCGGTTCTGCGCGCTGGGCGAGGGCGTGCGGTTCATCATGAACGGCGCCAACCACCGCATGGACGGGCCCTCGACGTTCCCCTTCCCGATCATGGGGGGCTCCTGGGCCGAGCATTTCGATCTCATCACCGGCCTGCCCGGACGGGGCGACACCGTCGTCGGCCACGACGTGTGGTTCGGCTACCGGGCCACGGTGATGCCCGGCGTCCGCATCGGCCACGGAGCGATCGTCGCGTCCGGCTCCGTCGTCGTCGACGACGTCCCGGACTACGGCATCGTCGGCGGCAACCCGGCCAGGCTCATCCGCCGCCGCTACGGCGACGCCGACGTCGACCGCCTGCTGGCCGTGGCCTGGTGGGACTGGCCGCTCCAGCACATCACCGAGCACGTCCGCACGATCATGTCAGGAGGCATCGACGACCTGGAGGAGGCGGCGGCCCGCATGGAGTAGGCCGATCGCCGTCCCTCCCCCTCCGATCCGGAATCGAGTTGCCAGCATGCCTGCTCCGTCCCCTCACGCCACCTTCGCCGACCGGCTCGGCTCCGCCGCCGTCGCGCTCGACCACCTCGCCCCCGAGGCGCCGCTGGACGACCTGGAGCCGCTGCGCGGCATCGTCGGTGACGCGCGCGTCGTCGCGATCGGGGAGAACTCCCACTTCATCACCGAGTTCTCGCACCTGCGCCAGCGCGTCCTGCGGTTCCTGGCCGAACGGTGCGGTTTCACCGTCCTCGCCTTCGAGTACGGCTTCAGCGAAGGCTTCCCGCTGGACGACTGGGCCCAGGGGAAGGGCACGGACGATGAGCTCTCCGCCCATCTCGCCGAAACGATCCCCGTGGGGGTCGAAGAGCCCTTGCGCTGGATGCGGCGGCACAACGCCACGGCCGGCGCGCCGGTGCGTTTCGCCGGGATCGACGTCCCGGCGGCGGGCGGGTCGCTGCTGCCGGCCCTGGCCCCCGTCGCCGACTACCTGCGCCGGGTCGACCCCGAGATCCTTCCGGTGGTCGAGGAGGCCGTGCGGATCGCCGAGTCGTTCGCCGGCCCCTCGGCCGCCGCGGCCGCACCGGCCTGGACCCGCCTGGCCGCCGCCGAGCAGGACGCGCTCAGCGCGCTCCTGGTGCGCCTGCTCATCCGGTTCCGTGCCGTCGCGCCGCTGTACCTTTCCCGTGGCGACCGGCACGAGTACGACATCGCTCTGCGTCGCCTGGAGGCCGCCTGCCACGCCGACTACGGGTTCCGCGCGATGGCCGGCCTGTACGCCGACAGCGGCCTGACCGCCGACACCTCGGCCCGGGACGTCTACATGGCCGGGTCGGTCCAGTGGCACCTGAAGCGCTTCGGGCCCGGGACCCGCATCGTGCTGGCGTCCCACAACGCCCACATCCAGAAGACGCCGGTCTCGTTCGACGGCCACCTCACGGGACTCCCCATGGGGCAGCACCTGCGCGACGCCCTGGGCGATGACTACGTCGCCCTCGCCCTGACCAGCGTCGCCGGACACACCGCCGACATGCGCCCGGACGAGTCCGCGCGCTTCGGGTTCGCCGTCGACGCCACCCCGCTCCAGCCCCCCGAGCCGAACAGCATCGAAGCCGCCTTCGCCGACGCCGGGCTCGGGCTGAGCATCGCCGATCTCAACCGGGTCCGCGCGCGGGGCTCCGGCGGACCTGACCGCATCCGGATCCAGAGCGCCTACCTGGAGACTCCCGTCCTCGACGCGTTCGACGCCGTCATCACCACCCCGACCTCCACCGTCGCCGACCTCGGCGACACGTGAGGCCGTGCTCAGGCGCCGGAGCCGGAGGGTTCGACATCGCGTTCGGGACGGCTGATCTCGGCCCACACCTCGTCGAGGGAGAGGCCGAGGACGCCCGCGATCGCCGCGATGGTCGAGAAGGCGGGGGTGGCCACGCGGCCCGACTCGATCTTCCGGAGGGTCTCCGGGGAGACGCGCGCGTCGAGCGCGGTGGCGAGCATCGAGCGCTCCCCCCTGGCCCGGCGCAGGAGGGCGCCGAGGCGCTGCCCGCGTTCGACCTCCGCGGGAGTGAGCGGCAACCTGACCATGGCCCCTATTCTAGTACCGGTATAGTATGACCGGTATAGTTATTGGGTGCAGGGGATGATGGCCACATGATCGAGATTCTGAACCCCGGCGAACTGGCCCGGGCCAAGGACACGGGCGCCCTGGTCGCCGACATCCTGCAGACGGTGAAGAGCCGCACCGCGGTCGGCACCAACCTGCTGGAGATCGACCAGTGGACCAAGGCCATGATCGTCGAGGCGGGGGCGGAGTCCTGCTACGTCGACTACGCGCCGTCCTTCGGGCGCGGGCCGTTCGGCCACTACATCTGCACGTCCGTCAACGACGCCGTCCTCCACGGGCTCCCCTACGACTACGCGCTCGCCGACGGGGACCTGCTGAGCCTCGACCTCGCCGTCTCCCTGGGCGGAGTCGCCGCGGACTCGGCCATCAGCTTCGTCGTGGGCGAATCGAAGGCCCCGGAGAGCGTCGCGCTGATCGACACGACCGAACGCGCGCTGCGGGCGGGGATCGCCGCCGCCGGACCCGGGGCCCGCACCGGAGACATCTCCCACGCCATCGGCACGGTCCTGCGCGAGGCGGGGTACTCGATCAACACCGATTTCGGGGGCCACGGCATCGGATCGACGATGCACCAGGACCCGCACGTCTCCAACACCGGACGCCCCGGCCGCGGGTACAAGCTGCGCCCCGGGCTGCTGCTCGCGCTGGAGCCGTGGATCATGGAGGACACCGCCGACCTCGTCACCGACGCCGACGGGTGGACGCTCCGCAGCGCGACGGGCTGCCGCACGGCGCACAGCGAGCACACGATCGCCATCACCGACGACGGCGCCGAGATCCTCACCCTGCCGAAGCGGACGCGGCCGTGACGGAGCCGTCTCCACGGTCGCCCGCTCAGGGCTTCAGCATTGCTCCAGGGCGGCGTCCATGGCCCGGTCCCTTCCGCGGATCAGGCTGAGCTTCCGGCCGGGTTCGGGCAGTTCGACCCCGTGCTCGGCCAAGCACGCCTGGAACCGATTCCCCTCGGTCACCCGCACCAGGACGGCCTGCCCCGGCTCCATGAGGGACGCGCATTTCTCGATCCCCCGGTTGATCCGCTGCTCGTTCCCGCCGGCACGGTCGTCTTCGGGCAGCCGGACGCCGTGCGTACGCAGGCAGGCGAAGAACCGGGACTCCAAGGTCGCCGAAGGCGACGGCGCACTCGGCGACACGGACGCACTGGCCCTCGGAGGAGCCGAGGAGTCACCGCCGTCGCCGCCGCACCCCGCCACGGCGATGAGCGTCACCGTGAAGCCGACGAGCGTTAAGACACCGCGCATACCCGCATCGTCCTCTCTTGCGGCAAGAGCGGCAGGTGCCGCCCACGCGCGACACTAATGCGCCAGTAGAAGGTGGCACAATTCCGCCGCGGACCGCCGTCCGGCCGACGCGACGACCACCTGATCGCGGGGCCGGCGGCCCCCGAGGGGCCAGAAACATAGAAGCGGCACCTGGGGGCCGCTTCTATGGGTGTTTCAGCCGGCCGTGCCCGGCCGGCTGTTGATTCGGTCAGGCGCCGTCTCGCAGCGCCTGCCGCGCCCGCCGCATCGCGGGTGTGGACGCGTTGCGGGGGTCCACCAGCGACTCCCAGAGCGTCTGCCCGGCGCTGCGGTTGCTCACTTCGGCCATCTGCCGCGCACCCGCCCTGACGACGGGGTCGTCCGTGCGCAGGGCCAGAAGGGTGTAGTCCTCGGCACGATTTCCGCAGGCCCGCTGGAATTCGCTGAGCCGTTCTTGCTCTCTTCTCCTTCGCCTCGATGCCATGACAGGCTCCTTCGGGGTCTTTTGTTTGTTGGGAAAGACGGCTCGGTGACAGCCCGTCTCGGCCACTACCGTCCCGCTCCCCCGGCCGTCAGCAACGAGCCGGTTCGACGGTCACGGAGTCCGCGGTCCGTGCGATCCTCGGTCCCGCTGCACCCGGTGGCGACGCGGCCGGGCGGGAAATGCCGCCGCCACCTGGTCGTCTGCGGTGGACAGCACGGGCGGGCGGGGACGGCGCTGGTAGGCTCTCGGCCGATGCGTGGGCGGCAGTGAGTGACGTAGTTGCCCGCCCCGGCGCGACGCCGCCGGTCCAGGACCGGCGCAGGATTCTGTCCGCCCGCACGTCCCACAGTTAGGTACCCGGTGTCGTTCTCCCCTTCGACCGTCCGCCGCAACTGGCTGTTCTGCGCGGTGCTGCTCGTGGGCGTCGTGCTGCGGGTGCTCGCCATGGTCGGGTTCCGGGGCGTGCTGTGGTTCAACGACAGCTACGACTTCGTCCGGATCGCGGACGACCCGCTCCCGCACCCGATGAGGCCGTCCGGGTACGGGCTCTTCCTCTGGGCGCTGAAGCCGTTCCACAGCCTGGCGCTGGTGACGGCGCTCCAGCACGCGGCCATCCTCGGGCTGGCCGCGCTCGGATACCGGATGCTCGTCCGCGACTTCGAGGTCCGGCGGCCGTGGGCGGCGCTGGCGGTCGCGCCGGTGCTGCTCGACTCCTTCCAGGTCGAACTGGAGCACCTGCTGCTGTCGGACACCCTGTTCACCGTCCTGGTGTTCGGCGCGATGCTGCTGCTGGCCCGGCCCGGGGAGGCCGGCTGGCGGCGCGCCGCGCTGGTGGGCGCGCTGCTCGGCGTGGCGGCCGTCACGCGGACCGTGGGGGTGCCGCTCTTCCTCATCGCCGTCCTCTACCTGCTGCTCAGGCGGACGCGATGGCCGGTGTACCTGGCGCTCGCCGTGACGTTCGCGCTGCCCGTCGGGGCGTACGCGACGTGGTTCCAGCGGGAGCACGGCCGGTTCCAGATGACGGGCGTGGACGGCATCTTCCTGTGGGGGCGGACGGCTGCGTTCGCCGACTGCGACGCGTTCGCGCCCCCGCCGGACCTGGCGGGGCTCTGCCCGTACGGCGCCAAGGACGACCGGCCCGCCTCGTCCCACCAGATCTGGGAGGACAACTCGCCGACCGGCTGGTCCAACGGGCAGGCGTTCGACGAGGAGACCAACGCGCGGGCGCAGCGGTTCGCGTTGTGGGCGATCAAGAACCAGCCGCTCGACTACCTGCGCGTCGTCTCCTACGACTTCTTCGTCCGGACGTTCTCGTGGCACCGGTCGCGCTACCCGACCGTGGGCACCGAGGCCCGCTACCACTTCCCCACGCGGCCCACGGCGCGCAAACCGAGACTGCCCGTCTACGGGGGCGGAGACCGGGGCGCGGTCGT
This sequence comes from Actinomadura verrucosospora, assembly GCF_039540335.1. Taxonomy (NCBI): domain Bacteria; kingdom Bacillati; phylum Actinomycetota; class Actinomycetes; order Streptosporangiales; family Thermomonosporaceae; genus Actinomadura; species Actinomadura verrucosospora. The sequence continues at coordinate 13,802 of NZ_BAABEV010000023.1, read as the reverse complement.
GTACGAGTACTCGCATGGGACGGGCCGCACGCACGTCGTCGAGCCGTACGCCGGTGTGCTGCGCGGCTACCAGAAGCACGTGAGCGTTCCGGGGACGGTGCTCGGCGCGGTGCTGCTCGCGGGCGCGGCCGGGATCGTGTGGCGGCGGGGTCGTGCCCGGACGGCGCTGTTCTGGACGTCCGGCGTCGCCCTCCTGGCCATTCCTCCGATCACGGTCGACTTCGACTACCGCTACATGCTGCCCGCCCTGCCGTTCGCGTGTTTCGCCGCCGCGCTGGCGTGGGGCCGCCGCCGCCCGGTCACGGCCGAGCCGGAGGCCGAGCCGGTCGAGGCGACGCCCGAGGTGCAGCCCGCCGACGCCTGAGACGGGTTGAGTACGAGAGCGGATACCGCCGCGCGGCGGCCGCCGGGATCATTGGCGGCATGCGCCGATTCGTGATCCCCCTGGTCGTCCTGCTCGCCGCCGGCTGTGGGCAGCTGGGCCGGAGCCCCGAGGACGTGGCCGCCGCGGACGCGCGGAAGGCCGCAGAGCGGGCCGGGGACCGGGTCTACGACTCCCGGGTGCGGCCCGCGCGGGACATGGGGCACCGGGCGGCGGACCAAGACGGCGTGGAGGTCATGCGGGTGACCGGCGTCTCGACCGCCGGGGACGGGGTGCGGCTCGTCCTCCGGACGGAGGGGACGGCGCCGGAAGGCGGCTGGTTCCCGTCCTCGACGGTCACCGTGCGGCGGTGCTTCGAGCTGCGGTTCTCGACCACCACCGAATGGCAGAACTACGGAACGCGGCAGGTGCCGTGCCCGTCCGGGGCGCCGCTCGCTTTCCCGCCGTGGCCGAAGACGCCAGAGATCCCGTTCGAGCGGCTGGGCAAGGCGCTGCCCCGTGTGCCGAAGGGAGGCCGGGCGGACGAGGCGAAGATCCGCGCGGCGGTCGCGTCGCTGCGGCTCGACCCGGCCATCCGGCGCGAGTTCGCCGCCAGGGGCGACGTCGTCGGCGTGGCCCTCACCGTGAAGCCCTACGGGTCGGACGTCTTCGACTGCGTCCTGGCCCGTGTCGCGCCGGGCCGCACGAACGTGTGGACGCCGCCCCGGATGCAGCGGATGGCGGGCGAGGGCGGCTGCGGCGCCGGCAACGCCGTCGACCCGCTGCCGCCGCCGCACTGAGAACGCGCGCCGGTCAGCGCATGAAGGGCCGTGGGGGCGGCGGCGGGGGCGGCGGGGGCGGCCCGGGGCGGTTCACCTCGGCCTCGGCCTCCATCAGCGGGCGCTCCCTCGCCATCCGCAGGCCGGGGAGGGCCAGGAGCAGTCCGGGGACGCACACCGCCGCGCACACGACCAGGCCCCGGAAGACGATCTTCTCTCCCTCGCCGGGATCGCCGGTGTCCAGCGCGGACAGCAGGAAGCGGGTGAAGGCCACCAGCGCCGCGCAGACGACGAGGTGCCCCAGGATGATCAGAAGCCGGCCGATCCGGTCCCGGGCGCCGCGGCGGCGGGCGCCGCGCCACAGGTAGCGGCCGATCGTCAGCACGGTGGTGCCGACGATGACGACGGTGAAGCCGTTGACCAGCGGTTCCATCGCGGGCCCGGCGCCGCTCAGCCCCTCGGAGCCGAGATCGGGGCCGAGGTCGGCGCCCAGGACCGACTGGACGCCGTAGAGGAACCCGAGCACCATCGCCGCGGCGCCGACGACGATCAGGAGCAGGCCGAGCAGTAAGAACAGGACGTTGGGGCGGTGGACCCCCGGACGGTGGTACTGGGTCATGTGATGGCTCCCCCCGGGTGTGGTCGGGACTCCGGCGCGGCGACGGCCCCCGTGGCGCGGCGCCGCGTTCGCCACGGTCGCCGAGACCGGTTCCGGACGCCACGGGAGCGTGTCACTGAGTGACCCGCCGGTGGCTTTTCGTCCGTCCGGGCAGGACCATGGAACGCATGGACGACCGCACCGTGACCGGCCGCGTCGTCGCCGTCCTCGACGCGGTCGCCGCCGGCGGCGGGCCGATGACGCTGGCCGACCTCACCCGCGAGGTCGGCGTCCCCAAGCCCACGGTGCGGCGCATCGCCGCCGACCTGGTGGCCCGGCGGATGCTCCGGCGCGACCCCGACGGGCGCTACCGGCTGGGGCCGCGCCTGCTGGACCTCGGGAGGCGGGCGGCCCTGCAGGAGGGCCTGCTCCACGCCGCCACCCCGCACGTGCAGGACCTGTTCGCCCGCACGGGGGAGATCGTGTGGGTCTGCGAGATCAGCGAGGGCTCCATCACGTTCATGACCATGGCCTACGGCGCCAACCGGGCCCCCGACGTGCGGCGCGGGGAGTGGTCGAACGACCCGCGGAGCGCGGCGCTGCAGACGTCCGCGCTCGGGCGGGTGCTGCTCGCGGAGCGGCCCGACCTGCTGGAGGGCCTGCGCGGGAGCCCGCCGGCGCCGCAGACACCGCGCGGCACAACGTCCTGGCCGCGTTTCCTGGACGAGGTCAACGCCGTGCGCGACACCGCCATCGCGGTGGAGCACGAGCAGTGCCATCTCGGTTTCAGCTGCGTCGCCACGGGGGTGCGCGGCCCGGACGGCGCGCTGGTCGGCTGCCTCGGCGTGACCGGCCGCACGGGCAGCCTGCCCACCGGGCGGATGGCGCGGCTGCTGCCCGCCGCGTCGGACGGCATCGCCCGTGCCGCCGGGGCGCTGCTCGCATCACCCCCGCGCCCGCCGGACGGGCGTCACCCGTTCTGAGGGCCGAGGCGCGCTGCGGCGACCTTCTTCGGGACGACCATCCGCCACGCGTCGGTGACGAGTTCCTCCATCTCCGCCTCGTCCAGCGCCGCGGTCCAGGCGTGCACCCAGTTGAAACGCATGTCGGATTCACCGGGGAGGTGGAACTTGTCCGGCTCGGATTCGACCAGGGCGAGCCGCTCCTCCTTGGGGAACGCGAACCCCATGACGGTCTCGTCCCGCGAGAAGGCGACGTAGACGATGGAGCCGACGCGGAACTTCACCCGGTCCCTGATCAGGTGCTCGGACGTGCGGGGCAGCGTCGCCGCGAGGGCCCGCACCTGCTCGACGGTGATCATCCTGTCCTCCTGTGGCCGCGCCGCCGCCGGTGCGGCACTTCCAGCAAAGCACCCCGCACCGCATGATCTTGTTAGATTTGCCGGGTGAACGAACTCGTGCGCTGGCAGACCGAGAACGGGACCGTCGTCGTGGAGACCGACGACCGGGAGCCGGGGTTCCAGTCGGTGTCGCTCTCCGGCGACCTGATCCACGACGCGGTCGGCAAGTTCGAGGACGCGTTCCAGAACGTCCGGGAGGCGGCGCAGTCGGCGCTCGCGTCGCTGCGCGGCGGCTCCCTGAACCCCGACGGGATCGAGCTGGAGTTCGGCGTCAAGCTCAACGCGGCGGCCGGGGCCGTGATCGCCAAGACGTCCGTCGAGGGCCACCTCAAGGTCAAGATGACGTGGGGGCAGCAGCCGCGCGCCGCGGAGGAGGCGTAGCCGCATCGTGGACGACTGGCAGTGGCGCGCCTGGGTCGGCCCGCCGTCCGGCGGCAGGCTCGGCGCGGCGTTCCTCGTCACCGCGACACGGCTGCTGACCTGCGCCCACACCGTCCACGGGCGGGACGAGGTGCGCGTCGGGTTCCCCGGGCTGCTGGAGGACCTGCCCGCCAGGGTCGTGCGGCGCGGCGACTGGGAGCGGGCGGGAGACCCCGGCGACGTCGCCGTCCTCGAACTGCGCGAGCCGGTCGCGCTGACCCCCGCCACGCTGGCCGCGCCCGACGGCCCGCACGAGGGGAGCCTGCTCGGACGGACGTTCGGGGTGTGCGGGTTCCCGCGCCGTCCCGACCAGAACGAGCGGCACGCGTCGGTGACGACGTTCCCGCACCGCGGGATGCGGCGCGAGTGGTGGGAGCTGAAGACCGGCCAGGGCGACTGGCTGGAGGAGGGCTACAGCGGCTCCGCCGTGTACGACACGGCGACGGGCGAGGTCATCGGCATGGTGACGAACGCCGAGCTGCGGCACGGCGACCGGGCCGACCTCGGCTGGATGCTGCCCATCGCGCACATCCGAACGTACTGGGAGGAACTCGACGACCTGCTGCCGCTGCGGTGGCTCACCCCCGACGCCCGCCGCGAGCTGCGGGAACTCCTGGACGGCGTGCGCTACACCGACCCGCTCGCCGCCGACCTCGAACGGATCACCGGCCGGCGGGCGTTCGGCGGCTTCCGGTCGGCGTGGGGATCGGTGCGCTACGTGGCCGAGGGCTGGGCGGAGGACCGGCTCGTCCGGTACCTCGCGGCGCTCGGGCCGCACCTGCCCGAGTCCGCCCGGCTGCGGCTCACCGCGTGGTCCGCGCGGCACCTGCCCGGCGCCGCGCCCGCCGCCCCTCGCTCGGGACCCGCGTCGGTGATCGTCCGGCTGGAGCGGGTCACGTTCGACAACGCCTTCGACGTGACCGTGCACACCTGGATCGACGGGGCCGAGGGTCCGGGGCGGCCGACCGAGCGCGTCCCGGACCGGCGGGTGCGGCCGGTGGTCGAGGCGGGCGTGGCGGCGCTCGCGCCCGCGCTGTTCGGCCGCGACTGGATGATCGAGTTCGCGGTGCCGGAGGGCTGGCTCGGCAAGCCGTTCGAGCAGTGGTACGTCGACCCGCGCAACAGGATCCCCATGCGCAAGTACCCGGTCGTGGTGCGGGACGTGGAGCGGCTGCGGCCCGACTCGATCCGCCGCGACCAGGCCCACCACCGCTGGCGGCTGCTGATCGAGCGCGGCCGCAGCGAGCCCCGTCCCATCGCGTGCGACGCGCCGCGCCGGGGCAGCGACTTCCAGGACTGGCTGGAGGCCAACATCGACTTCTGCGTGCTGGTGTACGGGTCGCGGCCGGTGAAGAGCTGGCTGACGGCCGCGCTCAACAACGGCGTCCCCGTCATGATGTGGACGCGCACCCCGTGCGACGCGTCCTCGCACGGCGACTGCCGGGGGCACCGCGTCCTCGACGAGCTCACCGCGGCGGTCGGCGACCGGCATCCGGGCGACCTTCCGCGGCTCGCGCTCGCGCTGCGCAAGGCCGCGCTCGTCGCCCCCAAGGACACGCCGCACTGCGGGCGCGACCTGACGCTGCTGTGGGACGATCCGTCCCGGCTTCCCGACCCCCCGCTCGCGATGGAGGTATAGGTGCCCGACTGGCTGCTCTACACCGGGAGCCGACGCACGCACGACGGCATCGACCGGCTGCCTCCTCCGCCGCCGTGGCGCGCGTTCGACGGCGACCCCACCGTGGAGCCCCCCTCCGGCGGATCCGGGAACGAGCACCAGGCGACCACGTACCGTCCGTCCGACGACGCCGTGCAGCAGGTCAACGCCGCCCTCTACCTGCGCCGCCCGCTGCTGGTGACGGGGCCTCCCGGCACCGGGAAGTCAACGCTGGCCTACGCCGTCGCCCACGAACTGGGGCTCGGGCCCGTCCTGCACTGGCCCATCACCAGCCGGACCACCCTCCGCGACGGCCTCTACCAGTACGACCCGCTCACCCGCCTGTACGCGGCCGGACGGCACGACGCGACCGGACGGGACGACGCCGCGCGCGAGGAGGACATCGGCCGCTACATCCGCCTCGGCCCGCTCGGCACGGCGCTGCTGCCCTACCGGCGGCCGCGCGTCCTGCTCGTCGACGAGATCGACAAGAGCGACATCGACCTGCCCAACGACCTGCTCACCATCTTCGAGAAGGGCGAGTACGAGCTGCCCGAGCTGACCCGGCGGGCCGACCCGGTCGCCGAGGTCATGACCGCCGACGGGCCGGGCGCGCGGGTCACCGTCACCGCCGGGACGGTCCGCTGCCGCGCGTTCCCGCTGGTCGTGATGACCAGCAACGGCGAGCGCGAGTTCCCGCCCGCCTTCCTGCGGCGCTGCGTGACCGTGGAGCTGCGGCAGCCGTCGGGCGAGGCCGAGCTGTCCGCGATCGTCCGCGAGCACCTCGGGCCGCTCGCCGACCAGAGCGACGACCTCGTCCGCCGCTTCTTCGAGCGCTCCGCGTCCGGCACCCTCGCCACCGACCAGCTCCTCAACGCCGTCTACCTGTGCCGCCACGCCGGCGCCGAGGACCGCCGGGCCCTGGCCGACCGCATCATGCCCTACCTGACCGGGCCCGTCGATGACGATTGACCGGCTCCGGAACGTCCTGTCGGCGGTCGGGCCGCCGCCGGACGCCCGCGAACTCAGCGAGATGCTGTGGCTCGCCTGCCACATCTCCCCGTCCGAGGAGCCGGCCCCCTCGGCCCCGCCGGTTCCGCCGCCCGTGCCCGACGAGCGCGCGGACGACCCCGGCGGCCCCGGGCCGCCCGAGCCCGCGCCCCCGCGCCCCTCCGAACCGCTGACCGAGCTGCGCCCCCGCCCCGGCGCCGACGCGGAGCCGGTGGGCCGCGCGTCCGAGGTGCTCGTCCCGACCGCGCCGATGCTGGCCGACCCACTCGGCGTCCAGCGTGCGCTGCGCCCGTTGAAGCGGCGCGTCCCGTCCCGGCACCGCGTCGAGCTGGACGAGGACGCCACCGCCGCGCGCATCGCCGACACCCGCCTGTGGACGCCCGTCCTCGTCCCGTCGCCCGAGCGGTGGCTCGGCCTCAGCCTGGTCGTCGACACCGGCCCCACCATGCGGCTGTGGCGCCCCCTCGCCCGCGAGCTGGCCGAGACGCTGCTCCGCCAGGGCGCCTTCCAGGACGTCCACCTCGGCTACCTCGACGGGAACGGCCGCGTCGCCTCCACGCCCGAGGCGCCGCCGCAGGACCCGGGGACGCTCCTGGACGCCTCCGGGCGGCGGGCCGTCCTCGTGCTGAGCGACTGCTCGGGCCCCCACTGGTGGAACGGGCGCGCCGGGCAGGCCGTGCGCCGCTGGGCGCAGGCAGGGCCGACCGCGATCCTCCAGCCGCTCGCCGAACGCCTCTGGCGCCGCACCGCCGCCCCCGCCTCCCCCGGCCTCGCCGTCCTCCCCCGCCCCGGCGCCCCGAACACCGACCTGCGCTTCGCCCCCTACGACGGCGCCGCCGCGCCCGGCGTGCCCGTCCCCGTCCTGGAGATCGCGCCACGCTGGTTCGGCGCGTGGGCCCGGCTGGTCTCCGGGTCCGAGCCGCAGCCCGCCGCCGTCGCGACGCTGCCGGCCCGCCCGTCCGGGGCGGCGCCCGTGCGGCGCGAGCGGGAACTGCCGATCGCCGAGCGCGTCCGCCGCTTCCTCGCCACCGCGTCCCCGGGCGCCGCCGAACTCGCCGCCCACGTCGCGGTCTCCGTCCCGTCGCTGCCGGTGATGCGCCTGATCCAGCACCGGATCCTCGGCGGCTCGGGCCCCGGACAGCTCGCCGAGGTGCTGCTGAGCGGCCTGCTCCGCCCGGCCGACGGCGTGCGCTACGCGTTCGTCCCCGGCGCCCGCGAGGCCCTCCTCGACACCCTCCCGCGCCCCGAGGCCCTGCACACCCGGCACGTCCTGGAGGCCGTCTCCGCCGAGATCGAGCGCCGCGCCGGAACGTCCGCCGAGACGTTCCGCGCCCTCCTCCCCGCCGACGGCGGCCCGGTCGTCCTCACCGCCGACACCGACCACTTCGCCCTCCTCACCCCCCGGACCCGCTCCCACCTCGTTTCGACTCCCACTCCGACTCCCCCGGCCCCGGACCTGCTGGAGCTTCTCGACACTCCGGTCGAAGAACTGATCGGCGAAGGCTGGGACCGCGGCCCGCGCCCCACGGTGATCGGTGTGGACGGCGACGACCTCGTGTCGGTGGACGTCCTGCACGGCAACCCCGACCTGCCGCACGGCCTGATCACCGGCCCCCGGGCCTTCCGGGACGCGCTGCTGCGGACCCTCGTCATGGGCCTGGCGCTCAACCACTCCCCGAACATCCTCAACTTCGCGTTCGTCGACCACAGCCGGGGCTTGTCCTTCGTCAACCTGAACCTCCCCCATATCGCGACGAGCCTCAACGTCGGGTCGGCGGACGCGCCGCTGTTGGGCGGGCTCCCAGAAGTCCTGGAGACCGAGCGGCGGCGGCGCGAAGCCATGCTCCAGGCCGCCGGGGTCACCACCTGGGACGAGTACCAGGCGGCCATCGCCGCCGGCCGGCCGCTCGGCCCCCTGCCCGCCCTGGTCGTGATCATCGACGAAACCGGGCCCCTGATCGAAGCGCGGCCCGAACTTGTCGAACCGCTCGCAGCGCTCTGCGAGGCGGGACCGAGCCAGGGGATCAAGTTCGTCTTCTGCTCGTCGAACGAGTCCCTCACCCCGCCGGAACTCTCCGGCTACGCCGGCTGGAACGTGGGTTTCCCCAGCCGCATGGGCGATCACCTCGCGTCCGTCCACATCTTCGCGCAGGAGGCCCGCCCCGCCTTCGAGCCCGCACGCATCTCACTCGACACCGCCGACGCGATCAACGCCCTGATGAGGCGGCGCGGCCCGCAGGCGCGTCGGCTCCCTTGGCCCGAGAATCCCCCGAGTTCCGAGCCCGTGGCGCGGGTGAGCTCCGTAGAGCTCACAGTCGAGCCCGAGTTCGACGTGCTGCGGTTGAACGGCGGCGGGCCGAGCGGGATGCTGCACGAGACATGGGCCCTGCCCGCCGAGATGCCCCGCAGCCCGGCGATCGGTTACCGGCCGGGCGGCCATCTCCTCAACCTCTATCCGCTCGATTCCTCGTCGGGCATTCCTCACGGCCTGATCGTGGGCGGTCCCGAGGCCCGCCAGAAGGTCGTTCGCGCCATCACCCTGGCCCTCGCCGCAGGACACTCACCGGCCGACCTGCGATTCGCGTTCGCGGGGATGGGCGAGCATCCTCTCGGGGAGCCCATCGACCTTCCGCACGTCCGCTACTCCGAGGAAGAGCTGCTCGGCTCGCCGGAGCGACTCCGGCGGTTCTTCGAGTTCCTTTCCGGCGAGCTCGAAGCACGGTCCGCGAGCCCGCCGCAGGACACGCCGCATGTTTCGGATCCCGGCACCGGCCAATGGACGGTCGACGAGCTGTACGAGCAGTTCCGCCAGGACCCCAATTCGGTCGACCGGGTCTGGTGGAACTTCTTCGAGGATTACCAGCCGGGCGAACAGCCCGCCACCCTTCCTCCCGGGTCCCCGTCCACGCCGCCGCCCCAGACGCGGCCGCGCCTCCTCGTGGTCGCCGATCTCTCGCTCACCTTCCCGATCAGCAGACCCGAGGTGGGCGAGACGCTCCTCTCCCTGGCACAGCGAGGCAGAGCGCTCGACGTCCAACTCCTGCTCACCGCGTCCACCGTCGAGAACACCACCATCTGGGGCCGCTTCCTGCCGCTCCTCGGCTGGCGCATAGCGGCGGGCCGCCTGCCACCCGACCAGCTGCGGCACGTCCTCGGGCAGGCGAGCCTGCAGTTCCCGGACAGCGAGCGAACGGCCTACCTCCTCGCCGGAGGCGGCTCCCCCCAGCAGTTCACCGTGGCACCGGAGCCTCCCCGCGACGCCGTCGACGACTTCGTCCGCCGAACGCGCACACCCTCACAGGGCTCATCGGCGAGCACCACGCCGGAGGGCCCCCTCCCGGAAGACATCGACCGCCTGCTCACCAACCTGCAAGAGAAAATCGGGAACGACCCGCGGATAATTGAAGGCGAATCCGTCGACTTCTCCACTGTCGAGGCGGCATTGCGGGAAATGCTCCAGGCCGTCGCCGAGTCTGCACGTTCCGGCGCTTCCCGCCCGATCCGGCACCTGATGTTCTCTGCGCCGTTGAGGCCGGAGATGGAGGTGACAGCGAGCCTGTTCGGAGAGATGTTGGTCGACCTCGGCATGCTGCCGAGCGGAGACGCCAATGTCCTCACAGTCTCCTACACCCAGCCCGACTCTGGGCCCGACCCAGCCGCCCACATCACTGCTTCCTTGCGATCGGTGCGGAGCACCGTGTTCCTCATCGGGGACGCACCGGAGCAGGGTCCCGAGACCGGCTACCTTAATCCGGACACTATCCGGAGCCTGCTCTCACTGATGCGGTACGAGCGCGACGGCTCCCTGGTCATCCTCTGCGGGGAGCCGGAGCGATTCGAGCAGTTGCTCCAGACCATTCCAGACTTCGCCGAACGGTTCAGGTGGGTCCACGCCTTCGACGCGGAGACCGCGCCCCCGCGCGCCCCGGTCTCCCGGAACCGGAGAGTGCGGCTCGGGAGTGATCCGGAGACGGGCGAGGCCGTGCTTCTGGACTTCGACGTCGATCGGCATCTGCTCATCAGCGGCCCCTCCGGTTCCGGGAAGGCGACCCTGGTGCGCAAGATCGTTGACGGGTTGGCGTCGAGTGGTACCGAGCGGGACCGGCTCGTCTACTTCCTGGACATGCACATGAGCCCGCACGACCTCGCACGCGCAGAGGCGTGGGGGCGGGGGGGCGTGCGGCACACGTCGTCGCCGGAGGAATTCGGCAGGATGCTGACCGAGGCCAGGTGGAGCACCAGCACCCGCCTGTTAAGGCGCAGGGGGCCCTCGATCTTCCTGGTCGTGTCGCACCGTCCGCGCCTGCTGGGAGACGACCCGCTCGCCGCGGCCATCCCCGACCTGCGAACGATGCGCGAGCACGGCGTCCACCTCGTCCTCGCACGGCATCAGATCACGTTCGGCGAGTCGCTCGATCCCGTGGTCACCCTGCTCCGTGACCTCGGCGCACCGGCTCTGCTGACCAGGTATGTGGGCGGGCATGAGGCGAGGCTTTGGGATGTTCCCTCATCGCTCCAGGGACCCCTGGAGCCTGGCGACGCGCTGCTGGTGCATCCCGGGCGGCAGCGGCTCGTGCGGCTCGGCGATCCGGCCGGATGATATTGGATCGAGCTGTCCATAACGTGTTACGGTGACTGCATGGCGCGGCCGAGGAAGTTCGACGAGGGTCTTGCCGTCGAGGCGGCCATGCGGGCCTTCTGGGCGGACGGCTACGAGGCGACGTCGACGCAGGGGTTGTGCGCGGCGACGGGTCTCGGGCGCAGCAGCATCTACAACACGTTCGCCAGCAAGCGCGATCTGTTCGTCAAGGCGCTGACGCACTACATGGAGGTGCGGACCGGGCGGCTCATCGACCACTTGCAGGGCGGTGAGGGCACGGTGCGCGAGCGCCTCCGGGCGGTCATGGACTGGGCCGCCGAACCGGACGAGGACGACCCGTCCGGATGCCTGGTCGTGAACGCCACGGTGGAGCTCGGGCCGCACGACCCCGACATCGCCGAGCGGCTCGAACGGGACCGGCGGCGGCGGTTCGCCACGCTCAGGGCGGCGATCGAGGACGGGATGCGCGACGGCGAGATCGACGCCGCCAAGGACGCGGGCGCGCTGGCGCACTTCATGATCTCCACGATCAGCGGCATCCAGGTGGCCGCGCGCGGCGGCGCCGGCCCCGACACCCTGCGGGCCATCGCGGACACGGCGATGCTCTCCCTCTGATCCGGGCGGCCGGCGCGCCGCCCTTTTTCACGCCCGAGTTTTGTACTGATCTATCCAATACAGGAGGACCGATGCCACTGGCCGTCTACGCGCTGGGACTGGCGATCTTCGCGCAGGGCACGTCGGAGCTGATGCTGGCGGGGCTGCTGCCCGGCATGGCGCACGACCTCGGCGTGTCCGTGCCCGCCGCCGGGTGGCTGATCTCGGCGTTCGCGATCGGGATGCTGGCCGGGGCGCCGCCGCTCGCCGTCCTGACGCTGCGCTGGCCGCACCGGCGGGCGATGCTGGCGTTCCTCGCGGTGTTCGCGCTGACGCACGTGGTCGGGGCGCTCACGCCCGGATACTGGACGCTGTTCGCGATGCGGATCGTCGGGGCGTTCGTCTACGCGGGGTTCTGGGCGGTGGCGGCGGCGACCGCCGTGAGCCTCGTGCCGCGCGACGCGCGCGGGAAGGCGATGGGCGTCGTCGCGGGCGGCCTCACGGTCGCGGCGATCGTCGGGCTGCCCGCCGGGACGGTGGTCGGGCAGCATCTCGGCTGGCGGGCGGCGTTCTGGGCGGTCGCGGCCATGTCGGCCGCCGCGATGGCGCTGGTGGCCGCGACGATCCCCGCCGCGCGCGCGGACGCCGCGCCGCCCCGGGTGCGGGACGAGGTGCGCGCGATGGCCGTCCCCGGCCTGTGGCTGCTGTACGGGACGACGGCGCTGGCCACGAGCGGGCTCCTCGCCGTGTTCGGCTACCTGGGCGCCTTCCTGACGGAGACGACGGGCATCGCGGAGGCGTGGGTCCCCGGCGTGCTGGCGCTGTACGGCGTCGGCGCCCTCCTCGGGATCACGCTCGGCGGGCGGACGGCCGACCGGTGGGGCGTCCCGACGCTGTACGCGGGCTTCGCGGGGCTCACGGTCGTGTCCGCGCTGCTCGCCCTGGCGGCGAGGTCGCCCCTGCCCGTGGTGGTCCTCGTGTTCTTCCTCGGGTTCGTCGGATTCGGGACGAACCCGGCCCTCAACTCGCGGGCGTTCGGCCTGGTGGACGGCGCGTCGACGCTCGTCGCCGCCGGGAACGTCGTCGCGTTCAACATCGGCATCACGGTGGGGCCGTGGCTCGGCGGGCTCGCGATCGACGCGGGGAAGGGCTACCCGTCCACGGCCTGGATCGGAGCGGCGCTGGGCGTCGCGGCGATCGGCGCCGTGGCGATCGGGTCCCTGGTGCGCGGCGGTCCCCGGCGGCGCTCCGCGGGAGAGGCCGAGCCTGCCAGGTCGGCGATCAGCGCGTGAGGCGCCGGAGGTCACCGGCAGGAGGCCGCGCGGAACGCCCACAGGGCGCGCCGGCCCGGGTGCTCCGCGAGCGTGAAGACGCGGTGGCGGCCCCGGTGGCAGGACAGGTCCTCCGGTCCGTAGGAAACGGTGCGGCGGCTCACCGGTGCCCAGCCGCGGCCGGTGTAGCGGGTCGAGAAGAGCCGGCCGCGCTCGCCGCTGCGGCTCTGGGTGAACCACCACTGCCCGCGCGTCCTGACCGCGCCCTGGACCCGGTCCACCGGGAGCCGCGCGCCGCCGTCGGCGCTCGCGGTCCCGCGTCCGGCCAAGGACTCCAGCGGCCAGGAGACCACCCGTCCCCGCGGCTGGTCCGGGCGGCAGTACTCGCCCGCGATGAGGACGTGCGGCCACGTGGTGCGGTCGATCGCCGTCCACGACATGCGCAGCGGGCCGCGGCCCCTGCACTCGCCGCCGGTCCGGCCGCGGGCGAAGTGCCGGCTGCTCGTCTGCGCCATCACGTACCGGAAACCGTGGGCGTAGTACGTGCCGCCGTGCAGCCCGATCCGGTCGGGGCGGCGGGTCGAGCCCGCTCCGCTCGCGACCAGGTCGAAGATCTGCCGCATGTCGAACTCGCGCAGCCCGTGCCGGGTGTCGGCGACGTAGAGCTTGTCGCCGTACCAGGCGATGCCGCCCGCGTGGACGCCGACGTCGGTGTAGGTGGGCCGCCCGCCCCGCATCACCGGCGCGACGAGCAGCACGTGCCGGTAGACGCGCCGGTCGGGGTCGACGAACGTGATCCTGACCCGGCCGCCGTTGTGCCAGGAGACGAGGATCGGCCGGACGCCGCCCGCCCATCGCTCGGCCGCCGCGGCGTCCGAGACGGACGTGACGCCCTGCGGGACCCAGTCCTGCGTGGTGCTGTCCGCCTGGTCGAAGCAGTAGACGAGCGAGCCTCCGGGGACCCTTGCCGCCCGTCCGCAGCCGCCGCCGAGCCTGGCGTGGCCGGGCGAGCGGAGCAGCGCGGCGACGCCGGTCCTGCCGAGCACGCCGCCCAGCGCCCTGACCGAAGCGCTCCGGTCCGTGCCGCGCCGCAGGTCGAAGTCGCGGGCGTCCGGTGGCGCCGCGACGGCGTCCGCCGCCCGCGCCGCGCT